>NZ_JBHWJZ010000046.1:0-53873 GCF_042731085.1 Streptomyces sp. NPDC059875
GGAACGACCCGGGCCCGCCGGCTCCCGCGGCACGTCGGACGACACGAACTGCACGTACAAGAGGAAGGCAGCACGCCGATGACGCGGGTGCTGGTGGTCGAGGACGACTCACAGCTCGCACGAGCTCTGGTGATCAACCTGCAGGCGCGCCACTACGTGGTGGACTCGGCGCCGGACGGTGCCACGGCACTCTCCCTCGCCGCCGCCGAGCCGCCGGACGTGCTGATCGTCGACCTGGGGCTGCCCGACATGGACGGCATCGACGTCATCAAGGCGTTGCGGCGGTGGAGCCGTTCCCCCGTGCTCGTCCTCTCGGCGCGCAGCGGTTCCGAGGACAAGATCCGTGCCCTCGACGCGGGCGCCGACGACTACATGACCAAGCCCTTCAGCATGGACGAGCTCCTGGCCCGGCTGCGGGCCGCCACCCGGCGCACGGAGGAGACAGCACCCGCGCCGCACACCAACCACCTGGTCACGACCGAGGACTTCACCGTCGACCTGATGGCGAAGCGGCTCCGGCGTGCGGACCGGGACGTACGGCTCACACCGACCGAATGGCATCTGCTGGAAATACTGATCTGCAACCCCGGTGTGCTCGTCAGCCGGCGGAGGTTGCTGCAGGAGGTCTGGGGCCCGAGCTACAGCACCAAGACGAACTATCTGCGGGTCTACATGGCCCAGCTGCGACGCAAACTGGAACTGGACCCGTCGCATCCCCGCTATCTGATCACCGAACCCGGTATGGGCTACCGGTTCGAACCGTAGGAGAGACGCAGGACATGGGACGCGGAAAGCTCCGTATCTACCTGGGAGCCGCGCCGGGCGTCGGCAAGACGTACTCCATGCTCTCCGAGGGGCACCGGCGCGTCGAACGCGGTACGGACTGCGTCGTCGCCTTCGTGGAGCACCACGGCCGGCCGCGTACGGAGGTGATGCTGCACGGCCTGGAGATGATTCCGCGCCGGACGATCGAGTACCGGGGGACGTCCTTCACGGAGATGGACGTGGACGCCGTCCTGGCGCGGCGGCCCACCGTCGCGCTCGTCGACGAACTGCCGCACACGAACGTCCCGGGCTCGCGGAACGCCAAGCGCTGGCAGGACGTCGAGGAGTTGCTCGCGGCCGGCATCGACGTCGTGTCGACCGTCAACATCCAGCACCTTGAGTCTCTCGGGGACGTCGTCGAGGCCATCACGGGCATCCGGCAGAAGGAGACCGTCCCCGACGAGGTCGTCCGGCGCGCCGACCAGATCGAGCTGGTCGACATGTCGCCCCAGGCGCTGCGCCGCCGTATGGCGCACGGCAACATCTACAAGCCCGACAAGGTCGACGCCGCCCTCTCCAAGTACTTCCGCCCCGGCAACCTGACCGCCCTGCGTGAGCTGGCCCTGCTGTGGACGGCCGACCGGGTCGACGAGTACCTGCAGGAGTACCGGACCGAGCACCGCGTCTCCACGATCTGGGGCTCCCGGGAACGGATCGTCGTCGGCCTCACCGGCGGTCCGGAGGGGCGGACCCTGATACGCCGCGCCGTGCGGCTGGCCGAGAAGGGGGCCGGCGGCGAGGTCCTCGCCGTCTACATCTCGCGCAGTGACGGTCTGACCTCGGCGTCGCCGAAAGAGCTGGCGGTCCAGCGCACCCTCGTCGAGGACCTGGGCGGCACCTTCCACCACGTCGTCGGCGACGACATCCCCGCCGGGCTGCTCGCATTCGCGCGCGGGGTGAACGCCACCCAGATCGTGCTCGGCGTGAGCCGGCGCCGTTCCTGGCAGTACCTGTTCGGCCCCGGTGTCAGCGCGACCGTCGCCCGCGAATCCGGACCCGACCTCGACGTCCACATCGTCACCCACGACGAGGCCGCCAAGGGCCGCAGGCTGCCCGTCACCGGAGGCGCCCGGCTCGGCCGGTCCCGGACCATCTGGGGCTGGCTCGTCGGCCTCGTCGGCCCGGCCCTTCTCACTGTGCTGCTCAGCACCGCCGCCCCCGACGTGGGCCTCGCCAACGACGTCCTGCTCTACCTCACCCTCACCGTCGCGGCCGCTCTGCTGGGTGGACTCAAGCCCGCCCTGGCGTCGGCGGCCGTCGGCTCCCTGCTCCTGAACTGGTTCTTCACCCCGCCGATCCACCAGCTCACCATCGCCGACCCGCGCAACATCGTCGCCCTGGTGATCTTCGTGGGGGTGGCGATCTCGGTGGCCTCGGTCGTGGATGTGGCCGCGCGCCGTACGCATCAGGCCGCCCGCCTGCGGGCCGAGTCGGAGACGCTGTCCTTCCTCGCCGGCAGCGTGCTGCGTGGCGAGACGACGCTCGAAGCGCTGCTCGAGCGGGTACGGGAGACCTTCTCCATGGAGTCGGTCGCCCTCCTGGAACGTCCTGACGAGGCGGAGCCGTGGTCCTGCGTCGCGGTCGTCGGTCACCGGCCGGCCGATCGCCCGGAGGAGGCGGACGTGGAGATGCCGGTCGGGGACCACCTGGCCCTCGCGCTGACGGGCCGGGTGCTGCCCGCGGAGGACCGGCGCGTCCTCGGTGCCTTCGCCGCCCAGGCGGCCGTCGTCCTCGACCGGCAGCGGCTCCTCGGGGAGGCGGAGGAGGCCAGGAAGCTCGCGGAGGGCAACAAGATCCGTACGTCGCTCCTCGCCGCCGTCAGCCACGACCTGCGTACGCCGCTCGCCGGCATCAAGGCCTCGGTCTCGTCGTTGCGCTCCGACGACGTCGAATGGTCGGAGGACGACCGGGCCGAACTCCTCGAAGGCATCGAGGAGGGCGCCGACCGCCTCGACCATCTCGTCGGCAATCTGCTGGACGTCTCCCGCCTGGAGACCGGAACCGTCACCGCCGTCATCCGCGAGACCGACCTCGACGAGGTCGTGCCCATCGCTCTCCTCGGCGTTCCCGAGGACAGCGTCGACCTCGACATCCCCGAGACGCTCCCGATGGTGGCCGTCGACCGCGGTCTGCTGGAACGGGCCGTCGCCAACATCGTCGAGAACGCCGTCAAGTACAGCCCTCCCGGGCAGCCCGTCCTCGTCGCGGCGAGCGCCTTGGCCGACCGCGTCGAACTACGGGTCGTCGACCGGGGCCCCGGCGTCCCCGACGAGGCGAAGGACCGCATATTCGGCGCCTTCCAGCGCTACGGCGACGCTCCGCGCGGCGCGGGTGTCGGCCTCGGTCTGGCGGTGGCGCGGGGCTTCGTGGAGGCGATGGGCGGCACACTGACGGCAGAGGACACCCCTGGCGGTGGGCTGACCATGACCGTGAGCCTGCGGATGGCCGCGGGCGCCCCGCCGTCCCTCCCGGACCTGGCGGCGGAGGCGACCACATGACGCCCACGTGCCGCCGGGCCCGTCAGTCCCGAGGTACGTCGGTCGGTGCCTTCAGCAGCAGCCACGCCGAGATGTCCGGCGGGAGCGTGCCCACTTGCCGGCTGTGGGCGTCATCGGGGCTGGACAACACCCCACCGCGGTCATAGCCTCCCCTCACCTATTCAATTAGTTGAGTATGCGAGGGCTCATGCACCCGTTCCGCAAGGCTGTCGAGAACCGTGACGCGGACGCCGTTGCCGCGCTGTTGGCCGAGGAGGTCGTGTTCACCAGCCCGGTCGCGTTCAAGCCGTACGAGGGGAAGGCGATCACCGCGGCGATCCTCCGTGGCGTACTGCGTGTCTTCGAGGACTTCACGTACGTCCGGGAGATCGCGAACCCCGACGGGCGCGACCACGCCCTCGTCTTCACCGCGACCGTGAACGGCCGTCGCATCCAGGGCTGCGACTTCCTCCACTTCGACGAGGACGGGCGGATCGACGACTTCACCGTCATGGTCCGCCCGTTGTCGGCCGCTCAGGCGCTCGCCGAGGCGATGGGTGCCCAGTTCGACCGCATCGCCCGGGAGGCCGCCGGCGAGTGAGGGGCCGCCGCCGGCTGGGACACGCCCGTGGTCAGGCGAGCTTCTTGAGGACCTCGACCGCGAGCGGGGCGGAGGAGGACGGGTTCTGGCCGGTGACGAGGTTGCGGTCGATGACGACGTTCGGTGCCCAGGGCTCGCCGACCTGTACGTCGACGCCCGCCTCGACCAGTCGGGACTCCAGCAGCCACTGGGCCTTGTCGGCGAAGCCGGACTGGGTCTCCTCCTCGTCGGTGAAGGCGGCGACCCGGTAGCCGGCGAAGGCGTTCGTGCCGTCGTCCTTGACGGCGGCGAGGAGCGCCGCCGGGCCGTGGCAGACGACGGCGAGCGGCTTGCCCGAGTCGAGGGCGTCGATCAGGATCCGCCCCGAGGCCCGGTCGACGGCGAGGTCCTCCATGGGGCCGTGGCCACCGGGGTAGAAGACGGCCGCGTACTCCTCGAGGTTCACGTCCTCGAGGGTGATCGGGTGCTGGAGCTCGGAGATCGAGGCGAGGACGGCGGCGATCCGGTCGGCGCCCTCCTGGCCGCCGTTGAACTCGGGGGCGAGGCTGCTCCGGTCGACCGTGGGGACGACCCCGCCGGGGGTGGCGACGACGATCTCGTGGCCGGCGGCCTTGAACGCCTCGTACGGCGCGGCCGCCTCCTCGGCCCAGAAACCGGTCGGGTGCTTGGTGCCGTCGGCGAGAGTCCAGTGGTCGGCGCCGGTCATCACGAAAAGGATCTTCGACATGGTGAGTCACTCCGAGGGGGCGGGGCGCCGAGGCGCCCGGGGATGGGCACCGCCGCACGGAGACCCTTCAGTGAGTGCGGACACTCGGGGTCCGGATCGTCGGTGCGGCGATGTCCTCGAAGCTATGCCCGTCGCCGACGGGTTTCCAATGGAGAATCCAATGGTCGGCATAGGAACTCCGATGGATCCGCGGGAATACCCTCCCGCCCTGCGGCCCTCCCGGTCGGACCGCCCCGGAGCGGCTAGCGGAGTGGCTGCGAGGGGCCCGTCAGGCGTTCCGGGGTGAGCAGTTCCGCGATCCGCGCCGCGGGCAGCAGGCCCTTCTCCAGGGTGAGCTCCGCGACGCCGCGCCCCGTGAGGAGGGCCTCCTTGGCGATGGCCGTGGCCGCCGTGTAGCCGATGTGCGGGTTGAGGGCCGTGGCCAGGCCGATCGAGTTCTCCACCGTGGCGCGCAGCTCGTCGGTGTTGGCCGTGATGCCCGCGACACAGCGCTCGGCCAGGGTGAGGCAGGCCGCCTGCAGCGAGGTGATGCTCTTCGCCAGGGAGTGCAGGATGACCGGCTCGAAGGCGTTGAGCTGGAGCTGGCCGCCCTCCGCCGCCATCGTGATGGTGATGTCGTTGCCGATCACCTCGAAGGCGACCTGGTTGACCACCTCGGGGATCACCGGGTTGACCTTGCCGGGCATGATGCTCGACCCGGCCTGTACGGCGGGGAGGTTGATCTCGTTCAGGCCGGCGCGCGGGCCGGAGGACAGCAGCCGCAGGTCGTTGCAGGTCTTGGAGAGCTTGACCGCGAGGCGCTTGAGGACACCGGAGAGCTGGACGAACGCGCCGCAGTCCTGCGTCGCCTCCACCAGGTTGGCGGAGGTCACCAGAGGCATCCCGGTGATTTCGGAGAGGTGGCGGCGGGCCGTCTCCGCGTAGGCGGCGGGGGCGTTGAGGCCCGTGCCGATGGCGGTGGCGCCGAGGTTGATCTCGTGGATCAGCTCGACCGCCTCGGCCAGCCGGTTGCGGTCCTCGTCCAGCATCACCGCGTACGTGGAGAACTCCTGGCCCAGCGTCATGGGCACCGCGTCCTGGAGCTGGGTGCGCCCCATCTTCAGGACGTCGCGGAACTCCACGGCCTTCGCCGCGAACGCGTCCTGGAGCACGGCCGTGGCCTGGAGCAGTCCGCGGACCGCCGTGATCGCCGCGATCCGGACTGCGGTCGGGTAGACGTCGTTGGTGGACTGGCTGAGGTTGACGTCCTCGTTCGGGTGCAGGTGCCCGTAGTCGCCCTTGGCGTGGCCGAGGAGTTCGAGGGCGCGGTTGGCGATCACCTCGTTGGCGTTCATGTTCGTCGAGGTGCCGGCGCCGCCCTGGATGACGTCGACGACGAACTGGTCGTGCAGCTTCCCGGTACGGATCTCCCGGCAGGCGGCGACGATGGCGGCCGCCTTCTCCGGGGCGAGCAGGCCCAGCTCCTCGTTGGCCAGCGCCGCGGCCTCCTTGACGGCGGCCAGCGCGTCGATCAGCTGGGGGTAGACGGAGATCGGCGTTCCCGTGATCGGGAAGTTCTCCATGGCGCGCAGGGAGTGGATGCCCCAGTACGCGTCCGCGGGCACCTCCCGCTCTCCGAGGAGGTCGTGCTCATGGCGGGAGACAGTCTTCATCGAGGTCAGTGCCTTCAGGGGAGGGGAGGGTGTGGAGGGCACAGCGAGGTGCCCGGGCGGGTGAGCCCGCCGGGAGGAGGAAGGAAGGAGGGCCGGCGTCCGTCGGGGGAGGGGAAGGGGACGGACGCCGGCGCGTGGTCAGGAGCCGCCGGAGAAGCGGGAGCCGGCCGCCGTCAGGGCGGGTTCGGCCCTGGTGGGGCCGTTCAGCAGGCCGTGCAGCAGCGCGGGGCGACGGTCCGGGGTGACGTCGGACAGGAGGGTCGCCAGGACCGCCATCCGGGCCTGCCCCGCGCGCAGCGAGCCGGTCGGCACGGCGCCCGCGGCCACCAGGTCCACGGCCCCGCCGCCCGTGTAGATCTCCGCGACCGGACCGGCGGCGACCCGGGTGCTGAGGGCGACCAGAGTGCCCTGGGCGACCGCCCTCTCGACGGCCTCGGCTATCTCGGGGGTGGCGTTGCCCGCGCCGGTGCCGACCAGGACGACGCCCTGGGCGCCCGCGGCGACGGACGTGTCGAGGAAGAGCGGGTCGCCGTCGCTGTGGTGCATGACCATGTCGACCCGCGGAGCGGTGGCCGCGGCGGGCAGCGGCAGCGGCGTGGGCCGGTCGGGGGTGCGGCGGATGTCCACGCTGCCGAAGCCGACCTTCCCGAGGTCGTGCTCGGACGGGTCGGAGAACGCGTCGGCCGCCAGGGTCTGCGACTTCACCGTGCCGCGCGCCGCGTGGACCCGGCCGTCGAAGACGACGAGCACGCCGAGGTCACGTACCGACGCGGCGACCTGGAGGGCGTCGTACACATTGCCCGGGCCGTCGCCGTCGCCCGTACCGAGGGGGCGCTGTGCGCCGGTGAAGACCACCGGTCGCGGGTCGGAGTGGTGGAGGTCCAGGAAGAACGCCGACTCCTCCAGGGTGTCCGTGCCGTGCGTGACCACGACGCCGTCCACGCCGGGGTCGGCGAGGGCCGCGTGGACCGCGCGCAGCAGCGTCAGCTGGCGGGCGCTGGTCATCCGGGAGCTGTTGACGTTGAACAGGTCCACGACCTCGACCGTCACGCCCTCGGGGAGGGCGGAGGTCGCCAGGACGTCGTCGCCGGACGCGTCGGCGGCGTACCCGGTGCCCTGCCAGCGGCTGGCGATGGTGCCGCCGGTGCTGATGAGGGTGATCCGGCGGGGCCGGTCGTCGCGTGTCCACTGCATGTCTGTCTGTCCCGGAGGTCGAAGGTCGTCGCCCTCGCAACGATAGGTCAGCTTGTATGGAATGTGATTGCGAATTCGGCCCCGGAATTGTGAATTCCATCGTGCATAATTGTGTGATGGACAGCATCGACCGCAGTATCTTGCGCGAGCTTCAGGAGGACGGTCGGCTGACCAACCTGGAGCTCGCCCAGCGCATCGGTCTCAGCGCCTCCGCCTGCCTGCGGCGGGTGCGGCAGCTGGAGGAGGACGGGGTGATCCAGGGGTATCGCGCGGTCATCGATCCCGCAGCGGTCGGACGGGGCTTCGAGGTGCTCGTCTCGATCGAGGTCCGGCGCGACCGGGAGACCGTCGAGGCCTTCGAGGAGGCGCTGCGGGACATCCCCGACGTCATCGAGGCGCACCGCCTCTTCGGCAGCCCCGGCTGCCTGCTGCGGATCGCGGTCGCCGACCTCGCAGCGTACGAACGCCTCTGGATCGAGCGGCTGACCTCGCTGACCGGGGTCACCGAGGTCAACTCGCAGATCATCATGAAGCGGATCAAGGAGCCGCGCGGGCTGCCGGTCGAACGCTGACTGACCTGCTGCAGAGTCGTGCCGTGTCGCTGTTGGGCCGAACGGGTGAGGGGCGGGAGGATGGGCGCATGAGTAGGTACGAGAGGTACGACGTCACCGACGAGCAGTGGGAGGGCCTCGCCCAGGTCGTGCCCCTGCGCGGCCGTGACGAATGGCCGTCGAGGGTCGACCACCGCGCGATGCCCGACCCGTACGAGGCCGCGGAGCAGCGGCGCATGGTCGTCCTGCGCGTGCAGGTCTTCGCCGACGCCCGCGAGGTCGCCGAATACCTCATCGCCCAGATCCCGGTGCTGCTGGACCTGACCGGCGCCGACACCGAAGTCGCCAAGCGCATCCTGGACTTCAGCAGCGGTGTCGTGTTCGGGCTCGGCAGCGCCATGCACCGGGTGGACCGCAATGTGTTCCTGCTGACCCCGGCCGGCACCGAGGTCGAGGGCGCGCCGGAGTCGGAGCACGACGGCGCGGGGGTCGCGGTCCCTCGATCGTAGGAAGGTCATCACGGCGTAACGGTTCGTCATACAACGGCCTGCATACGGTCCGAGCATGCACTCCACCGGCGGCCTTGCGCCCGATTCCGATGCCTCCGCCACCTCCGCTTCCACCTCCGTCTCCACGCTCGTTCCCGGTCCCGCTCCCGTGCGCGACTCCCCGCACGACCCCTCGCGCGACGTGCTTCGGCAGCTCATGGGCGGCTCCGCGCGGCGACCCGCCCGCCCCGCCGTCACCGAACTGCGCCTCTCGGCCTTCGCCGCGCACCGCGCCGCCGTCCACCCCCTCGGACCCGTGACGCTGTTCACCGGGGCGAGCGGGAGCGGGAAGTCCAGCGCGTTACGTGCGTACGAGGCGCTGGCGCGGCTGGGCGCGGGCGACGACCTGGCCACCGCCTTTCCCGACGCGGCCGACTGCGTCCCCGAGCGGGCCAGGCCCGACGCCCAGGGGAGGCGGGGGTTCAGGATCGGGTGCACGGTCGACGGCCCGGCCGGCCCCGTCCACCTCGACATCGCCGTACAGGCCGAACCCCGGCTCCGGATCGTCGGCGAACGGCTCACCTGCCGCGGCCGTACGCTGCTCACCACCGCACTCCGCGACCCGGGTCGCGACGCCGTCCAGGCCGAGTGGCACACCGCCGGAGCCACCCCCGTCACGCGCGCGCCGTTCCCCGACGACCTGTTGGGCACGGCCCTGCTGCCCCTGCGGGTCGCGGGCAAGACGAAGGGGCAGCTGGAGGTCCTGGCGGCGGCCGAGCAGGTGGTGGTCGCGCTGCGTTCGGTCTTCGCCTGCGATCCCCGGCCGGAGCTGATGCGCGCGCCGGTGCCGGCGGGCGAGGGGCGGTTGCGGCGTGGTTGCGACAACCTCGCGGAGGTGCTGCACCGCACGCGTACCGACTGCCCGCGCCGGCACGCCCGGTTGGCCTCGGTCGCGGGCGCCGGCTGCGCCGGGCCGGTCACGGGGGTCGGTGTCGAGGAGCTCCCGGACGGGAGGGTACGGGCGGTGCTGGAGCGCGCGGTGGCGGAGCGCGCGGCGGCGCGCGCCGGGGCGGGCGCGGGTACCTTGCCCGCCCCGCCGGGCCCGGGCCCGATGGCCACCCCGCTGGGACGGCTCGGTGACGGGGAGCTGCGCTATCTCGCCTTGGCCCTGGTCCTCCTCACCGGTCCGGGCGTGCTCGCCATGGACCAACTCGCCGAAGTGCCGGACGCCATGCGGACACTGACCGTCCTCGCGGACGGCTGCGATCGGGGGCTGGATCGACGTCAGCTCCGGGAACTGCTCGGCCTCGCCACGACCATCTGCGCCGGTGGGCACATCAGGCTCGTGGCGACCGTCGGGGAGACGGCCGCGGCGAGCGCGAGGGAGACGCCCGGGGTGTCGGTCGTGGATCTGGCGCCGTGACGGGAGGGGCGGAAGGGGGACTGCCGTGCGGGCAGGTCGAGTTCGCGGGCCTTGTCGGCGGCGAAGGTCGACCGGAACGAGATCCGCTGACCCGTCAGCGGGCCCCGGGACGGCCCGTGGACGCCACCGAGAACGGTGATCGTCACTCTTCGGAGTGAGCGCGTTTTCCCCGTCGAGCTTCCTGTCCACAGATTTCCGAATTCCTCTGGAGTTTGGGCTCAGGCGCCTTCACTCTGGGTAGTGGAGTGAGTGGGCAGTAAGTCGTACGAACGGGGGCGGCGTACATGGAAGCGGAGCGACTGATCGCGGCGGGGCGGAACGCGCTGGCGCGGAGCAGGGAAGCGTTGGACATCGTGGCGGAGGCCTGGCAGGCGCAGGCTCTCGCCCAGGCGATAGGGAGCCATCTCGCGCTGTGCGGACCGCTGGAACTGCGAGGCGAGGCACGCGGGTTGAGCGAGATCGGGGGCGGGCGCGGGGTGGTCGACCATCCCGCGCTGCGTACGGGCGGATTGAGAGCCGCTCAGCTCACCGAAGTGGGGGACACGCGCGTGGCGTTGACCGCGCTGAGCGCGCTCCTCGGAGAGGTGGGCATCGCCCTCGTCGGGGTGGCCTGTGTCACCGACGAGGAGGGGCTGTACTGGCAGTGCATCGAGGCGATCGACGCCGCCGACGAGTCGAACGACCGGGTGCGGGGGATGCTGCGCCGGCTCGCCGTACGGGAGCGGGACCGGCCGCCCGATGCCGCCCGGGGACGAGCGGGCCCGGCGGGGCCGTCATGAACGGGAACCGCGGGAACGCCGGCCGTGGCAACGGGCGGTGGGCGGCCGGAGCGCTGTCAGTCGGTGAAGGGCTCGTCTTCCGAGCGCGTGTCCTGGCGGTCCGCCGAGGACTGAAGGTCGGCGTCGAGCTGCGACAGATCGGCGGTGAGCGCCGCCATCAGCTCCTCCATCTGCTGCAGCAGGCCCTTGGGGGCGCCGGCGCCCTTCTGCTCGGGCACGGACTGCTGCACCGGCTGCTCGGGCATCGCCCTTTCGGGCGCGGCTTCCTGGGACATGGCGGCCTCCTCGGCCCAGGCCCTTCCCACGGGGGAGGGGCCACACGTGAGAACGACGCACCGGCAGCGGCCGCCGGCGCGCGGGCCGGGCGGTCCGGCTCCGCCCGAGCCAACGACGGGCGTCGGGCCACGGTCACTGGCCTGGCAGAACGCGCCCCGCCAGGAGCCCGGTATTCACCCGACCGAGCAAGTCCGCACCGGATGCTGACGGATGGAGCGACGGTGCGGCGGAGGCGCTCGGCTCCGACCGCCGGGGCGGGTGGGCCGGTCGGCCGGTCAGCGCCGTGGTGGCCACAGCCCGTCGATGAGGACGGTCAGCACCTGGTCGGCCTCCTCGGGGGCGTGCTCCCGGGTCCAGGCCGCCGCGGCGATCAGCGCGAACAGCCCGGAGGCCGTGGTGTCGTCCCGTACCTCCCCGGCCCGCTGCGCCCGCTCCAGCAGCTGCCGGCCGGACGACTGCATCGACGTACAGGCGTTGTTCAGCTCGGACGTCTCGTCCTTGAGGCTGTCCATCAGCATCGTCACGAGGCCCCGGTACGTGGTGGCATGGGCCACCGCCGCCCGCACCCAGGTCGCCAGCGCGGCTCCGGCCGGCTCCGTGGTCAGCAACTCCTCGGCGGTGCGGCCGAGTTCGGAGATGCTGTCGCGGAGCATGGTCTCGAGCAGGCTCTCCCGGGTCGGGAAGTGGCGGTAGAGCGTCGCGTTGCCCACCCCCGCCTGCCGGGCGATGTCGTCGAGCGAGGTGTGGATGCCGTGTTGGGCGAAGGCCTTCCTGGCCTCGGACAGAAGTCGCTCGTAGTTGCGGCGGGCGTCTGCGCGCATCGGGCTGTCTTCTCCTCGCCGTGCGGGGAACGGGGCCGCTCCCGTCGGCGACGGCAGCGGCACCGAAACGGGGTATGCCCCCGATTTTATCCTGCCTCCCCGCCGGTCTCCTCGACCCCACGCATCGGGACCGGGCGCATGATCAGGGTCAGCAGGATGGTGAGCGCGGTGAATCCCGCGCCCCAGGCGAACGCGCTCGTGACGCCCTCGGTGAGGACGAAGTCCGCCGCGCCCTTGGCGTCGAGACCCGTCGGGACCTCGGCCGCCGCGCCGCGGCTCGCGGTGCCGAAGACCGTGACCATGATGGCCAGGCCGAGCGCGCCACCGATCTGCTGCATCACGTTGAGCAGGCCGGATGCGGCGCCGGTCTCCTCCGGTGCGATGCCGGACATCAGGATGGTGGTGACGCCGACGAGCAGGGTGCCCATGCCCAGTCCGGCGACGAGCATCGGCCCGAGCAGGGCGGAGACGTATCCGGCCTCCGGGGTGATCCGGGCGAACCAGATCAGGCCGACGCTGATGGCGGCGGCGCCGACGGCGGTCAGCACCCGCGGGCCGACCGTGGGCAGCGCCTTGGCGGCGATGCCGGACGTGGCGAGGATCAGCGCGGCCAACGGCACGAACGCCAGGCCCGCCTGGATCGGGGTGAAGCCCCGGACCTCCTGGAGGAACTGGGTCAGGAAGAAGAACATCGCGTTGCCGGCCGCCATGACGAACAGCAGCGACAGATAGCCGGTCGCGCGGTTGCGGTCGGCGAAGAGCCGCAGCGGGGTGATCGGCTGCTTGGCGTGGGTCTCGACGAGGACGAAGAGGGTGAGCAGGACGACCGCGAGGGCGAAGGAGCCGAGGGTCAGGGTGTTGCCCCAACCGCTCTCGGCGGCTCGGATGAAGCCGTAGACCAGCGCGGTCGTGCCGACGGTCGAGGTCAGTGCCCCGCCGAGGTCGAAGCGGGCGGGCCTGCGCTCGGTCTCGTGGATGAACAGCGGAGCCGCGATCAGCAGCGCGACACCGATCGGCACGTTGATGAAGAGCACCCAGCGCCAGGAGAGCCAGTCCGTCAGCAGGCCGCCGCCGATCAGGCCGATGGCGGCGCCCGAGCCGGAGACCGCCGCGTAGAGGCCGAGGGCGCGGGCCCGGGAGGTGTCGTCGGTGAAGTGGGTCGCGATCAGCGCCAGCACGGTCGGCGCCGCGACGGCGGCGCCGACGCCCTGCAGGGCGCGGGCGGCGAGCAGTGTCCCCGCCGAGTCGGCGAGGCCGCCGAGCAGCGAGGCGAGGGTGAACACCGTGACGCCGATGAGCAGGCCGCGGCGGTGTCCGAGGACGTCTCCGGCGCGGCCGCCGAGCAGCAGCAGGCCGCCGAAGGGCAGTAAGTAGGAGCTGAGGACCCAGGAGAGCCCGGTGGGTGTGAAGCCGAGCGCCTCCTTGAGGTCGGGGAGGGCGATGTTCACCACGTTCACATCGAGGACGAGCATCGTCTGAAGGGTGAGGACGACGGCCAGCACCATGCCGGGGCGGCGGTTGGCCGCGCCGGCCCGGATGGCCGGGCTCTGTCCTGTGGTGTTCCTTGCGGTCGTTTCACTCATGGCTCGGGCATCTCCTCGAGAGTTAAACGGGGACTGTCCACGGTTACTCCCGGAAAATACGGGGACTGTCCCCGTTTCGCAATCATCGGTGTGCGGGGGCTAGACCTGATGCCGTGACAGAACTGGATGTGGCGGGATTGCAGCGCAGGCTGGCCGAGTTCGCGGCCGCACGGGAGTGGCAGCCGTACCACCGGCCCAAGAACCTGGCCGCGGCGCTGAGTGTCGAGGCGGCCGAACTGCTGGAGATCTTCCAGTGGTTGACCCCTGACGAGGCGGACCGGGTGATGGACGACCCGGAGCGGGCGCACCGGGTCGAGGACGAGGTCGCGGACGTGCTGGCGTATCTGCTCCAGTTCTGCGGCGGGCTCGGCATCGATCCGCTCGCCGCGCTGGCGGCGAAGATCGACCGCAACGAGGTCCGTTTTCCGGCCCGGCGCCCGGGGCGATCCATGGACGCGGACGAGAACGGTGATGCCCACGCCCCGGAGTGAGCGCGTTCTCCCCGGAGCGGGCGGCGGCGGAGAGGTTGACCGTCGCCTCGCGGTGCAGGATGGAGGCATGGATCTTCGAATCTTCACGGAGCCCCAGCAAGGGGCCGACTACGACACCCTGCTCACGGTCGCCAAGGCCACAGAGGACCTCGGCTTCGACGCCTTCTTCCGGTCCGACCACTACGTCAGCATGGGATCCGCCGACGGTCTGCCCGGACCGACCGACGCGTGGATCACACTGGCCGGGCTGGCCCGGGAGACCAGGCGGATCCGCCTCGGCACGCTGATGACCGCCGGCACCTTCCGCCTTCCGGGCGTGCTGGCCATCCAGGTGGCCCAGGTCGACCAGATGTCCGGCGGCCGGGTCGAACTGGGCCTGGGCGCAGGATGGTTCGAGGAGGAGCACCGCGCGTACGGGATCCCGTTCCCCAAGGAGAAGTTCGCCCGGCTCGAGGAGCAGCTGGCGATCGTCACGGGACTGTGGGGCACGGAGGTCGGCAAGACCTTCTCGTACGAGGGCGAGTACTACGAGCTCGTCGACTCGCCCGCGCTGCCCAAGCCGGCCCAGGCCAGGATCCCGGTGCTCATCGGCGGCCACGGCGCGAGCCGCACCCCGCGTCTCGCCGCACGGTACGCCGACGAGTTCAACATCCCGTTCGCCTCCCTGGAGGACAGCGAGCGGCAGTTCGGACGGGTCCGGGCCGCCGCTGAGGCCGCCGGCCGCCGGGCCGACGAGCTGGTGTACTCCAACGCCCTCGTGGTCTGCGTCGGCAAGGACGACGCCGAGGTGGCCCGCCGCGCGGCGGCCATCGGACGCGAGGTGGAGGAGCTGAAGGCCAACGGCCTGGCGGGCTCGCCCGCCGAGGTCGTGGACAAGATCGGCCGGTACGCGGCGATCGGATCGTCCAGGATCTACCTCCAGGTTCTGGACCTCGACGACCTGGACCACCTGGAGCTGGTCTCCGCCCAGGTCCAGTCCCAGCTGGGCTGAGCGAAGGGCACCCCGATGGCACCCGCGCGCACACTCGCCGAGGCGCTCGCCGAGGACGTGCTCGTCCTCGACGGCGGGCTCTCCAACCAGCTGGAAGCCCAGGGCTGCGACCTGCACGACGAGCTGTGGTCGGCCCGGCTGCTCGCCGACGGGCCCGAGCAGATCGCGGCGGCGCACACGGCGTACGTGCGGGCGGGTGCCCGGGTCCTGATCACCTCCGGCTACCAGGCCACCTTCGAGGGCTTCGCCCGGCGCGGCATCGGCCGGGCCGAGACGACGCGGCTGCTCGGGCGCAGTGTGGAGCTGGCCCGGGCGGCGGCGGAGGGGGCCGCCGAGCAGGTGTGGGTCGCCGGGTCGATCGGCCCGTACGGGGCGATGCTCGCGGACGGCAGCGAGTACCGCGGCCGGTACGGGCTGACCGTGGCCGAGCTGGAGCGGTTCCACCGGCCCCGCGTCGAGACCCTCGCGGCGGCGGAGCCGGATGTGCTGGCCCTGGAGACGGTGCCTGACACCGACGAGGCCGAGGCGTTGCTCCGGGCCGTCGAGCGATGCGGCGTGCCGGTCTGGCTCTCGTACACGATCTCCGGCGAGCGGACGCGCGCCGGGCAGGGGCTGACGGAAGCGTTCGGGCTCGTCGCGGACAACGACCAGGTGATCGCGGTCGGGGTCAACTGCTGTGAGCCGGAGGACGCGGGCCGGGCCGTGGAGATCGCCGCCGCGGCGACGGGGAAGCCGGTGGTCGTCTACCCCAACAGCGGTGAGGAGTGGGACGCCCGGGCCCGGGCGTGGCGCGGGAGCGGATCCTTCGATCCCGGGAGGATGCGGGACTGGCCGGCGGCCGGAGCCCGGCTGCTCGGCGGCTGCTGCCGCGTCGGCCCCGACCGGATCGCCGCGCTGGCCGCCGCCCTGGGGGATGTCCCGGGCGATGCCGGGAGACCCGCGGAGGGCTGAGGAAAATGCCTGGTCGGAGCGGGATGGGCGGACCATACTCGGACGTGTGTTCCTGACGATCAGTACGACCGGCACCCCCGAACGTCCCGCGACCGATCTGGGCTTTCTGCTGCACAAGCATCCCGACAACGCGCAGACGTTCTCCACCTCGCACGGCACGGCGCACGTCCTCTACCCCGAGGCCACCGCCGAGCGGTGCACGGCCGCGCTCCTCCTCGAGGTGGACCCCGTGGCGCTGGTGCGCCGCGGCAAGGGCAAGGGCCGGGGCGGCGCCCCCGACGCCGCGCTCGCGCAGTATGTGAACGACCGGCCCTACGCCGCGTCCTCGCTGCTCGCCGTCGCGCTCTCCACCGTCTTCAAGAGCGCCCTGCGCGGGAGCTGCAAGGCGATGCCCGAGCGGGCCGCCGCGCCGCTGCCCCTGCGCATCGAGGTGCCGGCGCTTCCGGCGCGCGGCGGGGCGGAGCTGGTCGGCAAGCTGTTCGGCCCCCTCGGCTGGGACACCGTCGAGGCGGAGCCGGTGGCACTGGACACCGCGTTCCCCGAGTGGGGCGACTCCCGCTATGTGCGGCTCGTCCTCGAAGGGGAGCTTCGGCTCGCCGACGCGCTCAACCAGCTGTACGTCCTGCTGCCCGTCCTCGACGACGCCAAGCACTACTGGGTGGCTCCCGACGAGGTCGACAAGCTGCTGCGCGCCGGTGACGGCTGGCTGGCCGACCACCCCGAGCAGAAGCTCATCACCAGCCGCTATCTGTCCCGCCGTTGGGGCCTGACCCGCGAGGCGATGGAGCGCCTGGAGCTGGTGCGCCTCGCCGAGAGCGACGGGCTGGACGTCGAGGACGTCGACAACGCCGTCGACGAGACGACCGACACAGAGGAAAAGCCGGTGCCGCTCGCCGAGCAGCGCCGGGACGCGATCCTCGCCGCGCTGCGGGCCGCCGACGCGACCCGCGTGCTCGATCTCGGCTGCGGGCAGGGCCAGTTGGTGCAGGCGCTGCTCAAGGACGTGCGCTTCACCGACATCGTCGGCGTCGATGTCTCCGTGCGCGCCCTGACCGTCGCCGGACGCCGGCTGCGTCTTGAGCGGCTCGGCGAGCGGCAGGCCGGCCGGGTCAAGCTGATCCAGGGCTCGCTCGCGTACACGGACAAGCGACTCACCGGCTACGACGCGGCCGTCCTGAGCGAGGTCATCGAACACCTCGATCTGCCGCGGCTGCCCGCGCTCGAGTACGCGGTCTTCGGCTCGGCCCGACCCCGGACGGTCCTCGTGACCACGCCGAACGTCGAGTACAACGTCCGCTGGGAGACCCTCCCGGCCGGACACGTCCGACACGGCGACCACCGCTTCGAGTGGACCCGCGAGGAGTTCCGCACCTGGGCGGCGCGCGTCGCCGAACAGTACGGATACGGCGTCGAGTTCACCCCCGTCGGCCCGGACGACCCCGAGGTCGGTCCGCCCACGCAGATGGCCGTCTTCACCCAGAACACCGCGACCCCGAAGGAGGAGCAGGCATGACCACCGAGACCACCGGCGCCACCTGGGCCCGCAGGCTGCCCGTCACCGACCTGTCCCTCGTGGTCCTGATCGGTGCGAGCGGGTCCGGCAAGTCCACCTTCGCCCGCCGCCACTTCAAGCCCACCGAGGTCATCTCCTCGGACTTCTGCCGCGGCCTGGTCGCCGACGACGAGAACGACCAGAGCGCCAGCAAGGACGCCTTCGACGTCCTGCACTACATCGCGGGCAAGCGCCTTGAGGCGGGACGGCTGACCGTCGTCGACGCCACCAACGTGCAGCAGGAGGCCCGGCGCCAGCTCGTGCAGCTGGCCCGGCAGTACGACGTACTGCCCATCGCGATCGTCCTCGACCTGCCCGAAGAGGTGTGCCAGGCACGGAACGCGGCCCGCCCCGACCGGGCGGACATGCCGAAGCACGTCATCCAGCGCCACCGCCGCGAGCTGCGCCGCTCGCTGCGCGGTCTGGAGCGCGAGGGCTTCCGCAAGGTGCACGTGCTGCGCAGCGCCGAGGAGGTGGAGGCGGCCGAGGTCGTCCTGGAGAAGCGGTTCAACGACCTGCGTCACCTCACCGGCCCCTTCGACATCATCGGTGACATCCACGGCTGCCGCTCCGAGCTGGAGACCCTGCTCGCCACGCTGGGCTATGTCGACGGCCACCACCCCGAGGGGCGTACGGCCGTCTTCGTCGGCGACCTCGTGGACCGCGGACCGGACAGCCCGGGCGTGCTGCGCCGCGTGATGTCCATGGTGGCGTCCGGCGACGCGCTCTGCGTGCCCGGAAACCACGAGAACAAGCTCGGCCGCTGGCTCAAGGGCCGCAAGGTCCAGGAGACCCACGGCCTGGCCGAGACGATCGAGCAGCTGGGCCGCGAGACGGAGGAGTTCCGCGCCGAGGTGGGCGCGTTCATCGACGGGCTCGTCAGTCACTACGTCCTCGACGAGGGCAAGCTCGTGGTCTGCCACGCCGGTCTGCCGGAGAAGTACCACGGCCGGACGTCCGGCCGGGTGCGCTCGCACGCGCTGTACGGGGACACGACGGGGGAGACCGACGAGTTCGGGCTGCCCGTGCGCTACCCGTGGGCGGAGGAGTACCGCGGCCGGGCCACGGTCGTCTACGGCCACACGCCGGTCCCGAACACCTCCTGGGTCAACAACACCATCTGCCTCGACACGGGCGCGGTCTTCGGCGGGAAGATGACCGCGCTGCGCTGGCCGGAGCGCGAACTGGTCGACGTACCGGCGGAGAAGGTCTGGTACGAGCCGGCCCGGCCGCTCGCGACCGAGGCGCCCGGCGGGCACGAGGGACGGCCGCTGGACCTGGCCGACGTGCACGGACGCCGGATCGTGGAGACCCGGCAGATGGGCAACGTCTCCGTACGGGAGGAGAACGCGGCCGCCGCGCTCGAGGTCATGAGCCGGTTCGCGGTCGATCCGCGACTGCTCGCGTATCTGCCGCCGACGATGGCGCCCACGGGCACCTCGAAGCGGGACGGCTACCTGGAGCACCCGGCCGAGGCCTTCGCGCAGTACAAGGCGGACGGCGTCGAGCGGGTCGTGTGCGAGGAGAAGCACATGGGCTCGCGGGCCGTCGTGCTCGTCTGCCGCGACGCGGCGGCGGCGCGCGAACGGTTCGGTGTCGAGGGCCCCACGGGCTCGCTGCACACCCGTACAGGACGGCCCTTCTTCGACGACCAGGAGGTCACCGAAGAGGTCCTGGAACGGCTGCGCGCGGCCGTCACCGCCGCCGGGCTCTGGGACGAGCTCGACACCGACTGGGTGCTGCTCGACGGCGAGCTGATGCCGTGGTCGCTGAAGTCCGCCGGGCTGCTGCGCTCGCAGTACGCGGCGGTCGGCGCGGCCTCCCGCGCCGTCTTCCCCGGCGCGCTCGGCGCACTGGAGCAGGCGGCGGCACGGGGCGTGGGCGGGGTGGACGCGCTCCTCGCCAAGCAGCGCGAACGGGCGGTGGACGCCGAGGCGTTCACCGAGGCGTACCGCCGTTACTGCTGGCCGACGCAGGGCCTCGAGGGCGTGCGCTTCGCCCCGTTCCAGGTCCTCGCCGTGCGGGGGCGCTCGCTGGCGGGTGTGCCGCACGACGAGCAGCTCGGGTGGCTCGACCGGCTGGTCGACTCCGATCCGAGCGGTCTTCTCCAGGTCACGCGCCGGCTGGTCGTCGACACGGGCGACGAGGCGTCGGTACGGGCCGGTGTCGACTGGTGGCTGGAGATGACGGCGGCGGGCGGCGAGGGCATGGTCGTCAAGCCGCTCGCGGCGCTCGTGCGCGGCGCCGACGGCCGGCTCGTCCAGCCGGGCGTCAAGGTCCGCGGCCGGGAGTACCTGCGGATCATCTACGGCCCCGAGTACACCCGCCCGGAGAACCTGGAGCGCCTGCGCAACCGGTTCCTCGGCCACAAGCGTTCGCTCGCGCTGCGCGAGTACGCGCTGGGCCTGGAGGCGCTGGAGCGGCTCGCGGAGGGCGAGCCGCTCTGGCGGGTGCACGAGGCCGTGTTCGCGGTGCTCGCACTGGAGTCCGAGCCGGTCGACCCGCGTCTGTGACAGCCGCCCCACGGGGGGCGCAGGGGAGTGGATAGCTGCGCTCCCCTGCGCCCCCCGTGCTCGTTGACGGGCCTCTTCGCCAGCCCCTAGCGTTCTTCACCCCACGGCGTGACGCAGCGTCAACAACGTGTCTTCGTAGGCCACTTGAGGTGGGAACAAGCACACGAACGCGCGGGTACGGTCCCCACGTGACATCCGGGCTTCTCAGGCGGCGGGGGTGAGTGACGGTGAGTCTTTTCGGCCAGGACCGCTCGTTCCTCCACGCCCTGCCCGACCGGGACCGCAGGACGCTCCTCGCCGAGGGGAGCCCGCGCACCTACGAGCCCGGCGAGGTGATGATCCGGGAACGGGACACCACCGCGTACGTCCTCGCCCTGATGTCCGGCTGGTCCGTCGTCTCGGTCGAGACCGAGCGCGGCACCCGCCTCATCCTCGCCCTGCGCGGCGCCGGCGAGGTGGTCGGCGACCTCGCCGCGGTGGACCGCCGGCCGCGCAGCGCCACCGTCACCGCCCTCGGCCGCGTCGAGGCCGTCGCCATCTCCGGCGACCGCTTCCGGCGCTTCCTCGCCGCCCATCCGCACGCCACCTCGCTGATCCTGCGGCAGCTCTCCACCCGGCTGCGCAGCGCCGACGTCGAGCGCCGCTCCCTCGCGTCCGAGACCGTGCTCCAGCGGCTCGCCGCCCGCCTGGTCGAGCTCGCCGAACGGGCGGGCCGCCGCGCGGACACCGGGACCCTCCTCGAACTTCCGCTTCCCCAACACGACTTGGCGGCCGCCATAGGCGCCACCCGGGAGGCGGTCGCCAAGGCCCTCCGGCTGCTGCGGGAACAGGACGTCGTCCGCACGGCGAACCGCCGGGTCGTCGTCATCGACATGCCCGTCCTGGTCCTGCTGGCCCAGGGCGGATCCCCCCACACGAAAACGGCGGAGAAACCTCCGCCGGGTGTGTAAACGGCTACATCGCCGGTCGCCGTGCGCGACCAGGCTTGACCCGTCACCACGGCAACACGGCACACAGGGAGTCCGAGTGAGCAGTGCGGGAGCGAGCGCGGGAGCGAGTGCGGGAGCGATCCACCGCCTCGTCGTCTTCGGCGACGCGGTCGGATCGGGCTCCTGGAGCATGGACGCGAAACGGCGGATGCGCGCGGCCATGTACGAGGCGTTCGGCGAGGCGTACGCCGCCATCGGCGTCGAACCGGGCACCGTCCACCAGGAGGACCGCGGTGACGGCATCCTCGGGGCGCTGCGCCCGGAGGTCCCGCCGTCGTTCATGGTCGGACGCTGGATCGACACCCTGTACGAGAGCCTGCGCGAGCACAACGCGGGCCGCCGCGAGCGGCTGCGGATGCGGGTCGGCATGAACGCGGGACTCGTCCTGGAGGACGGCCACGGACTGGTCGGGCGCGCGGTCGACCTGGCCTGCCGGCTCTGCGACAGCCCCACGGCCAAGCAGGTCATGACGGCCGCCGCCGACGCCGATCTGCTCGTGGTCGTCTCCGACTGGCTCTACGACAACGTGGTCGTGGAAGGCGGCCGCTACGTGGAACCGGGGCACTACCGGCAGGCCCGCGTGCGCTCCAAGGAGACCGACGAGACCGCCTGGTTCCACATCCCCCGCAGACCGGCACCGCCGCTGCCGCCGTTCGGCGAGACGGACGGCGGGAACGGCAGCGGTGACCCCGAGACCGGCGGTGGGCCGACGCGGGGGGACGGCCCACCGCCCACCGACACCCCGCCCACGCCCACGAAGGGCGACCGGTACCACGCGGGCCGCGACCTGCTGGTGATCAAGGACAACACGATCCACGGCGGAATCACCGGCATCCGGAACGGGGAGGGCGCATGAGCGACGAGGACGGCTCCCCGGCGCAGGACGAGCCCAAGGACGACGGCCCCTCCGCCGGTGGCGACTCCGGAGGCGCAGGGGGAGCGGCAGGCCCAGGCGGCGCGGCGGGGGCGGCGGCCGGCGACCGACCCGGCGGCGACCGGGGGGACGGCGCCGGCGAACAGCCGCCCGAGGCCAACCCCTTCGAGCGGGCGGGCCGCAGTCCGGTCGACGGCGTGGGCGGCACCGGCGGCGCCGGCACCGCACGCGCCGCCCTGCGCACGCTCGCGCCGCGCCCCGCCGGACGTACGTACGAGATCGGCGGCGACGGCCAGATCTACGAGGGCAACCAGTTCATCACCCAGTTCTGGTCGGGCCCCGGCAACCGCCCCGACTTCGTACGGGGCCGGGTGCCCGAGGAGACCCTCCAGCACCTGGACGACGTCTACTGCGAGGTCCCCGGCTACGTACGGATGAAGCAGCTCCTGCGGGAGAACCGCCTCCTGGTCCTGTGCGGCGAGACGGGCAGCGGCCGCAAGGCCACCGCCCTGGCCCTCCTCTCCGAACTCACCGACCACAAGGTCGCCCGCCTCGACCCGCGCCACCGCGTCGACGAGATCGAGACCGACGTGCTGGAGCGGGCCTGCGGCCACCTCCTGGAGCTGCCGAACGACGACGCCCGGCCCGAGCACGAGCCGCCCCCCGGCCGAGACGAGCCCCGTGACCGGACCCGCCGTCCCCGCATCCGCCTCTCCGAACTGCACCTCGACCGGTTCAGCCGGCAACTGCACGAGCAGGAGGCGTACGGCGTCGTCCTCGTCGAGAGCGGCGACCTCGCCGACCGGCTGATGCGCGGACGGTACGGGACGTACTGCCCGCCGCCGCCCTCCGACGAGGTCCTCCGCCGCCACCTGCGGCTGCTGCTGCGCGGCGAGCCGGCGGGAGCCCTCGACGCCGCCCGGGCCCTCGCCCGGCGGCCCGAGGTGACCAAGGCCCTGGGGCTCGACGCGCTGCGCCCGCGCGAGGCCGCCCGGCTCGCCGACCACCTGGCCCGGCGTCAGAAGGAGGAGCTCACCGACGAAGAGCTCCTGGAGGACTGTTCGGCGTTCGTACGGGCCCAGGCGCGCTCCTGGTTCGCCGGCGCGGACCGCCCCGGCACGCTGCCCGAGGCGCAGCCGGCCCTCAACGCGACCGCGTTCCGTATCGCCGTCGCCGTCTTCAACGGCTCGGCCTACAGCATCGCGGCCGAGGCCGCCGAACTCCTCGCCTGGGAGCTCGGCTCCACCCTCGACCCCGAACGCCCCCCGGGTCGGCGGCTGTTCGGCACGCATGCCGACAGTCGTCCGGTGCTCGCCCGCGCCGTCCTGGAGGACGGCGAGCTCGACCTCGGGCCGGCCAGGGTGCCCGTGCGGGCGATCCGCTTCCAGGGCGACGCGCTGGCCACCGCCGTCCTCGCCGAGATCTGGCACGGCTACCACAACGTGCGCGGCCCGGTCTCCCGCTGGCTCCGCTCGCTGTGCGACGACCCGCGCCCGGAGGTGTGGGTGCGGGCTTCCATCGCCGCCGGGGTGCTCTGCTCCTGGGACTGGATCCACGGCTTCGGGGAGCTGATCGCCCCCATGGCGGTCATGGACAGCGCCGTACCCCGGATGGCCGCCGCCACGGCGCTCGCCGAGGCGGCGCGCGATCCACGGGTGCGACCCGCCGTCGTCGCCGTCCTGAAGGAGTGGGCGTCCGGCGACGACGACGAGCTGCGCGACGTGGTCCTGCTGACCCACGGCTACGTGCTGGCGGCGGGCACCGTGAGCGGTTCGCTCGACGGACTGGCACGGGTGGTGCGCGGGCGGGAGGCGACCGACGTGGACGTCATCTCAGCGGCCGCGTTCAGCGTCGTCAGGCTCCTCGCCTCGGGGGAGCCGGAGACGGTGATCCGGCGAATGGCCGAGTGGCTCAAGGACGGGCGGCTCAGCCTCGCCAACCTGGTCCTCGTCTCGATGCTCGACACCCTGACCTTCCGTACCACCCATTTGTGGGGGCTGCGCGACGTACCCGAGCTCGAACCCCACGCCGCCCGGCCGTTGCTCGTGGCCCTGCTCGCCACCCGGCCCGAACTCGCGCCGGAGCTGGGCGCCCTGCTGCTCCACACGCTCAACACCGCGCGCTCCGGAGAGGCCGCCCTCGACGGTCTCGGCAGCCTGCTGCGCCGCGCGGCCAAGGACGAGGAGGCGCTCGGTCACGTCTGCCGGCTGCTGCCGCTGCTCGGCGTGAGCCGCAGGGACCGGGACCGGCTGCGGGGGCTGCTGAAGGAGCTGGTCGGCGACCGGGACCGGCCCATGGACAAACGCGCGGCGGGCCGGATGTGGGACGCCGTCGCGGAAGGAGCGACGCGATGAACGACCCGCGGAACGAGGGCGGCCGGCCCGGCGATCACCAGGCAGAGGGGGAGGGCCAGGGCCTCGGCCAGGGGCGGCAGGGGCAAGGGCCGCAGGGCGAGGGCCCCCGCGGTCCGCTGCTGCGCGAGCGCAAGCCCCCGTACAAGCGCGAAAGCGGCCAAATCGCGGCCGTCCTGCTCTACCGCAACGGCGGCCACCGGGTCATGTGGCCCGATCGCAACGAGGACACGAACAAGCCCCGGCTCGGCTCCCCGTACACCGTCTTCGAGGTCCGGCTCGGCCGTAACGTCACCGAGTTCGAGCTCACCCTGCCCGCCTCGGGCGACGGGGTCTTCTTCAAGGCCGCCGCCCGGGTGCAGTGGAAGGTCGCCGACCCGCATCTGGTCGTCACCCAACAGGTCTGGGACGTCGCCGAGTTGCTGCGCGACGACCTCCTGGACGGGTTGCGCGCGGTGTCCCGCAGGTTCCGGCTGACCGACGCCCAGCGCGCCGACGAGGCCGTACGGGACGAGTTGGCCTCGGGGCGGTTCCGCCTCGGCGCCGATCTCGGGCTGCGTACCCGGGTCCTCGTCTTCATCGACCTGGACGACGCCATCAAGGAGGCGATCGGCAAGCGCGACATGGTCGCGGTGACCATGCAGGTCGACGAGCGGGAGATGGAGCAGCAGCGCCTCAAGGACGTGGCCGAGCGGCGGCTGGTCGCCGAACGCGCCCGCGATCTCGAGGAGCTCTTCCGGCGCGGCGATCTGGCGCAGGTCGCCCATCACATGGCGATGAACCCCGACAAGCAGTGGGACATCAGGCGCGAGCTCCAGCACGAGAAGCGGGAGGGCCAGGCCGACTTCCTCGCGGTGTTCAACCGGCTCCTCGACACCGGCGTCCTGGAGCGGCACGACATCGGCGAACCGATGTACCAGGTACTGGAGTTCCTGCGGGAGAGCACCGGCACCGTGCTCGGCGGAGTCGCCGGGCACGTCCTCAACCCGCCCGGGCCCGACCGCAGACGGGCGGCGCTGGACCGAGGACTCCCCGAGCCGGTCCTGCCGCCGTGGGACGCCGACGCCGACTTCGACGCCGACCGTGACGAGGACGACGGCGGCCGGCACGAGCGCCGGGACGCGGACCGGGCGGCGGACCGGACGGGGGAGCGGGGCGACGGCCGGGCCGAGGAGGAACGTCCGGTGTACGAGCCGACCCGCGTCCAGTCGTCCTCCGAGCGCGACCGCGACGAGTACCCGGGGCGGCCGTCCCGCTCCCGGCCGCCGAGCTCCGACTTCGACGACTGGGACGCCGAATGACCACCCCGGCCCCGCCCCCGACCCCGGCGCCCGTCCCGCCGCCGGCGCCGCCTCCCGACCCGGGCCCCGTTCCCGGCCCGGCCCCCGTACCCGCCCCCGACCCCGCCGACCTCCGCTTCATGGCCGACCGGCTCCTCGTCGACGTCCGCGAGGACATCGGCCGGGCCGACACCAAGGCGGCGATCCTGCTCTCCGGCGCCCTCGCCTTCCTGGCGGTGGTCTTCTCCAAGGACCGCGGCCCGCTGCCCTCGTCGGGAGCGGGCCTCGCCCTGCTCGTCGTGGCGGGGGCGCTGTGGACGGGCGGGGTCCTGATGCTCGTCTCGGTGGTCCTGCCGCGCACCCGCACCGGCGCCGACCGCACCCTCCTGCGGGAACTGACCGCGGGGACCTCCTCGGGCGCCCTGCGCGACCGGCTCACGGCGTCCGGCGAGGACGCCACCGGCTGGCTCCTCGAACAGGCGAGCGTGCACGGTGTCGTGCTCGCCGCGAAATACCGATGGCTGCGCCTGGGCGTCTGCTCCCTCGTGCTCGGCGCGCTATCGGCCCTCTTCAGCGAACTGTGGTGAGAGACAATGCAGTCGAGACACACGGGGGGCGTCCTGCTCCTCGCCGGGGCGCTGCTCGCGCTCTCCGGTCCGATGGCCACGACCGGCGCGGACGCGGCGACCCCGCGGACCCCCGCCGCCCCGACCACCCCGAACGCCCCGGACGACGGTCCCGACCCGATCGACTTCGCCGTCGTCGTCGACCAGTCGGCGAGCCTCGCCGACAAGGACCTGGCCCTCGAGACGGAGGCGGCCGCCCTGCTCAGCCAGGGTGAGATATCCGAACGCTCCCGGGCCACCGTCATCGGCTTCGGCAGCTCCGAGAAGGCCGGCCAGTCCCCGGTGCGCGAGGTCTGCCCGCTCACCGTCGCCGACGCGGCCGGCCGCCAGCGGCTCAGCGACTGCGTCCCCCAGCTGACCCGGCGGGACGCCGCCCGCATGGGCCCCGGCACCGACTTCCCCGCCGCGATCCGCCAGGCCGTCGCCCGGCTCACCGAGAACGGCCGTAGGGACACGCCCAAGGTCGTCTTCCTGCTCACCGACGGCAAGCTCGACGTGAGCGACAGCCCGGAGTACGGCACCGACAAGGCCAACCGGCAGTCGAACGGCGAGAAGCGGCTCGCCGAGGAACTCGCCCGCGCCCGGGCGGCGTCCGTCCAGGTCTGGCCGCTGGGCTTCGGTGGCGAGATCGACCGCGCGGCGCTCACCGCCATGGCCGAGGGCGGCCACCGCGGCCGTTGCGCCGACCTGCCCGAGGCCACCCCCAGGATGCGGGTGGTCGACACCGCGGCGGAGATCGACAAGGCGCTCCAGGAGACCTTTGCGGCCGCCCGCTGTGCGCGCATCGCGCACGGCACCGTCGGCAAGCCGCCGGCCGATCTGTCCGTCACCATCCCGCCCATCGCCACCGACGGTTCCCTCACGGTCGCCAAGCACGACCCCAAGGTGCGGGTGACCTACTACGACCCGAGCGGCCGCAAGGTGGACACACAGGGCGAGTTCGACGGCTCCACCTTCGAGGTCAGCGGTCAGGACGGACCGGTCGAGGCGCTGCGGGTCAAGAACCCGATGCCCGGCCGCTGGCGCGTCCACATCGAGGCCCCGGAGGGCCACCGGGACCGCGAGGTGGCCGTCCGGGCGATCTGGCAGGGCCGGCTGCGCTCCGAGGTCACGGTCGACCCCGCCTCGCCGCGCGCCGGCGAGGAGGCCGTCGTGGAGGTACGGATGCAGACCCGGCGCGGTGTGGTCATCACCGACCCCGCACAGCTCCAGGGCGTCACGGTCTCCGCCGTGCTGAGCGGCGAGGGCTTCGCCCCGGTCACCGTCCGTCTCGCCGACGACGGGAAGGCCCCCGACCGCAGGGCGGGCGACGTCCGGTTCACGGGCCGGATCACCGTCCCGACCTCCGCCACGGGAGCCCTGCAGCTCGTCGCGGACATGGCAGCGCCCGGGGTCACCTCCGACCGCCGCGTGCACCACCTCCGTACGACGGACGGCACCCCCGCCGTCACCGCCGGGCTCACCGTCGACCGGGTGACCGTGCATCCCGGGGCCACCGTCCGGGGCACCCTCGACGTCACCAACAACGACAGCGGCCCGCACCGACTGAGCCTCGCCCTGCGGGACCAGGCGGCCGGCTCCGAGCTCACGCTGTCCCCGGCCACGGTCACCGCCGAGGCGGGGCGGCGCACCCGCGTCGACTTCACCGTCACCGTGGGCAAGGGCACCCCCGTCGGCGAACTCGGCGGCCAGGTCGAGGTCCTGGACACCGGGGACGCCGGACGGGTCCTCGACACCGCCTTCCTGGACGTCCGCGTCGAGGCGCCCCCCACCTGGTGGGACCGGTGGTGGTGGGCGGTGCTCGGCGGGGCCGCGGCCGTCCTGCTCGCCGGCGCCGTCGCCGGCATCCGGCTGGCCGCCCGGCGCCGGCGCAAGGACCTGACCGGGGTCCGGCTCGAACTGCTCCGCGACGGACAGTCCCTCAGCACGCTCACCGTCCGCAGCGGCCAGAGCGTCGGCGGCGAGTACCTCTTCACGGTCGAGGAGGCGCGCGGCGCGGCGCCCGCGCTCCGCCGCGCCCGCGGGGCGTCCTCGGCCCACCGGCTGCGCCGTACGGGCGGCGGCGAACTGCTGCTGCGCCCGCACGGGGGGCGGGAGTTCGGCGTACGACCCGGGGTGCCGGCCGGGCTCGACGACTTCGAGCTCGTCGTCGGCGACGGCCGCCGCACCGGCCGTGCCGGACAGCCCGGACCCGGCCGTTCGGACGGCCCGGGCGGCATCGGCCGCTCGACCGGCACCGGTCGAGCGACGGGCTCGGGCCGCACCCGCGGTGCGGGCGGCTGGCGCGACCGTGTCACCCGCCGCACCCCCGCCCCCGGCGACCGAGAAGCAGGCCGCGGCCGCGACGGCGACCGGAGCCGTACGTCCTCCGGAACCGACGCGGGCCGCCCCGAGCAGCCCACGACCACCAGCACATGGGACCCGAACTTCTGACCGGACCACGCACCACAGGGTCCCAAGGGGAGACACGACATGAAGATCTACCAGCCCATGCTCTTCGTCGGCCTCGGCGGCACCGGCGGACGCATCGGCAGCGAACTGGAGCGGAGCCTGCGCAGGGAACTGTGCGGCCCCGACGGCACCGACCTCGTCGACGGGGGCAAGCGACTGCCCTTCCAGCTGCCCGAATGCCTCCAGTTCGTGTACGCCGACTTCAGCGAGGGCGACCTGCTGCGCCAGCCGCAGTTCCGGGCCAAGGGGTCCGAGGGGCAGGCCTTCGCCCGTACGTCCAGGATGGTCCGCGACCTGCTGCCGGCCGAGTTCGACTCCTCACCCGAGGTGACCCGCATGCTGCGGATCGCCCTCCACGAGGAGACCCGTTCGTGGCTGCCGCCCCAGGTCCGTCAGCCCCGCGTCGCGCCCCTGCACGCGGGCGCCGGCCAGCTGCCGACCGTGGGCCGCGCCGCGCTGTTCGCGACGATGCGCTCCGGCCTCGAACCGGTCCTGCGCCAGTTGCGCGAGGCGATCAGCGCCATCGGCACCTCGGCCGGCGACCTCCAGCGGGTCGGCGGCGGCCGGATCCGCGGCTGCGACGTCTTCGTCGCCTTCTCGGTGGCCGGCGGCACCGGAGCCGGGATCTTCTACGACTTCCTCCATCTCATCGGGCACGAGTTCCGCCACGCGAAGGTGCGCGGCGTGAAGATCTATCCGCTGGTCGTCATGCCCTCCGCGTTCCCTCCGGAGGCGGGCGGGGGCCGCGAGGCCGAACTGAACGCGGCCCGCGCCCTGGTGGACCTCTCGCGGCTCGTCGACGACCAGAACGTGCCGAACGCCCTCGACGAGGTCGGCGACGTCGCACAGCGGGGCCGCATCGGCGTCCACTACCCGGGGGAGGGCGTCGTGGCGCTGCGGCCCTCGACCGTGCAGACCGCCTTCCTCTTCTCCAAGCCCTCCGTGATCCGGTCCGAGGACCTGCGGCGCTCCATCACCGCCATGGTGATGTCCCTCATCGGCACCGAACTCAGCGAGGACACCGGCGGCGCGGGCAACCGCGGCGAGGACGACTACCAGTCCTTCGCCGCCAGCTTCGTCAACAAGGCGGTGGAACGGTCCACCCCCGCCCGTACCGGCATCGGCTACCGCGGCATGTCCAGCAGTCTCGCCGCCTCCCTCACCGTGCCGGTCGACGACCTCGCCGAGATCGTCGCCGCCCGCCTCCTCGCCCAGGCCGTCCGCGGCATGACCGAGAAGGCACGCCGGCCCTCGTCCGAGGCTCCCGAGCTCGTACGGGAACTCTTCAACCGCTCCGGCGTCGGCCGGCTGTGGAC
Organism: Streptomyces sp. NPDC059875; assembly: GCF_042731085.1. Classification (NCBI taxonomy): domain Bacteria; kingdom Bacillati; phylum Actinomycetota; class Actinomycetes; order Kitasatosporales; family Streptomycetaceae; genus Streptomyces; species Streptomyces sp. NPDC059875. Next base: position 29,783 of record NZ_JBHWJZ010000046.1, read on the forward strand.
CCGGGAGGCCCCGGACGTGCCCGACCCCGAGGAACTCCCGCGGGGGAGCCGGGCGATCACCAAGGCGCTGCGCGACCGGCTCGGCGACATGCAGGACTCGCTCGACCGTCTGGAGACCAACCTCGACCGTGAAGTCCCGCGCCTCATCGAGGAGTTCAAACCGAGCGCCGGCGCCCGTGAACTGCTGGACAAGATCGGGCCCTTCCAGCTGGAGGCCGTCCTGAACGGGCTGCCCGGCCACCCCGAACGGATCGCCAGGGAGGGGTTCACCGGCATGCTCGACAACCGCCGCAACGAACCCGAACGGCCCTCGCACGTCCAGACCGCGGCCCCCGTGATCCCGCACATCAGGCGGACCGCCGCCGGCCTCGTACCGGCGCGATGGACGGATCCCGACGTACAGGACGCACTCGGCGAGCAGCAGGACTGGTACCAGTGGCGGGCGCGGAAGCTGTGGCACGGCGCCTGGCAGGCGGGCGAGCCGCAGTGGCGGGACCCGCTGCACCGGATCGTCCACGACCTCGGCGAGCTGACCAAGGCGCTGCGCGCCCACGAACAGGACGAGGGCCGGCTCTTCGCCGACCGCAGGCGCGAGCTCTACCGCGACGACCGCACCGGCATCACCTATCTGCTGCCTCCGCAGAACAGCCTGCGCGCCTTCTACGACGACGTCCTCGACCGGCTCGCGCAGAGCGAGCGGCTGCCCGAGAACGTGGACGCCGCCACCCTCCTGGGCCGGCTGGTCCGGCCCGAGGACTGGCGCTCGGCCCTGGACGCCGTCCGCCGCTCGCCCGGCGCCCCGGTCAAGGAGATCAAGCAGGTCGTCGAACAGCGCGTCAAGCGGCTCTTCGGCGAGGCCAACGAGGACCGTTACACGCGTCCGCTGCTGCCCTCGATGGAGCTGCTGCTGCGGGCCGCGTCCGGCGACGAGTCCGCCGAATCGAAGATCGACGTCCGCTGGCTCGAGCAGTTCAGGTCCGGTCTCGCCGGGCTGCTCCCGGTCGGCTTCAGCCCCGACGGCAGCGGACCCCTGAAGATCCTCATCGTGCATCCGGCGAGCGAGTCCGACGCCCGCGCGGCCGACTACCTCGCCGAGGCGCTGAACCTGCCGGCCGGGGCGACCCAGGAGTACCGGGCCGTGGACACCGACTCCCTCACCGTGGTCCTTTTCCGCAGCGGGATGAACCTCACCGACATCTCCGAGGTCCGCAGCGTCCTCAAACTCTGGGCGGAGGCACGGGACTCGGCGGGCGAGGACGACTTCCTGCACTGGCGGCAGCGGCTCGGCTACCAGGACGACTGGCTGGTCTCCACCGAGGAGGACCGGCAGCGGATCCTGCACCGGCTGCTCAACGCGATGTGGAACGGACACATCACGATCGAGGGCCCCGCCGACTCCCCCGAAACGGTCCGGATCCGGCTCCAGGAGGGCGAGTCCGCGACCATGTCGCTGCGCCTGGAGGGCTTCGACGGGGCGCTCTCCAGCTGGGCAGGGCTGCTGCGCGCCTACGAGCGCTGGGCGCTGCTGGACGAGGGCCGGATCATCGAGGAGTTCTGCGAACGGCTGATGCGCGCGCTGCCGAAGGGGCTCGCCCGCACGCCGGTCGGCCCCTCGCCGCTCTTCGTCCACTTCGTCGAGAAGGTCGCCCCGCGCCAGCTCGTCCGGATCGAGGAGATGGCCGCGGAGTACGGGGAGGAGAACGCGGAGTGGCTCGCGCCGCTGCGCCACTTCTGGGAGGTGACCTTCCCCGGCGCCCTGGACATGCGCTTCTCCGGGGCGGGCCTCGCCACCCGCCCCACCCTGCGCGCCCTCTTCGACCGCCACGCCCCGGCCCCGGCGCCGGTCGCGCCCCCCGCGCCGGTCACGGAGCCCGTACGGGAGGAACAGCCGCCCCACGCGTACGAACCGCGGACGTCGTACCTGCCTCGACAGGCGCCCCAGCCGGACCCCGCGCCCGGGCCGGCGCGGGAGTCCGAGGACACCCGCAACCCCTGGGCCATGGACGGTGAGGAGGAGTGAGCCCGCGCGCGACCCCGGACCACCCGGTGCCCGGCCATGCCGTGTGCCTCGATCTGCGGGACGGAGGGCACGACCCCGACGGCGCCGTGCGCACGGCGCTCGACGCCCCGCAACCCAGGGGCGGCGAACGACGGTTCCTCGTCCTCGACGACGCCGACCGGCTCGTCGCCCATCAGCTCCTGTACGAACGCCTGTCGTCCCACGGTCCCGCGCGGGTCGTCTGCCTCGCCGTCGGAGCCCCCGGGCAGCGGGTCCTGCGCCGCTCGCTGGCCCTGCGGCCGCCGGGAGCCGGTGTGCTGTGGCTCCTCGACGACCCCGACGAGGGCGCCCTGCGGCCGCTCGTCGACGTCCTGTCCACCCCCGAGGTGTTCGACGCCGTGCTGCGGGCGCTCGCGGACGTGGTGCAGGGCGTGGCCGTCCCCTCCGCCCGCGTTCTGGAGCACGATCTGACCGACGAGGCCCGTGCGCGCTCCTGGCGGCAGGCGGTGGAGGGGCTTGCCGGACCCGACGTCCCGGCCCAGGCGCCCGCCGCCGAGACGGTGCCCGGCGAACTCGCCCTGCTCCTGGACGAGTCCGTCCCCCGCTCCCTCTCCGATCACGACTGGCTTCCGGTCCGGGGGCGGGCCGGAGCGCTGCTGCGCGCCTGCGAGGAGGCTCTGGACGACGCCGTCGAGGGCCATGCGCGGGTGCGGGGGCCCGCCGGTCTGCTCACCGGGTCCGGCCGCTCGCTCGACCTGCCCGGCGACATCGAGCGGGTGGCGGGCGCCCTGGCCCGGTTCCGTACCGCCGTCGCCGACGCGTTCGCCGCCGCCGGCGGCACGCGGCTCACCGCCGAACACCGCGGGAACCTCCGGGACCGGGGCATCGAACTGCCCGAGATGCCACGGGAGATCTCGCGCGCGGGGATCGTCCCCGCGCTCCGCGACCACACCCACGATCTGATCGGGCGACGGCTCCCGCTGCGGTCCGTCGCCGCCCGGCTCGCCGCCCTCTCGGCGCGCACCGCTCCGGCGGGCAGCGCAGCCCGGCTCGCCCGGCTGGACGAGATCTGCGGCCGGGAGAAGATGAACCGCCTTTCCGCACAGCATCCGTTCATCGCCGGAGGCTCACGGTCCGTGGCCGCGGCGGTCACCGCCGTCCTCGCGTTCCTGGCGGGACTCTGGCACGGCGCCGGGTGGGCCCTCGGCCCCGCCGTCGGGGTGCTGAGCGCCTTTCTCGCCCATCTGATGCTGCGGCGCAGGCCCAACCGCTCCCCGGACGGACGGCTCGACGGCGGAGGCAGCACGGGCGCCGCGCCCCGGCTCCTCGGCGGCCTCGTCGGCGGGGCCGCCGGAGCGGGCGTGGGCCAGCTGCTCGGCCTTCCGCTCTGGGCGGGGGCCGTGACCCTGACGGTGGCCGTGGCCACCGTCGTGGCGCTCGCGCTGCGGGACTGGAAGCGGGCCGTGGACGACTGGTGGGCCCGGGTGGACCCGGAGAGCGCGGGCCGGGTGCTGGGGGAGATCCACGCCCTCGTCGTCACGACCGCGGTGCACGACTGGCTCTTCGCCGACGTGCGCCACCACTGCTCGGACGGGGCCGGAGCCGTCGCCCGGCTCCTGCGCGGTCTCGCGGCCACCGCGGACGCGTACGGGTACGAGGACGGCGGGGAGAAGGAGGAGCCCACGAACACCCCGGTGACCGGGGCCGCGGCCTGGAACTGGCAGGACTGGGCGGACAGCGCGGGGGACGACGCCTGGTCCGACGTGCCGGAGGACCCGCCGCCGGGCACCGGCGGTCGCCACACCGCCTTCCCGGACCCGGCGCCGGACCGGGCCTCGCCCCCGGGTCCGGACCCGGCGCCCGCCGCCGCGCCACCCGTCGCTCCGGCTCCCGCCACCGGCCCACCGACCTTGGGTTCAGCGCCCCCCTGGCTGGAACGCCGGTACGGCGACGGGGGACCGGCCCTCGTGGACACACTCGTCGCCGACCTCGTCGACGGCACGGTACGCATCCTCGACAGCTGCTGGGCCGGGATCGAACGCGATCCGGCGAACGCCGGCCGGTTGCCGCTCGACGAGCGGCTGACGGAACTGCTCCACGAGACGCGCGTCCGGCTGGAACGCGACGTGGCCGCCTCCCCGCCGCCCGGCGGCGCGGACCGGGGCGAACGTCAGGACCGGGGCGAACGCCCCGACGCCGCCCGGCTCACCGGAGTCGCCCCGGACGCGGTCGCCCGGCTGCTCGCGGCCGACGACGACCCCGACCGTACGGTCCCGCTGTGCGGCCCCGAACATCTGCGGATGCTGTCCCACGACCCCTCGGCGTCCCGCCAGGTCCGCTTCGTGCCCGAGGCGATGCGCCGCGGTGCCACGGGCGACGACATCTGGCGGGGCACGGCCGAGGACGTGGTGTGGACGCGCGCGGGACGCCACGCGGGCATCCTGCGGCTCGTACCGCTGCGTGGCGACGTGGTGCGCATCGTCAGGGAAGAGGGGGCGGGAGCGTCATGATCGACACGGAAGCCGCACAGCGCCCCGGGCCACAGGAGGAGCTGGAGTTCTTCACGCACACGGAGGAGCAGATCAGGTTCGCCGTGCGCTACGGAGAGGACCGCAGGCTCCCCGGCCGCCCCGGTGTCCTGGCCCGGCACGTCACGCTGAGCGCGGGCTGGCCGGTCCTCCAGTTCCGGCTGCCGCTCTCCGCACAGGGCGACCCACGGGCGTACGGGATGCTCGAACGCGAGGTCTCCGCCGCCGTCGCCCTCGAACGGCGTTACGGCGCCGAGAAGTTCGGCGAGGTCTTCACCCGGGTGATCGGCTTCGACCTGGAGTGCGCCGAGCCCTTCGTCCTCTACCGGGTGCCGGGCGGCACCCCGCTCGCCGAGTGCCGGGACCGCCTCGGCGGTGACGAACAGCAGCTCGTCATCGCCCAACTCGCCCTTGCCGTACGTCTCCTGGGCGAGGCCGAGCTGGTGCACCGGGCCATCGCGCCCGACACCGTCCGCTGGGACGGCACCCATGTGCGGCTGTGCGAGCCGTACGCGGCGCTGCGCGCCGGCGAGGCCCGCGAGGCGTTCGGCGCGGCGCCGTGGGCCTCGCCCGAGCAGCGGGCGGGCCGCGGCGCGGCCGACACCCGCGACGACCTGTGGTCGGTGGCCAGGCTCGGCTACTACCTGCTCTCCGGCCACCCCGACAGGGGCGAGGGCCCGCCCGAGGACCTGGGCGACTACCGGCGCCTCGCGGCGCTCGAACAGAGCGGTCTGTTCGCCACGGAGGCGGCTCAGCGGCCGTCCCCCGCCGAGTTGATGCGGCTGCTCCACGTCCCCGATCCGCTCGCCACGGCGGTCGGCACCGCCGATCCGCTCAGCCGGGGCCGCGCCGACTTCGACGCCCAACTCGCCCGCAAGCGCGAGGCGTCGAGGGCGACCGGGCAGAGCCAGGACGCGCTCCAGTACGGCCCGGGCACACCGTACGAAGGTCCACGGAACCCGTACGAGGGCCCACGGAACCCGTACGGGGGTCCACGGAACCCGTACGAGGGTCCACGGGACGCGTACGACGGTCCGCGTAAATCGTACGACCTGGTGTCGCCGAAGCGCTCCCTGCGTTCCCGGCTCTTCGGCGGCGACGACCCCGACCCGAGCCCGGCCGCGAACCCTGCCGCCCCGGCGCCGACTCCCTCGCCGCCGCCGACGCGGGGACGGATGTGCCCGCACTGCCTGCTCCCCGTCGAATACGACGAGAGCCTGCTCGTCACGATCGACGCCAAGGGGAACCGGATCCCGCTCGACCTCAGCGGCGAGCACCGTCCCGCGCACCGGCAGGACGCGCTGCGCAAGGCGTACCACCTGTGCCCGCACGCCGGCGCGGGCGACGAGGCGCACGAACTCCCGGTGCCCTACCTCACCAACGGCGAGCCGCTGTCCATCGCCTTCGTCGGCAGTTCCGCCGCGGGCAAGACTCATCTGCTCGCGGCGATCCTCGGCGAGGTCGAGCTCGGCGGTCTGGAGCCGTACGGCCTGAAGTGTCTGCCGCTCAACCCCGAGGCGCACCGCACCTATCTGCGGGAGCGGGTGCAGAGTCTGCAGCAGGGGCGGCAGCTGGGCCGTACGGGCCAGCAGACCTTCGCCCGGTTCGCCGACGGGCTGCTGGTCTCCGCGCGCGGCGCGCTGCCCCGGCCCGTCGTCTTCTTCGACCTGGCCGGTGAGGACCTCGCGCAGGACGGGGAGGTCACCCGCTTCCTGATGGGGGTCGACGCCTTCGTGTTCGTCCTGGACCCGCTGCGGGCGCTGCGGTTGTCGTCGCTCGACCCGGCCCGCGAGGAGAACGGACTGCCGCGCCGGGACCTGGGCGACGAGGCGTTCACGACCGTCCTCAACCGGATCCCGCGGCAGAACAGCGGCCTGGTGGGCGCGCCGGCGACGATCGCCGTCAACAAGTCCGACCTGGTGCGGTTCGAACCGGCCGTCGACCGCTGGCTGGGCCGCGCGCTGCCGCCGCGGCTCGACCGGGAGGCGCTGCGCGCCGAGAGCCGGGACGCCTACGCGTTCCTCTCCCATCACGCGAGCCCGGCCTGGCTCAAGCCCTTCGACGACTGTGCCCGCTGCACGCTGCACTTCGTCGCGGCGACGGGCGGGCAGGCGAAGGGGGACCGCTTCCCGCACGGGGCCCGGTCGCGCCGGGTCCTCGCGCCGCTGCTGTCCATCTTCGCCATGTGCGGGCTGCTTCCCGAGGCGGAACCGAGCGAGGGGAGAGCCTGATGGCGCGGTCGGAGAACGAGGTCGACCAGATCGTCTTCCGCTGGGACAGCGACAACCTCTCGGGCAGTACGGGGTTCGGCCCCGTGGCCTGGTCGGCGTCGCGCGAGGAGGTGGAGACGCTCTTCGGGATCTTCGGCGCGCTGCTGCGGGCGAGCGGCGAGGAGACCCGGCCCGCGCTGCTCCGGCTGCACCAGCGCGCGGGGGTCCTGCTCATCCGCCGTACGCCGTGGACGGACCCCGGGGGACGGTCCTCCGCGATCTGCCACGCGCTCGTCGGACCGCCGGAGCTGCTCGACCCCGCCACCTGTCTCGGGCTGCACGCTTGGAACTGGGAGGGCGCCGCGCTTCCCCTGGCCGACGTGCGCGGCCCGCTCCCCGTCGTACCGGCACAGGCCCTGGTGCGCGCGGCCGGGCGGGGGTTCGGGGCCCTCGACCTGCCGGGGGTCGAGGCGGAACTCATCGGGACCACCGCCGAGTTGCTGCGGAACCCGAAGGCGAGGTTCACCCTGCTCGACGAGCGGGGGGACGCGGCGCCCGCCGTGCTGTGTGGGCTGCACGGGATGTTCGGCGGGCTCTTCCCCGACCGGCGCTGGACCTTCGCGAGCCACGACACCCTCGAACTGCCCGCGCTGCGCTTCGTGTTCGTCGGCAAGTGGGCGGGGGCGGCGAGCCGGAACACCGACCGCCGACGCGTCGATCCACGCGAACGCCTCGGCGACCGCGCCGAGGACATCGCGGCCCGGCTCGTCCACCACCACCTGCGGGCCCGGTCCGAGGGCGCGACGGTCGCCGACGCGCTGTGCGCGGTGCCGGGCGCGGACCACCTCCCCTTGCTGGAGACGGCGGAACGGGCCCTGACCGCCCTCGACCACGCGTCGTCGCGCCGGGAGACGTACGACGACCCGAACCCGGGCCGCGGGGTGGCCGTTCGCGACCCGTGGGGACCGGAGGGCGCTGGGGATCCGCCCCGTGACGACTCCGCCGCCCGCGCGCCGCGGGTGTCCTGGGACACGGGGGTGCCCCCCGCACCCCACGACTCGCGATCCCGTGTACGCCGGGAGGATCCCGCCCCCGCAACACCCGGCGACGGCCGCGAGACCGGCGACCCGCCGCGCGAGGCGCGAGCCGTCGAACGCGACGGCCCGCGCCCGCTCTCCGAGGGCGAGGGCGGGGCCCGCCACCGCGAGGGCCCCGAACCCCGAGGCGGCTGCGAGGGCGCCGGGCCGTACCGCGAGGGCTCCGTGCCCGGCGGCGCGCGCCCGCTCTCCGACGTCGGCGAGGGCGCGGCCCCCCACCGCGAAGCCCCCGAACCCCGGGGCCCCCGGGAGGGGGGTGACGTCGAACCCGACGTGTTTCGTGGGCTCCACGAGGAGCGCGACGCGCGCGCCCGCCGCGAGGCCACCGAGCCCCGCGGCGCGCGCCCGCTCTCCGACGGCGGCGCGGCTGCCGGTCCGCACCGAGAGGGCCCCGAGCCCCGCAACCGCGGTGAGGCCTTGGGGCCGTACCGCCCGGGTGTCGTGCCGCCCGTGCCGCGGGATGCGCCGGTCGCGGGCCGGGCGCTGGGCCACGATTCCGGTGGGGTGTCCGTCGTGGACGCGGTGTGGCACGGGCCCGAGGGTGGGGCGCGGCGGCGGGTGCCGCGAGTGCGGCGGCGGGGGCGGGTCGTCGAGACCGGGCTCGTACGGCGGCTCGCCGCCGCCGGCGACGATGCCGAGGCGCGCGTGCGGGCCGGTGGCGACGGGGAACTGCTCGACGCGCTGCGCCGACCCCAGCCGTACGCCGTCACCACCCTGCTCATGCACGAGGTCGCCCGGCGCCTGCCGTCCTGGGACCCTCGGCTGCGCAGGGAGTTCCGGGACCTCGTGATCGCCCAGGAGCTCTTCGTGACGGCCCCCCGCTCCACCCACCACGGCGAGCCCACCGAGGCGGAACGTGCCGCCAACGCCGCCGCGCTCCACCGCTGGGCCGTCCGTCCGCTCCTCGACGAGGGCGACGTCCCGGCCGGTGCGCTCGCGGCGCTGTTGTCCCGGCTCCGGTCGAGCCCGCTCCCGGCCGCACGGTCCGCGTTCCGGCAGATCGTGGACGACGAGCGGCCGGGGCTCCCCGAGGGCGTCTGGCGGGCGCTCCTCAGGGAGGCCTACGCCCAGCCCCCGGCGCCCCGCCGCCCCGCCCCGGCCGCTCCGGCCCCGGTGTCGCGGCCCGCACCACCCCCGCCGCCGCCCCCACGCCAGGAAGCTCCCCCCGCCCCGTCCGCCGGCGACGACCGGGTCATCGTCTTCGTCATCGTCGCGGTGCTGGCGCTCCTGGTGATCTTCATCATTTCGTACTACATGACAGGGGACGGCTGACCGCTGCGAGAACCACGCGCGAGCCGCCCGGCTCCGTCAGGATGGGCGCATGGGATTCCATGTCGACTCCGAGACCGGGCGGCTCCGCCGCGTCATCCTGCACCGGCCCGATCTGGAGCTGAAGCGGCTGACACCCTCCAACAAGGACGCTCTCCTCTTCGACGACGTGCTCTGGGTCCGCCGGGCCCGGCAGGAGCACGACGGATTCGCCGACGTACTAAGGGACCGGGGCGTCGAAGTCCATCTCTTCGGGGATCTCCTGCGGGAGTCGCTGGAGCTGCCCGCCGCCCGCAAGCTCGTCCTCGACCGGGTCTTCGACGAGAAGGAGTACGGGCCGCTGGCCGCCGACCATCTGCGCGCGGCCTTCGACTCCCTCGACGCCGCCGAACTCGCCGACGCACTGGTCGGCGGGGCGACGAAGCGGGAGTTCCTGGCCGCGCACCGCGAGCCGACCTCGGTCCGGTTCCACGTCATGGACCTGGACGACTTCGTGCTGCGGCCGCTGCCGAACCACATCTTCACCCGGGACACCTCCGCCTGGATCTACGACGGTGTCTCCATCAACGCGATGCGCTGGCCGGCCCGGCAGCGCGAGACGGTCCACTTCGAGGCGATCTACAAGCACCATCCGCTCTTCACCGGCCCCGAGGCGGGCAGCTTCCACCTCTGGTCGGAGGGGCAGTCCGACTATCCGTCGACGATCGAGGGCGGGGACGTCCTCGTCATCGGCAACGGCGCCGTGCTCATCGGGATGAGTGAGCGGACCACCCCGCAGGCGGTCGAGATGCTTGCCCGCGGCATGTTCGCGGCCGGGTCGGCCCGGACGATCATCGCGCTCGACATGCCGAAGCGGCGGGCGTTCATGCACCTCGACACGGTGATGACGATGGTCGACCAGGACACCTTCACGCAGTACGCGGGGCTCGGCATGCTCCGCTCGTACACGATCGAACCGGGCGACGAGGGCCAGTCGTTGCGGGTCACCGACCATCCCCCGGAGCACATGCACAGCGCGATCGCCGCCGCGCTCGGGCTGCAGGACGTCCGCGTCCTGACGGCGACGCAGGACGTCCACGCGGCGGAGCGCGAGCAGTGGGACGACGGCTGCAACGTCCTCGCCGTCGAGCCGGGCGTCGTCGTGGCGTACGAGCGGAACGTCACCACCAACACGCATCTGCGCAAGCAGGGCATCGAGGTGATCGAGATCCCGGGCAGCGAGCTGGGGCGGGGCAGGGGCGGCCCGCGCTGCATGTCGTGTCCGGTGGAGCGGGACGCCGTGTGAGGCCGGTCGGGGCGACGAGTGGGCGCCAGGTCTGTATAGCCATACTGGTTAACGTATAGACTTCCAGTCGTCACGTTCGTCGTGCCGCTCGTCGTCACGTTCGTCGCCCCGATTCGCCGCCCCCGACCGTACCCAGGAGCACCCCATGGCCACCGACCTCATCGGCCGCCACTTCCTCAAGGAGCTGGACTTCACCGCCGAGGAGTTCCGCGGTCTGATCGGCCTGGCCGCCGAGCTGAAGGCGGCCAAGAAGGCTGGTGCCGAGGTCCAGCGGCTGCGCGGCAAGAACATCGCCCTGATCTTCGAGAAGACCTCGACCCGGACCCGCTGTGCCTTCGAGGTCGCCGCCGCGGATCAGGGTGCCTCCACCACGTACCTCGATCCGTCCGGTTCGCAGATCGGGCACAAGGAGTCGGTCAAGGACACCGCCCGCGTCCTCGGCCGGATGTTCGACGGCATCGAGTACCGCGGCGACAGCCAGGCGCACGTCGAGGCGTTCGCCGCCCACGCGGGCGTCCCCGTCTTCAACGGTCTGACGGACGACTGGCACCCCACCCAGATGCTCGCCGACGTCCTGACGATGACCGAGCACACGGACAAGCCGCTGGACGCCGTCACGTTCGCCTACCTCGGCGACGCCCGCTTCAACATGGGCAACAGCTACCTGGTCACCGGCGCCCTCCTCGGCATGGACGTGCGGATCGTGGCCCCGGAGGCGTACTGGCCGGCCGCGGAGATCGTCGCCTCCGCGCGGAAGCTGGCCGAGACGAGCGGCGCGACGATCACGCTCACCGAGGACGTCGCCGCGGGCGTCCACGGCGCCGACTTCGTCGCCACCGACGTCTGGGTCTCCATGGGTGAGCCCAAGGAGATCTGGGACGAGCGGATCGCCCACCTCGCCCCGTACTCCGTGACCATGGACGTCCTGCGCGCCACGGGGAAGGCGGACGTGAAGTTCCTGCACTGTCTGCCGGCCTTCCACGACCTGGGCACGGCCGTCGGCCGTGACATCCACGCCCGGCACGGACTGACCGAGCTGGAGGTCTCCGACGAGGTCTTCGAGTCGGAGCACTCCGTCGTCTTCGACGAGGCCGAGAACCGGATGCACACGATCAAGGCGGTCCTCGTCGCGACCCTCGCCGGCGCGAGCCCGGGCGCCGAATAGCGATACGTCCGATTGGGTGTATATGCGCACCCGTGGTTACCATCGGATCGAATGGTGGGGTTCGAGCTCGCACGCTCGGACCCCACTCGCATGCGCGCGACCTCGCGCGGGCTCGATCAGAGATGAGAACCACCGCATGTCCCCGTCCGCGTCGCGGATCAAATCCCCCCAGCAGTTGATCGCCGAATCCGGCGCGGACCTCGAGGGCCACGGCCTCAAGCGCACGATGGGCCTCTTCCAGCTCGCCTGCTTCGGCGTCGGCGCGATCGTCGGCACCGGCATCTTCGTCGGCCTCTCCGACAGCGTCGCCGAGGCCGGCCCCGCCGTCGTGATCTCCTTCGTGCTGGCCGCGATCACCTGCATCTTCACCGCACTGTCCTTCGCCGAACTCGGCAGCGCGATCCCCGTCTCCGGCTCCTCCTACTCCTTCGCCTACGCGAGTCTGGGCGAGCGCGTCGCCTTCCTCGTCGGCTGGTGCCTGCTCCTGGAGTACGGCGTCTCGGTGTCCGCGGTCGCGGTCGGCTGGAGCCAGTACCTCAACGAGCTCCTCGACAGCCTCATCGGTCTGCAGCTGCCCACCGCGCTCTCCGCCGGTCCCGCCGACGGCGGCGTGGTCAACCTGCCCGCGGTGGTCGTCATCCTCCTCGCCGCCGTGCTGCTGGTGCGCGGGGTCCGGGAGAGCGCCCGGGCGACGGCCGCGATGGCCGTCCTCAAGATCGGGATCCTGATCCTCTTCTGTGCGATCGGCTTCACCGCCTTCCAGGACGGGAACCTCTCGCCGTTCGCCACGCACGGCGCCGCCGGGATCACGGCGGGAGCCTCGGTGGCCTTCTTCTCGTACATCGGCTTCGACGCGATCACCACCGCCGGCGAGGAGGTGAAGAACCCCCGCCGCACCATCCCCCTCGCCATCCTCATCTGCATCGGGGTCGTCACGGTGTTGTACGGCGCGGTGGCGCTCTCCGCGATCGGGGCGCTCGGCGCCGACGACGTCGCCGGCCAGCCGGCCGCGCTCTCGCTCGTCGTCGACCGGGTCACCGGGTCGACCATCGGCGGCGGCGTCATCGCCTTCGGCGCGGTCGTCGCGATCGCGTCCGTCGTCCTCGCGGTGATGTACGGGCAGACCCGCATCCTGATGTCCATGTCCCGCGACGGACTCGTCCCGCGGGTCTTCGAACGGGTCTCGCCGAAGAGCGCGACCCCCGTGGCCAACACCTGGATCGTGGCCGCCGTCTTCGCGGTCCCGGCCGCGTTCTCCTCGCTCGACGTCGTCGTCGGGCTCACGACGATCGGCACGCTCGCCGTCATGGCCGTCGTGAACGTCGCGGTGATCGTGCTGCGCCGCCGTGACCCCGAGCTGCCGCGCTCCTTCCGGGTGCCGCTGTACCCGCTCAGCCCGGTGCTCGGCGTCGGCTTCTGCCTGTATCTGATCTGGGGCACCGGCTGGGAGACCTGGCTGCAGTTCGCGGTCTTCCTGGCCGTCGGGGCGCTGGTGTACGCGGGCTACGGGCGCCGCAACTCGCGCCTGGTCGCGACGGCGCCCGCGCCGACCGCTACTCGGTCGGCCGCCGCTCCGTCGGCCGATCCGGCGCCGGCTGCTCCCGCGCAGGCCGACGCTGTTCCGGCCGACGCTGTGCCGGTACCGCGGGAAGGGTGAACCAGACCGCCTTGCCGTGCGCGGTGGGGCGGTGACCGCAGTCGCTGCTGAGCGCGCGGATGAGTAGCAGGCCGCGGCCGTGCTCCTGCCAGGGGTCCGGCCGCTCGCCCGGCTCCGGGCCGATCAGTTCGCCGGGGCGGGCAGGGCGCCGGTCGTGCACCTCGACCTGACAGCCGCCCGGCAGCAGCTCGACGACCAGCTCGATGGGGTCCTCGTCGTCGGTGTGCTCGACGGCGTTGGCGACGAGCTCGGCGGTCAGCAGCTCGGCCGTGTCGCTGTCGGCGGGCGCGTCGAGATCCGTGAGTGCCGTACGGACGAGGGCGCGGGCGATCGGCACGGCGGCGGTGGTGTGCGGAAGCTGGATGCGCCACGTGGTGGGCTCGCCGGCTTCGACCATGGCAGCGTCCGTTCGCAGGGGATGGGGGAGGGCGGACGACGCGATGGCGCGTCCCGAGACGTCCTGCTTTCAACCTTACGAACCGTAAAAGCGGAATCCATGGGCACCCCCTCCCTTGCAGGAGGGTCCAGGGTCACCCGCTGGTCGGGACCTTCGGCCGGGTCGCCCCGCCTCCTCCTCTATCGCGCACTCGTGACGACAGTCACAATGCGGTGATACGCTCCGAACAGGAGGAAGGGAGGCCGTCCCGTATGAGCCCCTTTACCGGCTCCGCACCCCGCACCGAGCGCTGGCACCATCTGCGCCTGGCCATCGACGACGGTGTCGCCACCGTCACCCTCGCCCGCCCCGAGAAACTCAACGCGCTCACCTTCGGCGCCTACGCCGACCTGCGCGATCTGCTCGCCGAACTCTCCCGGGAACGCGCCGTGCGCGCCCTCGTCCTCGGCGGCGAGGGCCGCGGTTTCTGCTCCGGCGGCGACGTGGACGAGATCATCGGCGCGACGCTCTCCATGGACACGGCCCAGCTGCTCGACTTCAACCGGATGACCGGACAGGTCGTCCGGGCGATCCGGGAGTGCCCCTTCCCGGTGATCGCCGCCGTCCACGGCGTCGCGGCCGGGGCGGGCGCCGTCCTGGCGCTCGCCGCGGACTTCCGGATCGCCGACCCGAGCGCCCGCTTCGCCTTCCTCTTCACCCGCGTCGGGCTTTCCGGCGGCGACATGGGCGCGGCCTATCTGCTGCCCCGGGTCGTCGGCCTCGGCCACGCCACCCGGCTGCTCATGCTCGGCGAGCCCGTCCGCGCGCCCGAGGCCGAGCGGATCGGCCTGCTCAGCGAGGTCACCGAGGAGGGCGGCGCCGACGCACGCGCCGCCGCACTGGCCCGCCGCCTCGCCGACGGACCCGCCCTCGCCCACGCCCAGACCAAGGCCCTGCTCACCGCCGAGCTGGACATGCCGCTCGCGGCCTCCGTCGAGCTGGACGCCGCCACCCAGGCGCTGCTGATGAACGGCGAGGACTACGCGGAGTTCCACGCGGCCTTCACCGAGAAGCGGGCCCCGAAGTGGCGGGGGCGGTGACGGTGGTGCCCGGGACTCGCGCATCGGAGCCTCCCACCCCATCGGAGCCCCCCACCCCCGCTCCGCTGCGCGTCGCCGTCGTCGGCGGCGGCCCCGGCGGGCTGTACGCCGCGGCGCTGCTCAAGCGGCTCGACCCGGCGCGCGAGGTCACCGTCTGGGAGCGCAACGCCCCCGAGGACACCTTCGGCTTCGGCGTCGTCCTCTCCGACGAGACCCTCGGCGGGATCGAGCACGCCGACCACGCCGTGTACCGCGCCCTCCAGGACGCCTTCGTCCGCTGGGACGACATCCACATCGCCCACCGCGGGCACCTCCTCACCTCCACGGGCCACGGCTTCGCCGCCCTCGGCCGCCGTCGGCTCCTGGAGATCCTGCACGCCCGCTGCGCCGAGCTCGGCGTACGGCTCCGCTTCCGCACCGAGGCCCCACCGGCCGCCGAACTCGCGGCCGAACACGACCTGGTCGTCGCGGCCGACGGGGTCCACAGCAAGACCCGCGACGCCCACGCGGACGTCTTCCGGCCCACGCTCACCACCCACCGCTGCCGGTACATCTGGCTCGCCGCGGACTTCGCCTTCGAGGCCTTCCGCTTCGAGATCGCCGAGACCGAGTACGGCGTGATGCAGCTCCACGGCTATCCCTTCTCCTCGGACTCCTCCACCGTCATCGTCGAGATGCGCGAAGAGGTCTGGCGGACCGCCGGCTTCGACGAGCTCGACGAGGCGGAGTCCACCGCCCGCTGCGCCAAACTCTTCGCCGAGGCGCTCGGCGGCCGGGCCCTGCGCTCCAACAACTCCTCCTGGACCGCGTTCCGCACCGTCGTCAACGAGCGCTGGTCCCACGGCAACACCGTCCTCCTCGGCGACGCCGCCCACACCGCCCACTTCTCCATCGGCTCCGGCACCAAACTCGCCGTCGAGGACGCCCTCGCGCTCGCCGCCTGCGTCGAGGAGCAGCCCACCCTGGGCGATGCGCTCGCCGCGTACGAGACGGAGCGGCGGCCCGTCGTCGAGTCCACCCAGCGCGCCGCCGCCGCGAGCCTGCGCTGGTTCGAGGAGCTCGACGGCTACGTGGACCAGCCGCCCCGCCAGTTCGCCTTCAACCTCCTCACCCGCAGCCGCCGCGTCACCCACGACAACCTGCGGCTGCGCGACCCCGCCTTCACCGGCTCCGTCGAGCGCGACTTCGGCTGCCCGCCCGACACCCCGCCGATGTTCACCCCGTTCCGGCTGCGCGGCCTGACCCTGCGCAACCGGGTCGTCGTCTCGCCCATGGACCTGTACGTCGCCGAGGACGGCCTCCCCGGCGACTTCCACCTCGTCCACCTGGGCGCGCGGGCCCTCGGCGGCGCCGGGCTCGTCATGACCGAGATGGTCTGCGTGAGCCCCCAGGGCCGGATCACCCCCGGGTGCACCGGCCTGTGGACCGACGAGCAGGCGGCGGCCTGGAGCCGGATCACCTCCTTCGTCCACGCCCAGGCGCCCGGCACGGCGATCGGCGTCCAGCTCGGCCACTCCGGCCGCAAGGGCTCCACCCGCCGCATGTGGGAGGGCATCGACCAGCCGCTCCCCGACGGCAACTGGCCACTGACGGCCCCCTCACCGCTCCCGTACCGCCAAGGCGTCAACCAGATCCCGCACGCCCTGGACCGGGCCGGGATGACCGCCGTACGCGAGGAGTTCACGGCCGCCGCCCGAAGGGCCGCCCGTGCCGGCTTCGACCTGCTCGAACTGCACTGCGCGCACGGCTATCTGCTCTCCGGCTTCCTCTCCCCGCTGACCAACCGACGGGACGACGCGTACGGCGGCGCGCTCGCGAACCGGTTGCGCTTCCCGCTCGAAGTCTTCGACGCCGTACGGGAGGTGTGGCCGGAGGACCGGCCGATGACCGTCCGTATCTCCGCCACGGACTGGGCGGAGGGCGGCACGACGGCCGAGGACGCCGTGGAGACCGCCCGCGCCTTCGCCGCCCACGGCGCCGACGCGCTCGACGTCTCCACCGGCCAGGTGGTCCCCGAAGAACGCCCCGAGTACGGCCGCTCCTACCAGACCCCGTACGCCGACCGGATCCGCAACGCGCTCGCCGTCCCGGTGATCGCGGTCGGCGCGATCTCCTCCTGGGACGACGTCAACTCGCTCCTCCTGGCGGGCCGCGCCGACCTCTGCGCCCTCGCCCGCCCGCACCTCTACGACCCCCACTGGACCCTGCACGCGGCGGCCGACCAGGACTACCAGGGCCCCGCGGCCCCCTGGCCCTCCCCGTACCGCGCGGGCAGCCGCAAGCCCCCGACGGGCCGGACGGACGCGCCGAAGCCGCGACTCCGTCTGGACTGACGGTGGTCAGCCGGTCGTTCCCCGGCCCACGAACTCCGCCCCCCGGTCCCGCAGCCTCTCGTGCAGCGCCGCGAAGACCTCCGCCGAGCGGGCGCCCGGCCAGTCCTGCGGCAACAGCTCGGCCGGCAGGACCGGGTCCGCGTACGGCAGGCGGCGCCAGGAGTCCAGAGCGAACAGGTAGTCCCGGTAGGCGTCCTCCGCCGAACCCGGGGAAGCCCGAGAGGCCGTCCAGGACCGCAGGACCGGCTCGTGGGCGGCGAGGAACTCCTCGTGGAGCTTGGCGATCGACGGCAGGTCCCACCAGCGGGCCACCGCCTCCGCGGTCGCCGCGTAGCCCAGGTGCTCGCCGCGGAAGAGGTCCACGTACGAGGAGAGCTCCAGACGTTCCAGCGTGTGACGGGTCTCCTCGTACAGCCGTGCCGGGGCGATCCAGACGCCGGGGGCCGCCGTGCCGAAGCCCAGCCGGGCCAGCCGGGAGCGCAGCAGATGGCGCTTGTGGCGCTCGGCTTCGGGGACGGTGAAGACGGCGAGGACCCAGCCGTCGGACAGCTTGGGTTCCGTACGGGTGTAGATCCGGCGGTCGCCGTCGTCCAGGAGCTGGCGTGCGTCGTCCGACAGCGCGTATCCGGCTGCTCCGTCCGCGGTCCGGCGCGGCAGCAGCAGCCCCCGCCGTTTCAGCCGGGACACCGACGACCGAACCGAGGGCGCGTCCACGCCGAGCACCGCGAGGAGGCGGATCAGCTCGGCCACGGGCACGGGCTCCTCGCCCGGCGCGAGGCCGCGGCCGTACGCGCCGTACAGCGAGACGATCAGGGAACGGGGGGTGTGCTGCTCGGCCACGTGATCACTCTAGGGGGTGGCAGTGTCGTCGGGGTCTGCGCGCAGCCGGAATCGCTGCAGCTTCCCCGTCGCCGTCCGCGGCAGCGCGTCCAGGAAGACGATCTTGCGGGGAGCCTTGTACGGCACCAGCCGGGCCCGTACGAACGCCCGCAGCGCCGCCGCCGTCTCCGCGTCGCGCGGCACCCCGTTCCGTACGACCGCGTAGGCGACCACGATCTGGCCGCGCATCTCGTCCGGGTGGCCCACCACCGCCGCCTCGACCACGTCGGGGTGGGCGAGCAGCGCCTCCTCGACCTGGGGGCCGGCGATGTTGAACCCGGCCGAGATGATCATGTCGTCGGCGCGGGCCACATAGCGGAAGTAGCCTTCCGCGTCGCGGACGTACGTGTCCCCCGTGACGTTCCAGCCGTCGTGGACGTACTCGCCCTGGCGGGGGTCGGAGAGATACCGGCAGCCGACCGGCCCGCGCACCGCGAGCAGGCCCTCCTCGCCGTCGGGGACCTCGGCGCCCGCACGGTCCACGACCCGCGCCTGCCAGCCGGGCACGGGCCGTCCGGTCGTGCCCGGGCGGATGTCGCCGTCCGCCGCGGAGATGAAGATGTGGAGCAGTTCGGTCGCCCCGATGCCGTTGATGAGTTTCAGGCCCGTGCGCCGGTGCCAGGCGTCCCACGTCGCGGCCGGCAGGTTCTCGCCCGCCGACACGCACCGCCGCAGGGACCGCAGCGAGGCGACGTCGTGCCCGCCGTGCCGGTCGATCTCCTCCAGCATCACCCGGTACGCGGTCGGCGCTGTGAACAGCACCGACACCTCGTGCTCGGCGATCGCCGTCAGCAGCTGCTTGGGGCCCGCCTGTTCGAGCAGCAGCGCGCTGGCACCGGCGCGCAGCGGGAAGAGGACGAGCCCGCCGAGGCCGAAGGTGAAGCCGAGCGGAGGGGAGCCGGCGAAGACGTCGTCCGGCTCGGGTCGCAGGACGTGCTCCGAGAAGGTGTCGGCCACCGCGAGGACGTCGCGGTGGAAGTGCATGCACCCCTTGGGGCGCCCGGTCGTCCCCGAGGTGAAGGCGATCAGGGCCACGTCGTCGGCGGCCGTCTCCACCGCCTCGTAGGTGTCCGGTCGGCCCATGGCGAGGGAGAGCAGATCGTCGGGGGAGTCCCCGCCGAACGCCGTGATCCGCAGCCCCGGCACCTCGGCCTTCACCAGGTCGTCGACGCTCCTGATGTCGCACAGCGCGTGCGTGCAGCGGGCCATCTCGCACATCACGGCCAACTCCTGGGCGCGCTGCTGGGCCAGGACGGTGACGGCGATCGCTCCCGCCTTCATGACCGCGAGCCAGCAGGCGGCCAGCCAGGGGGTGGTGGGGCCGCGCAGGAGCACGCGGTTGCCGGGCCGGACGCCGAGGTCGGAGGTCAGGACGTGCGCGATCCGGTTCACCCGCTCCCGCAGCTGTCCGTATGTCCAGACATGTCCCGTACCGTCCCGGAACGCCGGACGCTCCGCGCCGAATCGTTCCACCGTGGCGTCGAGCAGTTCCGCCCCGCAGTTGAGCCGCTCGGGGTAGTCGAGCCCCGGCAGATCGAAGAGCAGGCGTGGCCACGCGTCGGCGGGCGGCAGATGGTCGCGCGCGAAGGTGTCGTGGTGGGCCGAGGGGGTCAGCTCCATGAGTTCGTCCCCTTGTCGTGGTGGGGTCGCCCATCGAGCGTATCGTGATGGTGACGACAGTCAACAGTGCGCGATAGAACTGATGCAGGCGAGCGACACAGAGGGAGACAGGGGTCCGAATGTCCGTATTCTCACTCGATCCACGCCAGACCGCCCGGTGTGCGGAGCTCCGCGCCCTCGCCGCCGAGCGCCTGCGGCCGCTCGCCGAGAAGGGCGAGCCGGGCCGGGTCAACCGCCCCCTCGTCGCCGCCCTCGGCGAACTCGGCCTCCTGGCCGGACTCTTCGACGCCGGCGCCCTCGACCTCTGCCTGCTGCGCGAGTCCCTCGCCCACTCCTGCACGGAGGCCGAGACCGCGCTCGCCCTCCAGGGCCTCGGCGGCCACCCGGTCGCCGCCTTCGGCACCCCTGAGCAGCGCGCCCGCTGGCTCCCCGAGATCGTCGCGGGACGGGCCGTCGCCGCCTTCGCGCTCAGCGAGCCCGACGCGGGCTCCGACGCCGCCGCCCTCTCCCTGGAGGCCCGGCCGGACGGCGCGGGCGGCTGGCGCCTCCACGGCGAGAAGCGCTGGATCTCCAACGCCCCCGAGGCCGACTTCGCCACCGTGTTCGCCCGCACGACCCAGGGCGCCGGAGCCCGCGGCGTCACCGCCTTCCTCGTCCCCGCCGACCGGCCCGGCCTCTCCGGCAGCCCCCTCGACATGCTCGCCCCGCACGCCATCGGCTCCCTCGTCTTCGACGGCGTCCCCGTCGGGGCCGCGGACGTCCTCGGTGAGACCGACCGGGGCTTCCGGGTGGCCATGACCACGCTCAACCTCTTCCGCCCCAGCGTCGGCGCCTTCGCCGTCGGCATGGCCCAGGCCGCCCTCGACGCGACCCTCGTCCACACCGCCGCCCGCAGGGCCTTCGGCGGCGTCCTCGGCGACCTCCAGGCCGTCTCCCACCAGGTCGCCGAGATGGCCACCCGCACCGAGGCCGCCCGACTGCTCGTCTACGCGGCGGCAGCGGCGTACGACGCGGGCGCCGCCGACGTGCCGCGACGCTCGGCGATGGCGAAGCTGCTGGCCACCGAGACCGCGCAGTACGTGGTCGACGCCGCCGTGCAGCTGCACGGGGCGCGGGCGCTGCAACGCGGCCACCTGCTGGAACACCTGTACCGGGAGGTGCGTGCACCGCGCATCTACGAAGGAGCCACCGAGGTCCAGCGCACGATCATCGCCAAGGAGCTGTACGCCGCGACCGACCGGGCCGCCGCGGGGTCCCCGGCGGAGCCGACCGAGGTCGCCGCCCGGCAGCCGGTGGAGCCGACCGCCGTCGCCGGGCCCCCGGCGGAGCCGACCGCCGTCGTCGCCGAGTCGCCGAAGGAGCCGTCCGTATGAGCCTGCACCGGCACAACCCCGCCGAACTCTCCCCGCCCACCGGCTTCTCCCACGCCGTGACCGCCACCGGCACCCGGCTGGTCTTCCTCGCCGGACAGACCAGCCTCGACCGCGACGGCAAGGTGGTCGGGGAGACCCTGCCCGAGCAGTTCGAGACCGCGCTCACCAACCTCCTCGCCGCCCTCCGCCACGCCGGCGGCACCCCCGCCGACCTCGCCCGCGTCACCGTCTACGCCACCGACATCGCCGACTACCGGCAGCACGCGCCCGAACTGGGCCGGATCTGGCGGCGGTTGGCCGGACGCGACTATCCGGCGATGGCCGTGATCGGTGTCGTACGGCTGTGGGACGATCAGGCCCACGTGGAGCTGGACGGCTTCGCGGTGGTGGACTAGGGCCTGTCCGGCGGATCAGGGCCTGGCGGCACAGGGGAAGCCATGCCGGAGATCGAGCTGACCGCGGGAACGATCACGTACGAGGACACGGGCGGTCCTGGCCCGGTCGTCGTGCTCCTGCACGGACTCGTCCACGATGCCACGGTCTGGCGGAAGGTCGTCGCCGCGCTCGCCCCGGACCACCGGGTGCTCGCGCCGACCCTCCCGTACGGCTCCCACCGCACCCCGATGCGGCCGGACGTACCGCTCTCGCCCGACACCGTCATCGACCTGATCGCCGAGTTCCTCGACCGGCTGGACCTCACCGACGTCACGCTCGTCGAGAGCGACTGCGGCCGCGCCCAGACCGTCGCCGTGCGCCACCCGGAGCGGCTCGCCCGGCTCGTGCTCATCTCCTGCGAGGCCTTCGACAACTGGGGGTGTCTTCAGGGTCCGGCCGGGCTCCCGACGCCCAGCACGCACATCTGCCGCGTTGTCGTCGGTCGCCATGGCTCCGCCATTGTCTCCCTCCTCCGCCTTGCAGCTGCACGCGCCGGACGCCGCTCGCTGATCCGGCCAGACCCTGAAGACACCCCCACCGCCGGGGGCGCCCGGCAAGATGATCGACCTGGCCTGCCGCGTCCCCGGCGGGATCCTCCTCATGGCCCGCGTCCTCGGCTGGAAACCGCTGCGCCGCCTGCCCGTCGGCCTCGGCGCGCTCACCAGGCGACCCGTACCCGACGAGATCGCGGACGGCTGGCTGCGCCCCCTGCGTACCGACCCCGCGATCCGCGACGACTTCCGCCGCTACTGCCTGGCCGTGCGCCGGGACGAACTCCTCCAAGCCGCCGAAGGGCTGCGGAAGTTCGACCGCCCGGCGCTCGTCGTCTGGGCGGCCGACGACCTGATGATGCCGCGCGAGCACGGCCGCCGGCTCGCCGAACTCCTGCCGCGGGGGCGGCTCGTCGAGATCACGGACAGTCGCACCCTCGTCGCGGAGGATCAGCCCGAACGGCTCGCGGACACCTTGCGGGCCTTCGTCGCGGAGACCCCCGGGCCGCCCGCTTGATCAACTGGAGAGTCTCTGGACCCGGGCTTAATGTCGAGGGGTGGACTGACCGGCCCACGGCACCCTCACAGAGCGAGGGCGCGATGCGCCATGAGTACACCCAAGCCGACAACCCCAGCAGAGACCGCGAGGCCCCAGAAGCACAGTGACGGCAAGGGCATCGCCCTGTTCGTCATCGCCTCGTGCCAGTTGATGGTCGTTCTCGACATCACGATCGTCAACATCGCGCTGCCGCACATCCAGAGCTCGCTGGAGTTCTCCACCACCAGTCTGTCGTGGGTCGTCAACGCCTACACGCTGACCTTCGGCGGTCTGCTGCTCCTCGGTGGACGCGCCGGCGACATCCTCGGCCGACGCCGCGTCTTCATCTTCGGCATCCTCCTCTTCGGATTCGCCTCGCTGCTCTGTGGACTGGCCCAGAACGACTGGCAACTCCTCGCCGCCCGTGCCCTCCAGGGCGTCGGCGGAGCCATCGCCTCCCCGACCTCGCTCTCCCTGATCACCACGAACTTCGACGAAGGCCCCGAACGCAATCGGGCCTTCGGCGTGTTCGCGGCCGTCTCGGCGGGCGGCGGCGCGATCGGCCTCGTCGCCGGCGGAGTGCTCGTCGAGTGGCTCGACTGGCGCTGGATCTTCTTCGTCAACGTGCCCATCGCGCTGCTCATCGCCTTCCTCACCCCCCGCCACATCAAGGAGTCCGAACGCCACCCCGGCCACTTCGACTTCACCGGGGCGCTCACCTCGACCCTCGGCATGGTGGCGCTGGTGTACGGGTTCATCCGCGCCGCGCAGGAAGGCTGGCGCGACCCCTGGACGCTCGCCTCGTTCGGCGCGGCTGTCGTCCTGCTGCTCCTGTTCATCCTGGTGGAGCGGCGCTCCCGGCAGCCGATCACCCCGCTGCACATGTTCGCCGACCGCAACCGGGCGGGCACGTACGCGATCATGCTCTGCCTCGCCGCGGCGATCTTCGGCATGTTCTTCTTCCTGACGCTGTGGGTGCAGGGCGTCCTGCACTTCAGCCCGTTGAGGACCGGCCTCGCGTTCCTGCCGGTCAGCGCGATCATCGCGGTGGGCGCCGGTATCACGTCCCAGTTCCTGCCCAGGTACGGGCCGAAGCCCTTCATGGTCGTCGGCTCGCTCTTCTCGGCGGCGGGCCTGTCGTGGCTGACCCTGACCAATGTGGACTCCACCTATATGGGCAGCATCCTCGGTCCGATCCTGGTCTTCGGCTTCGGCATGGGCCTGATGTTCGTCTCGCTGACCATCATGGCGCTGTCCAACGTCGAGCAGCAGGAGTCGGGCGCCGCCTCCGGACTGCTCAACGCCACCCAGCAGGTCGGCGGTTCGCTCGGGCTCTCGATCCTGGTGACGGTCTTCGGAACGGCCAGCCGCAACGAGGCGCAGGACCAGGTCCCCGCCTTCCTCTCCCAGGCGGGGCCGCTGGAGAAGGCCGAGTTCGCCAAGACCGGGCAACTGCCCCCGCCCTGGGCCGACGAGGTCCTGACAGCCGGTGTCTCGTCCGGCTTCATCACGGCGGCGGCGTTCTCCATCGTCGCGTTCTTCATCGCCCTCTTCGTGATCCAGGTCCGCGCCTCGGACCTCGAACGCCTCAAGGGCGGGATGCCACCTCCCGGCTGATCCTCCGGGCCCCGAACCGTCGCCGCGGCCCGCCCCCCCGGGGGGGCGGCGGCGCGGCCCCCCCAGGGGGCCGCGGGCGGCGAAACCCCGAGCGGGCCCCCCTTCAGCGGGGGCGCCCC
>NZ_JBHWJZ010000047.1:0-52369 GCF_042731085.1 Streptomyces sp. NPDC059875
ACGGAGCGATCAACGCCCACGACTCATCCGTCAGTTCATGTCGACGCACCACGAATAGAGCAACGAGCCGACGACTTTACGGACATGGCCTAGGGCCACCGCCTCGGGGCAGTTCCGCCGCGACCCTCGTACGGCAGCTGACGGAGCGCCACCTGGGCGGCTCGCCCGAGCGCTGGCGCGGACTTCACGACGCTCTCGCCACATCATCGGGCACCCTGCCGGAATTGATCGCGGCCCGCCCCGCACCTGACGCCAAGGGGACACCCCCGGCCCCGAAGTCGGTGTGCGGCACGCTGGAGCTGCTCCTGGAGCAGGCGACGCCCGAGCACGCCGCGGCTGCGCTCACCGCGCTGCCGGATCGTACGGTGGAGACGATGCTCGCGGGCGGCTCCCTGCCCGGCCCGGTGTTGACGTCCGCGGTCACCCGGCACGGAGACAGCCGGACACGAGTCGCACTCGCCCGGCATCCACGCATCGACGCACGCGTCCTCAAAGACCTCGTCGCGGCAGACGACCCAGCGGCCAACGCGGCCGTGTACCGCAACCCGCGCTGCACGCCGTCCCTGCGGCGGATCATCGTCCACGCCCTGGACCGCGTTCCGCTGGACGAAGGACTGCGCGCGGAACTGCTCTCGCCCGCCGCAAGGGCGTCACGCAGCCGTACCGCCCCCCTGCTCGCCTGCGGCGATCCCCAACTGGTCGCCCAGGCGCTCGGCTGGGGTGTGCGCAAGGTGGCGCAACGTTACGCACTCCTGCGCGTCTGGGAGTGCCGGGGCGCCGACGCGGTACGCGCCATGCTGGGCGACCCGGCCGTCGTTCCTTACGTCCATGCGGACGTCCTGGCCGAGGTCACCGCCGCCCTGGACGTACCCGACGGTGCGGCGCTGCTGCGGGAGGGCGTCGAGCCCTACGACGATCCGACCGCGCTGCCGCGACTGCTCAGCAGCAGCCGCGGCACCAGCACCCTGCGTGATCTGCTCAACGAGCCGTACACACACGACTTCCGCGTACTGGCCGCCGCCAACCGGCAGACACCGTTCATGCCGAAGGCAGCACAGGAACTGGTACGGCACGAGGACGCCACAGACAGCGAACGCCGAGAGTTCCACCTGACCCTGCTGAACGAGCCCTGGCGGGCCGGCGGGCGGATCGCCGGCAATCTCACCCCACCGGCACAGCGCCTGGCCGAGGAGGTCTTGGACGACACGGCCGCCGAGTGGGCCCCGGGCGTGGTCAGGGCCGGCCTGCTCGATCCCGCCGAACTGGTCACGACGGCGAGGCCCGCCGCCCGCGCCCTGCAGGCCCTCCACGTCGTGACCGAGGAGGGATTGGGCGCGGAATCGGCCCAGGACGTGTTCGCGGGACTGGTCCGGCACCATCTCACGGGGCGGCCTGACGCCTGGCAAGTACTCCGGGAGATCCTGCCCCGGCATCCCGGTTCGCTGACCGAAGCCGTCCAAGAGGCCACCGGGACCGCCGACGGCGCTCAGCCGGTCAGGGCCATGACCGCCGTCGCCCACCCTGCCGACGCCCAGCACGCCGGCGCACAGCCTGGGGGAGCGGAGGCCGTGGACGCGGGTCCTTCGGACGCCCTGTCCACGGATGCAGCGCCTGCGGACGCGCGGTCCGCGGACACCACACCTGTACGGGCCGCACCCGACCAGCCGCCATCGGTACCCGACCTGCCGCCCTCGGCACCCGACCTGCCGCCCTCGGCACCCGTCGGCGAGCGGGGGCGCGCTGCCCTGGGCGCGATCGACCTGCTGCGCACACTCGCCCGGCCGAACGCTGCCCCGCTCCCCGACGACCCGGCAGTCCTGCGCTATCTGTCGGACAACCGGGCCGCCGACTCACCCGGCTGGCAACATCCGGACTGGCTGCGTGAGGCATGCCTCGCCCAGGGCCTCCACGACCTGGCCCACCGCTGCGACGCACCGACCCGCCAGGAAGCCTTGTCCTGGATCAAGGAAGCAGCGGACGCGCGCTCGCTCGCCCGGGTCGCCGAGCGGGCCTACCTGCACGGCATCCTGCAGACCGACGACCTGCTGGCCCATCTGCCGGCCGCACTCTTCCTTCGCCTGCAGCACGACTGGCAGGGCCTGGCCTTCGTCATGGCCTGGCGGAGTTCGCTCGCCTCGTTCCTCGAACGCGAGCTCGGAACCGAAGTGAAGGCCTGGCTCGGACTGGCCGCAGCCGCCCGGGACGTGGCAGCGACGGCCATTGACACGCGCGGACAGCAGACCGCAACCACCTGGCCCGAACTGCTCGACCGGTCACGCCTCGACAGCCGGAGCGCTGCTGACATGCTCAGTGAGGCATGCGAGGGCATCGGTACTCCGTCGACGTCTTGCTCCACGGTCGCCCCCACCACCGTGGAGGAGGCGCTGCATCTGCTCGCCCGCGGCGACCACCTGTGGGCCTGGCCGTTGGGGACACTGCTGTGCCTGGCCACACCCGAGGTCGTCGCGGCCCTTCTGCCTCACCTGGGCCCCGACGGGCCGTGGATGCTGGCCGCTTTTCTCCTTCGGCGCAGCCCGACGGAACACACGCCCTTCGAGTATCTGCTCTGCCTCCGTGACACGGGAGCGCTGCGGGTGCTCTCCGAACAACGCCGGTGGCTCGACGACAACGCGACACTCCGGTTGCTGGACCTCGCCGACCCCGATGTCGACCTTGCCGTGCTGCGGACCACGAGCGACCCGCGGGCACCCCGACGCATCGTCGCCCGCCCGGGCTCCCTGGCGCCCCGCCTCGTCGCTGAACTGCGCGCCGATCCCCTCGCCGAGGTCCCCGGCCACACCGCATGGCTGGAGTCTGCTGAACCGGAGCTGATCGAGCTCGTCTTCGAACGAGCGGGCAAGCGCCTCACCCTGGCGCAGCAACTGGTGGGCTGCCTCAGCCTCCTGTGTCACGCAGGACGTGAGCGCCTGGCCGCCCTGGCAGACAGCGGAAGGCTCGGGGCCACCGCGACGCGCCTGTGCCACAAGGCGCTCACGGCCGACGACCCGGCCGCGCCCCTCGCGGCGCGTGTGGAGAAGGAGCTGGCGCCGGACCGTCTGGGGCAGCGGCTGCGGCGGACGAAGGGGCACTGGCACACCCGCGAGATCCTCGACAGCACCCCCGGCACCCCACCATGGGAGGCACTGGAAGCGGAACACCGCCGAGAGCCGATCCCCGAATGGGAACACCTCGTCCGCCACCCCGAAGCCCCACACGCATTCACCCTGCGCAACGCGGAGCATCTGCACGAACTCTCACTCCGGACACTCCGGCAGGGGCGGGAGCTGGTCGTTGCGAGAGCCCGCCACGGCGTGGGCGGATACTCCCGCGAACCCGTGGACGCCCTGCTTGATCACCTTCTCAGGGCGGAACAGCTCACCGGTCGGGACCTGATCCGCCACGCGGCCCCGACCACGATCGTCCTGAGCTATCTCAACCGCGCACGCCGACGCTCCGACGCCCCGAAAGAGGTCCACAACGCCCTCTCAGAGGCCGCCGAGCTGGTGCGCGACCGCCTCGGTGACGAGCCCAGGACGTGGCAACGCCTCTACGCCGTGCTGACGGAACAGGCGTCGGACTGGGACCCGGAGGTGAGTACATCCGAGCTCATGTCCGCGCTGTGACGGCCCAGCATGTCCTCGGGCCGTGCGAGCTGGCGTAGCGTCACATCCTACTCAGCCGGGTCCCAGGCCAGGAGCTGGTCGAAGAGACGCCGGTCGCCGTCGACCTTCAGGGAGTCCACCGGAATACGGCCGTACAGGGCCAGGACCAGCTCACCGGCCGTGCCCCGGAGGGAGGCGTCGACCGTATCCGGGTCCTCGCCGGCAGCGGTGGCGGGCGTTGTGGCGAGTGCGGGGAGCCGGGCGGCCCGTGCGCCGTCGGCGGAGAGCATGAGGCGCCAGGAGCGACTCTCGGCGGCGCGGTAGTCCACGGCGGCGGGCTCGTGCGGCCAGGCGCTCGTCGTTGCGCAGCAGGTGGACAGGAACTCGTCGACACCGTCGAGTGCCACCTCGTCCGGCAGCGGCTGCGGGGCGCCCGCGGTGATCTGGGCGTCGTAGGTGTGCACCGCGATCTCCTGGAGCTGGCGTCGGGCGGCGGCACCGGCGGTCTGCGGCGACTGCGACGTATCCCACCAGGTCCAGCAGCCGCGATCCGGCCCGGACTCCCGCAGTGCGTCCAGTAGCTGCTGCGCCGATGCCGCCCACCAGTCCAGCAGGGCCTCGCGCTCCCGAGGCGCAACCGGGGCGCTCCATGCGGACTTGGCCGGGGGAGCGTCGGCAGGCCCTGCGGCGACGATGGCGGCCCACTTGCGGCGCCCCCCGCCCAGATGCTGCACCAGATCGAACAGCGTCCACTCGGGGCAGGTCGGCACCTGAACGTCGAGGCTGGGCGCGGAGGCAACTGCGGCGCGGAACGCGGTCGACCGTTCGTCGATCAGCCGCAGCAGATCGGGGAACTCCAGAGTCTGTTCCACTCCGGGTGTCTATCACCGCGCTCCGGCAACCGGACAGCGATTCTCGCAGCCGACACGGCCAGCGCGAGGCACGGGTGCCTTTCCATGCCGTCTGCGCCTAGGCCCTAGCTGCCTGGCGGCATCGAGGATCAGGTGCGCCGTCGCCCCCAGTCCTCGGACTACGTGTGTCGAGACCGGCGGAGCGGCAGTGCTCCACGCTGGTCGGTGGTGGCGGTACCTGTAGCGGTGGAGTCGGGAGCGAGGCCTCGCGTCTGCGTTCGTCGGTCCGAACCGTGGCGGTCGCCGCGGCGACGGAACATCGCGCGGTACTCTCGCGGCCGCTGGCCCGTGTGCCTGGTGAAGATGCCGCTGAACGCCCCAGTGTCGCGGTACCCGACGTCGGCGGCGATGCTTGCGATGGTCATGTCGGTCGTCTCCAGCAGGTGTCTGGCGCGACGTATCCGAACCGTCTGCAGGTACGTGAGTGGCGTCTCGCCGGCCTCCTCGCGGAAGCGGCGGAGCATGGTTCTCGTGCTGACGTGGAACTCCTGGGCGAGGGCGGGCAGGTCGTAGCGCGCGCCGAGGTTCTGGTCGAGCCACCGCTTGACGGTGAGGGAGAACTCCCTGCCCACGGTGGGGATGAGCCCGGAGTCGACGTAGGGAGCCTGGGTGGAACGTGCATCGTCGACAAGCGCGATACGCGCGGTGCTGCGGGCGACGCGGGGGCCGTCGTGCTCGCGGATGAACTGGAGCGCGAAGTCGTACATGGCACTGAAAGCCGCGGTGGTCGTCACCCCCCGGTCGGTCACGACCAAGCTCTCCGGGCGCAGGCGCACGTCGGCGTACCGGCGCGCGAACCGATCTGCGAACAGCCAGGACGTGGTCGCTTCGCGTCCGCCGAGCAGCCCGGCTTCTGCGACCAGGAAGGCCCCCACGCAGATCGATACGACAGCGGTCCCCGATGCCGCCTGTGATCGAATCGACGCCATTTCCGGTCCGAGTTTTGCCAGTGTCGCGTCGAGATCGACCGTGGGCGAGACCTCGAAGCCCGGCACGATCAGGACGTCGACGGGGCGGACCGCCGAGACGTCGAGGACGAAGCCGCCGGACGCGACCACATGCCGCCGGGGCGAGATGACCGACACCTCGTAGGCCGGCTGGACCGACCCTTGCGCCGCGGCGACATGAGTCGCCATGGCCAGGAGATCGGGGACTCCGTAGACCTCCGACGCGAAGCAGCCCGGGTAGGCCAGCACACCGACTCGAAGCGGACTCATGCGGCCTCCGGCGCCCTTGAACGGGCGGCGATATTACCCGGATACGTGGCGATGCCGCCGCTTCTCATGAGGGCGGCCGGTTCATCATCATCTCGGTCATGACAGTCATGCGAGGTCAGAATGATCCCCTGGACGATTTCTCACGGAGAGTCGTCAGCGTCGATGGCGCCGACAAGATCGTGTACGTCGCCGGGGCAGGACCGGCAGTCGTCCTCATGCCCGAGATGCCGGGTATCAGTCCCGACGTAGCGCGGTTCGCCCGTTGGGTGCGCGATGCCGGCTTCCACGTGTATCTGCCCTCACTCTTCGGCATCGACGGTGCCTATCCGCTCGCCGAGGCACGCGAGACCATCGTTCGACGCGCCTGCGTCAGCGCCGAGTTCCGAGCTTTCGCGGGCGGCGGCACCAGCCCCGTCGTCACGTGGCTGCGCGGCCTCGCTCGCCTTGCGCACGCCGAGTGTGGTGGGCCAGGTGTCGGCGCCGTCGGTCTGTGTTTCACCGGCAACTTCGCCTTGACCATGGCGCTCGAACCCGCTGTGATCGCGCCTGTCGTCAACCATCCGTCGCTTCCGCTGGACGACCCAGGCGGACTGGAGATCAGCGACGAAGACGCTGCCGCCGTGGCTGAACGCCTCACGCGAGACGGGTTGAAGGTTCTCGCCTACCGCTTCGAAAACGACACGTGGTGCACTGGCCGGCGGTTCGCGGCTTACCGAGCGCTGCTCGGGGACGCGTTCGACGGGCGCGTACTCGAAGCGGAGACGGCGAATCCGAACCCTCCGCCCTTCTTCCGCGACGTCGTCGGTTGCGCCCACAGCGTCGTCACGGCACACCTCGTAGACCAGGAAGGTCACCCCACGATGCAGGCCCGGAACGAGATCATCG
This sequence comes from Streptomyces sp. NPDC059875, assembly GCF_042731085.1. Taxonomy (NCBI): domain Bacteria; kingdom Bacillati; phylum Actinomycetota; class Actinomycetes; order Kitasatosporales; family Streptomycetaceae; genus Streptomyces; species Streptomyces sp. NPDC059875. Next base: position 6,616 of record NZ_JBHWJZ010000047.1, read on the forward strand.
CCTTCCTGGCCGAACGCCTCGGAGCGCAGCCCGAATAGGAACTCCTGACCCAGTGGCCGTCGATGAGGTGGGCTCCGCGTCGTGGAGCGCTGGCCGGTACGAAATGACGCAGCTCCCGTCCGCCCCGGACGGCACCCCGTTGTGGGCCTGCGGCGTCGAGCCCGGTCCCCCCGATATCACCGCTGCCCGCTGTACAAGGCTGCCGGCTTTGGCGGACAAGGGGCTGTATCGGTGCGGGCATCGGTATCCGGGTACCCGTCCGCCGCCCCAAGGGCAGTCCGAGCAGGCCCTGCACGCCGACACCCGCCCAACGAACGCCCTGATCAGAAACGTCCGCGCCCACTGAGAAGAGGGCACTGCCTGGCCCGTTCTTCCCCAGGGCTCGGCGGACGAGCCGGCTAACGCGCCACGCGGTAGCGGAGGTAGACGACTCTCGAGCCGAAGGTGCGGGTCTCGACGAGTGCGAGATCCACCCGGCGCTCGCTCTGGGGAAAGAACGGAATGCCACCGCCAACCAGCACCGGGTAGACCATGGCCCGGTACTCGTCGATCAGACCCAACGCGGCCGCCTCGGCGGCGAGAGTCGCACCGCCGATCGCGATTTCGCCCTCCCCCGGCTCGGCGCGCAACTGCTCGATCTCCTCCGCCAAGCCGCCGGAGGCCAGGCGGGCATTGCCCTGTACCGCCGACAGCGTGGTGGAGAACACCACCTTTGGGAGCGGCTTCCAGAGATCGGTCCACTCGCGCTGTGAGTCGTCGAGCGTTGGATCCTGGTCGGCGGTCTCCCAGTACAGCATCGTCTCGTACAGCCGTCGTCCCAACAGGTGGACGCCGACCCCTCGAATGTCGTCGATCCAGAAGCGAAAGATCTCCTCGTCGGGCACTCCCCAGTCGAAGTCGCCGTCCGGCCCGACGATGTAGCCGTCAAGTGAGATGCTCATCGAATAGGTCACGCTGCGCATCAGAAGTCCTCCTTGATAACGGCTTCCACCGTACGACCGCAGGACGCCGCGGAACTCATCGCGACTCGCGGGATCCCCTGGGCCGTCACCTCACGAGATCAATTCGTTGAGAAAACCTCAGTGGCTCCGAGCTGCCGTGTCGCGCTGCGCTGATCGACCTCAGGGGGTATGGGCTGTCCCGGGGCGGCCTAGGGCCTGTTGCGAAAGTGGATCTTGGTCGTGAATGAGCACGCCTCGTGGGACGTGGGGATCTGACGAATGGCCAGTGGGTCCGGCTTGAGCCGATGCTGCCGCGGGGCATCAAGTCGGGCCGTCCGCGGGTATGGACGCGGAGGCAGTTGATAGACGGCATACGGTGGCGGACGCGGACCGGTGCCCCGTGGCGGGACGTGCCCGAACGGTACGGGCCGTGGGACCGGGTCTACGACCTCTTCCGGCGCTGGCATCGGGACGGTACCTGGGCCCGGATCGTCACCCGGCTCCAGGCCGAGGCCGACGCGAAGGGCCTGATCACCTGGGAGGTGAACGTCGACTCCACGGTCTGCGGGGCCCACCAGCATGCCGCCGGGGCGTCGAAAAGGGGGACCTTCAGAAGGAGCCGCCTGGCGGGATCGCCGTCGAGCCGGCCGACCACGGCCTCGGACGCTCCCGTGGCAACCGCACCTACCTGCGTAGACGCGGGATCACGGCCACGATCCCCGTGTCGGCGGACCGGGTCCGCAATCGACTGAAGCGCGGTTCGCGCGGCATCAACCGGCTCAAGCGCCACCGTGCAGTGGCCACCCGGTACGACAAACTCGCCGTCCGCTACGAGGCGACGGTGCTGGTCGCAGTCCTCAACGAGTGGCTCTGACCAGGGCATCCGCGCCGGACGCTAGCGACGGTTCTTTCGGACGTCGCGCCGGAAGTGCTCGAAGCCAGCGCGCAGGTTGATGTACTCGAGGGCGAGTCCCGCACCGCGAGCAGCCCACTTCACTGCCTTCACCAGGACCTCGTCCACGGCATCCTTCTTTCTGCGGCCTGCATTTCCCCTTCAGACTCCGCTACGGCCCAGAAGGTTGCGCGGCTGTCATAGGGCAAGGTGCCCCCGAGTGCATGTTCCCGGGCGAATCGCCGGTTTGCGACAGGAGCCGAGGCTTTCGCAACAGGCCCTGGGGCGTGTATCGAAAGTCGTTTGGTCCGCTTGTCGGACACGCCTACCCTCTGGCCCATGATCCAGATGAGGCATGAAGGGTTGCGCAGCTATCAGGTGGGGCCAGTACACGCGGAGCTTCGCGCGCTCACGGTAAGTGACGATCGTGAAGGTATGCTCGAAGGGACGCCGCACCTGCACCGTCGCTTTCGTCTGATGGGCATCGAGAAGGCGATGGCAGCGGCGCCGCATTTGTATGTGCACGATCTCGACAAGCTCCGAGCCGATGCGGAGGGGCGGGTCGAGGAGTGGCTGCCGCGAGAGGCGGTTCATGCTCGACTGACGTCATGGTGGAAGCCTGAGAACATTGCAGAGTTTGGGCACACGGAGCTCTCGGTGATGTGGTTCCAAACGGCTGCGCAGGATCCCTTCGCCCACCTGGCCACGATCGTGCGTCCCCTGGACTGGGCTTCACTTGCCAGGTTTATCCCTTTTGAGGACTAGGTGTCTATTGAGTGTGCCGGTCACAGCCATTCGTTGATGGCCGCTACGAGGACGGTCGCCTCCTAGCGGACCGCGAGGTTGTCGTACCTCGTGGCCACAGCGCGGTGTCTCTTGAGGCGGTTGATGCCGCACTCGACCGCGTGCCGAGCCTTGTCGTCCGGCGGGTCGAACTTTGGCGGCCGGCCGCCGCGCGAGCCACGTTTCTTGCGGTTGCGTGACTGATCGGCCTTGTCCGGGATGGTGCAGCGGATCCCGCGCCGCCGCAGGTAAGCGCGGTTCTTCCGGGAGGCGTACGCCTTGTCGGCGCGAACACGATCAGGCCGCGTGCGCGGCCTTCCCGGCCCAAGACGCGGGACGCGGACCTTGTTCAGGACAGGTTCGACCTGAGGGGAATCGCTTCGCTGCCCGGCCGTGATCACGATGGACATGGGCTTCTGGTCCTGTTCGACGGCCAGGTGCAGCCTGCTGGTCAGACCGCCGCGCGAGCGCCCGAGCCCGTGGTCGTCCGGCTCGACGGTGACGCCGCCAGGCGGCTCCTTCTGTGGTTCCCCCTTTTCCTCGCCCCGGCGGCGTGCTGATGAGCCCGGCATACCGTGGAGTCGACGTTGATGTCCCAGGTGATCAACCCTTTCGCGTCAGCCTGGGCCTGGAGCGCGGTGAAGATCCGATGCCAGACGCCGTCCCGCTGCCACCGGCGGAACAGGTCGTATACCCGGCCCCACGGCTCGTACTCGATGGGGAGGTCCCGCCACGGGATGCCGGTGCGGACCCGGAACCTTATGCCGTCGATCAGCTGCCGCCTGGTCCACAGGCGGCCGTCCGGGTTTCCTGCCCTTCGGCAACAACGGTTCCAGCACCGCCCATTGTGCGTCCGTCAGATCTCCACGTGCCACGCCCTAGGTCGGGCCACAGTCCACGAGGGTGTCCACGTAGCCGCCGCAGTAGCCGCCCGGTCCGTTCGCGGCCTCGCCGAGTGCCGGATCGAGGGCCCGGTTCGTCGGTGATGTGCCAGCCGTCGAGCTCGTACGCGTGTCCGCATAGTCGGCCCCCTGCCTGGCCTGTTGAGCCCCACCGCGCCTCGGCGCCGCCGCCCCGGAGCTACCCGCCGGTTGGCTACCTGAGGTTGTCGTTGGGGATCAGGACGCGGCGAAGGATGGCTTCGATGCTGGTGCGGTCGGGGGGCGTGGTGGCGGCCAGGCCGCGGAGGGTGAGCCCGTTCATGGTGGCGGCGGCTGCCGTGGCGGTGACGCTGTCCGTGTAGTGGGTCAGGGCCTGGATGCTGAGCTCGACGTACCGGTCGGCGAGCTGGCGCAGAGCGGGGCGGCGCAGGGCGGCGAGGTAGAGCTCGAACTCCATGACCTGTTCGTCGCGCTGTGGGCCGAAACAGCCCAGCAGGACGTCGGTGAGGAGCACCGCCAGCTGGTCCGGAGTGAGGCCGGGCCGCTGGGCCACCCATTCCTCCAAGTAGGCGGCGTAGCGGTCGACGGCGCCTGTGAGGGCGGCCGCGATGAGGTCGTCCTTCGTGGCGAAATGGTAAGTGGTCGCCCCCAGAGGCACGCCGGCTTCTTCGGCGACCGCGCGGTGGGTCAACCCCTCGATTCCCCGTGCCGCGATGACCCGCTCGGTCGCCGCGGTGATCTCCTCCATCCGCCGCTGCGGATCGCGACGGCGCCGCACCTGCTTCTCGGTCGGCATGACCCCTCCTCTCCCAAAGGCAGTACGAACGTACTGTAACTCAATCCGATGCACGCCGCTCCGCAGGTCAGGCGCCGACGTGAGGGCGTGCGGAACCCTCGAGGCGAGATGCATCGCGCCGAAATTTTCCCTGATGTCCGTATTGCGCTCCACCTTGCTCAGTAGTACGGTACTAATGTACTAATCGGATGCCGGATCGTCCCGCACGGTAGATCGCCCCGCATCCGGACCACGGCCCACAGGTCGCACCCCCACCAAGGAGTACCCCCCCATGAAGGCTCCCGCCATCGCCCCATGCCTCGGCGTGAAAGACACCCAGGCGTCCGTCGACTTCTACGAGAAGCTCGGCTTCACCGGCCTGCCCGCCGGCAATGACCCCAACGACGACATCCGCTTGCTGCTCTTCGGAGACGAATTCGCGCTGATGGTGTACCGGGACGAGCACCTGCGTGAGTGGCTGCCTGTGCTCAAGGACCGCTCGCCCGGCGCGTTCGGCATGTTCTACCTGGCCGTCGACGACTTCGACGCTTACGTCAGCAAGATCCGCCCCCTGGTCAACGTCACCAAGGAGGCCGTCCATGAAGGTGTGTCGATCTTCTACTTCACCGACCCCGACGGCTACATCATCGGCGTCACCCAGAAGAAGAGTTGGTAGGCCCAGACGGCAACCATCGGGTGCCCGGCCCCGCGGCAGCGCGGCCGGGCACCCGATCGGCGCCTCCGCCCCTGAATCGGCGGATCCCGATCACCTGCCGACGCCTGCCAGCCCCCGCCCAGGCGACGGGCCGTCGACCTCCAAGCTCAGCACTGTTTGTCCTAGCCACACCGCTTCCCCGGAGCCGCCGTCATGACCTCCTTCCGCCGGTTCGTCGCCCCGGCCGAGCGCCGCTCCCGCCTCGCCCTGCGCCACCTGCTCACGCCCGCCTCCCGGGTGGACACCCCAGAGGAGGTCGCCGGGGCACTCGTCGGCCTCCACGCCACCGACCCCGCCACCGTGTTCCTGTCCGCAGCTGCCCGGACCACAGCACCAGGCGCCGCCGCGCTGGAGAAGGCGCTGTATGTCGAGCGGACTCTCGAACGGATACGGTGCATGCGCAACACCATGTTCGTCCTGCACGCTGACATCGCCCCGGCCGTCCTGGCCGCGAGCGGCCAGGACACCTACCGCAGCCGCGCCGCCGCCGTCGAACGCCTGCGGCAGGCGGCCGGCTGGGACGAGGCCCGCTACGTCGCGGCCGAACGAGACGCCCTTGCGATGCTCGCCGAGCGCGGTGAACTCTCCGCCGCCGAGCTGGCCGCGGCCGTACCCGCTCTGGCCGAGCAGATCACCGTTTTCCCCGGCAAGTCGTACGAGTCGCGCCAGCGCGTCTGCTCCACCGTCCTCGGGGTCCTCGCCGCCGAAGGCCGCATCCGCCGTGCCCGCCCGGCCGGGACCTGGACCTCCGCCCAGTTCCGCTGGGCACGGACCGAACCTCTGCCGCGCATCCCGCAAACCGAGGCGCAGGCCATCCTCGCCCGCCACTACCTGGCCGCCTTCGGACCGGTCACCGAGGCCGACCTGAAGTGGTGGACCGGCTGGACCGTGACCGCCACCCGCCAGGCCATCGCGGCCACCGGTGCCGAAGCCGTCGACCTCGCAGAAGGCACCGGATACCTCCTGCCCGAAGACCTCGAGCCCGTCCAGGACCCCCAACCCTGGACCGCCCTGCTACCCGGCCTCGACCCCGCCCCCATGGGTTGGCGACACCGCGACTGGTACCTCAACCCCGACCACGTCAAAGCCCTCTACGACCGCAACGGCAACATCGGCCCCACCGTCTGGGCCGACGGCCACATCGTCGGCGCCTGGGCACAACGAAACGACGGCACCATCAACCACCACCTGCTCACCGACGTCGGCCGCGAGGCCCGCACCGCCATCGAAGACGAGGTCGCCCGGCTCACCGCCTTCCTCGCCGGCACGCGCGTCACCCCCTCCTACCGCACCCCCCTCGAACGGCAGCTCGCCACCTGACACCAGCCCACCTGCCCACAGGTCTGAGCCGCGCAGCACATCGCAGCTTCACAGCGATGAACCTTCGGCTTCGTGGGTGCAGCTGGCCAACTATCGTCCGTGGTTACAGCAGTTGTTGTGATGTCGGATGTTCCGGTCCGTCAGGTACTCGGCTGTCACGCTCAACAGCGGCGCGATGCCGGCGCCCATCCCCAGCGGCACCAGTGGCGTGTCGTCGAGGCGTGGTCCATGACCGTGGAGTCGAACTGTCCGAACGACACCTCGAGGCGCACGCGGTGCCCGGGACCAGGGGGCCGATCGTGCGGGTGAAGTCACCGGTCTGGGTGCGTGCTGCCGCGCTTGTCGGCGGCAGGGCTTGTGAACGGACGGGTGCCGTCAGCCGAGCGGGACGCCGGTGTGGTCCTCCAGGGCTTGGATGAGGCGGGCCTGGAAGCCTTCGTCCTGCGCTGCGGGATGGGGTACCTGCGTCTGTTGGTGGTACCAGTAGCCGCCGGTGTGCGGGGTGACGTCGGGATGGGTGGCGAGCCACACCTGCGTTCGGTGCCCGGCGGCCAGATCGTCCGGGGCGCCGGCGCCGCCCATGCGGGTGGGCACCCACCCGGGGTCGACCGCGTGACTGGAGGTTGTCTCCCACCGGGACGCGAGCGCGAGGGCGAGGGTGGTGACCCACAGCTTGCTGTCGCTGTAGGAAGCCGTGCCGGCGACCAGCCGGCCGAGGTCGGTGGACCCGGTGCGGTGCATGGAGCTGCTGAGGTAGATGAGTCTTCCCGGCTTGTGCATCAGTGCCGTCAGCAGGTAGGGCGCGACGGTGTTGACGGTGACCGTGTCGGGGGAGTGCAGGACGCCGGCGTTGTGGATGACGGTGTCGAAGCGGCCGAACGAGGAGGCCTGCCGGGCGACGCCTTGGATCTCGTCCAGGTCGGCCAGGTCCCCGGTGACAACGCCCTTCCAGCGGACGGCATCGCCCGCGTCGGCCAGGCGGGCGGGGTTGCGGACGTGGATGACCACGTCGTGCCCGGCGTCAGCCAGCGACTTCGCCGCGTTGTGCCCGAGCCCGCTCGATGCCCCGGTCACCAGAATCAGTGCCATGTCCGTCATCTCTCGTTCTGTGGGGATGAGGTGCGGCCGGGATGCGGTCCCGGCCACCTGCCGCATACGGCTATTCGGTCCGCCGCGCGACGGGAAGTGCGTGGGTTCAGAGGGTGAGGAGAACCCTGGTCGCGCGTCGCTCGTCCATGGCCTTGTAACCCTCCGCGGCCTGCTCCAGAGGCAGGGTGAGGTCGAAGGCCTTGCCGGGGTCGATCTTGCGGTCCCAGATGAGCAGGATCAACTCGGCAGGAACCGGCGTACGGAGGCGGGGCCGCCCTCCATGTGGATGCCGGCGAGGAACAGGTCGAAGCCGGGGATGTGGACGCCGCAGTTGACGCCGGCGAAGCCCATGTGACCGCCGGGATTGAACGCCGACACGATCAGCGCGGAACCCAGGGTTGGGGCCTGGCCCGCGAAGCGGACGCCCAGAGCGATCAGGACCGGGGTGCCGACGAAGTCGAAGAGCCCGAGCAGGGCGAGCAACAGGAGCGTGGGGAGCGCGGAGCCCGACAGCAGGACGCGCGCCAGCAGGATCACGGTGGGCGACGCCGCGCCACGATGGTCGTCGCGTACGGGCGGATGTCACCCAGACGGCCCCCGACGAGGAAGCCCGCCAGGGCGCCGGCGCCGAATCCGACGAGCACCAGCGGCACGAGGCCGGCGGCGATACCCGCCTGGTCGGTGAGCAGTGGTGCGATGTCGAACGGTGAAGAACGGACGCGCCGCGCGCAGCTCTCACCCCTGGGGAGAACTGCGCGCGGCTTCCCTGTGGCCCCGGGCTTCGCCTCCGGCTCGCTAGCCGGCGGTGGCAGGCAGGGCGACGCCCCGGTCCGCCGCCACCTTGGTCAGCTGCTTCCAGACCTTGGGGGCGACGGGGATTCCGCCGGCTGTGCGGTCGGCGGCGGTCGCGGCGCTGCGTTCACCTGGGTAGAACACCGCGTCGGAACCGTCTGCCGGGGGCAGGGTCTTGAGGGTGGACAAGGTGGCGTCCACCGACTGGATGAAGGGCTCCGTGCCGCCGAAGGCGGCGGGGTCGAGGGCGATGAGCAGGGCGTTCTGGCGGTGCTTGCGGCCCTGGGGGTTGTCGGAATGGAAGTCGGCGAATATCGGGGCGCCGACGAGCACGCTGGTCAGGAGCTCGAAGGCCAGTGACATGCCGGAGCCCTTGGCTCCGCCCAGCGGCAGGGGCATGACCGCCTTGTCCGGGTCGGTGGTGGGGGTGCCGTCCTCGGTGGCGGCCGCGCCTTCGGGCAGCGGGGTGCCGGCCGCCTTGGCCTGGCGGATCTTGCCCAGTGCGATGGTGGCGGTGGCCATGTCGAGGAGGAGCGGGGCGTGGTCGGCGGCGGGGACGGCGATGGCGAGGGGGCTGGTGGCGACAGCGGCGCCCTTGACGCCGGTGTAGCCCATGTTGGGCATGCCGGCGACGAAGCCGATGCCGATGAGGCCGTGTTCGGCGATCTTCGACACGTAGTAGCCGATGGCGCCGGTGTGGACGGTCCGGCGGACGCCGACGGCGGCGATGCCGGTGGTGCGGGCGCGGTTCACCGCCTCCTCCGCGGCGGCGCTGAGGGCGACGGGGCCGGGGGCGCGGTCGGCGTCGAGGACGGCGGCGGCCGGGGTCGAGGACTCGATCGTGATGTCGGGCTTGGCGTTGGCGACGCCCTTGGCGAGGAGGTCGAGGTAGGCGGGGACGCGGGCGGTGCCGTGGGAGTCGACGCCACGCCGGGCGGCCCAGACGAACACGTCGGCGGTCGTACGGGCGTGCTCGGGGCTCAGGCCGCCCGTCTCCAGGAGCGCGGCGGCGAAGGTGCGCAACTCATCGGCGGGAACGAGGACCTTGCCCGGCTTGGGGGGCGGTGTGTCGGTCATGGTGGCGGGGCTCCTGGGGTCAGCGGGTGACGAGGACGTCGACGACCGCGGTGGTGCCGTCGGCCACGGCCTTGAGCGCACGTTCGAGGGCAGGGGCCAGCGCGTCGGAGGTGTCGACGGTCTCGGTGTGCATGCCGAACGGCTCGGCGAAGGAGGCGAGGCGCGGCAGCCGGTGCAGGTCGGTGCCCAGCCACTCGCCGGTCTCGGCCGCCGCACCCTCGGGGTAGAAGCGGCGGTGGTTGAGGTTCATCGACTTGTAGACGCGGTTGTTGAAGACCACGATCAGGACCGGGAGGTCGTACGCCCGGGAAGCGTCGTAGGACGGGATGACCGGGTTGTAGGTGAAGGCACCGTCGCCGACGGTGAACACCACGGGCCGCTCCGGTGCGGCCAGTTTGACGCCGAGCGCGACGGCGATGCCCTGGCCGAGGCCGCCTTGCACGTAGTAGTACGAGTCTGGGGCGTCGGTCCGCAGGTGTCGCTTGACGACCCGACTGTGGGTGATCGTCTCGTCCACGACGATCGCGTCCCGGCCGTCGAGCAACTGGCGCAGCGCAACTCCTTGCCAGCCAAATCCACCGTCACGCTGACAGCCTGGGCCAACGAGCACCCCCGCCTGCAGGCGGCATTCGCCGAACGCGCCGCCGTGCCGACCGGCCTACACACGCGCCAGCCTGCGCACCGCCATGCCCTGCCGGGACCGCATACGCCGACTCCCGATCCACGACATCGACTCCCTCGCGCGAACAGCCGGCGCGGCTGCCATGGCGGATTGCCAACGCACCGACTGCGTCGCCCTCTTCAACAGATGAAGTGTGGAAGGTTGATGATCACGGCCGTCGTTCATGTTCCCGGCGGCCGCTCAAGCCCCTCATCGGCGGTCCGCCGATGCCTTCGGTCCGGCGTGGTGGCGAGACGACCGTCGTTGAAATTGTTCATTCAACATCTTGATGTCTGTTCATCACTATGCCAGATTCGGCGCAGCACAACCTGGGTCAACGGCGGCGGGGCAACCCGACACGCCGCAATCGCTGTGGGGAGAGGTCACCAACATGCCGGTCCAACACGCCCATGGGGAACGACTCGCGATGGAACGACGCACCATCGAGGTCATTCCGGACGCCGAACGACACGGCACGCCACGCAGCCAGTTCACCCTGTGGTTCGGCGCCAACATGCAGATCACCGCGATCGTCGACGGCGCCCTGGCGGTCGTCTTCGGCGCCGACGCACTGTGGGCGATACCCGCGCTGCTGATCGGCAACGTGCTCGGTGGCATCGTGATGGCGCTGCACTCCGGACAAGGGCCGCGGCTCGGCGTACCGCAGATGATCTCCAGCCGCGCCCAGTTCGGCGTCTACGGCGCGATCCTGCCGCTGTTGCTGGTGATCCTCATGTACCTCGGCTTCGCCGCGACCGGCAGCGTGCTCGCCGGGCAGGCCGTGTCCGAGATGCTGCACATCGACAACACGGACGCCGGCATCCTCATCTTCGGCGCGCTGACCGCCGTGGTCGCCGTCACCGGCTACCGGCTCATCCACATCGCAGGCCGCATCGCGACCGTCGTCGGTGTGCTCGGCCTCGGCTACCTGCTCATACGGGTGTTCACGCAGTACGACGTCGGCGCGCACATCGGCAACAAGGGCTTCGAGGCGGCGACATTCCTGCTCGCCGTGGGACTGGGCGCCGGATGGCAGCTGACCTTCGGCCCGTACGTCGCCGACTACTCCCGCTACCTGCCGTCCGACACCAGCACGCGCGCGACGTTCTGGTCGACGTTCGCCGGCTCGGTCATCGGCTCCCAGTGGGCCATGACGCTCGGTGCGCTCACCGCGGCCGTCGCCGGAAAGGCTTTCCTGCCCGACCAGGTCGGCTTCCTCGGCCACCTGGCCGGCCCGGCGTATCTCGCGTTCCTCATCTACCTGGTGATCGTGGTCGGCAAGCTGACCGTCAACTGCCTGAACGCGTACGGCGGCTTCATGTCGATCCTGACCACCGTCACCGCGTTCGACGGCCGCTCGCGCATCTCCGCCGCCGCACGCGCCGCCTACATCATCGGCTTCATCGCCGTGTCGATGGTCATCGCGCTCGCCGCCAGCGACGACTTCCTGACCAACTTCAAGAACTTCGTGCTCCTGCTCCTGATGGTGTTCACCCCGTGGAGCGCGATCAACCTGGTCGACTACTACCTGATCTCCCGCGAACGCGTCGACATCCCCGCCCTGTACGACCCGGACGGCCGCTACGGGCGCTGGAACGTCACCGCGCTGACCTGCTACGCCTCCGGCGTCGCCGTGCAGATCCCGTTCCTGGCCACCAAGCTGTACACCGGCGCGATCACCAAGAAGCTCGACGGCGCCGACATCTCGTGGATCGTCGGACTGATGGTCACCTCGGCCCTGTACTGGCTGTGGGCGACGCGCACCGCCAACCCGCCCGCCCAGACCATCCACCCGGCCGAGGCCGAGAGCAGCGACCGAGCGACGGCACCCATCGACTGACCCAGATCACCCCGCCGGCGCGACATCCGCCCACAGGGCGGCAGCGTCGGGCGAGAGCGGCACCACCGCTCCGCCCGACGCATTGTCGTTTCCGTCCCACCACACGCCCTGGCCGGACGCCAGGCCATCCCCGTCAGCGCCCGCCTGCCAGCGGCCGTGTAGCACATAGAGCACGCCGGCGTGCCCGGCTGGCACCACGACAGGGCCGGTGACCGCCTCCACCCGGGCCGTCCAGCCGCCGCGCCGCACCATGATGTTGAGCACCCTGCAAGCGCCGCCCGGCAGTTCCGCGGCTAGCACGAGGTCGCCAGAGAACGCGAAAGGCTCGCCCACACGTGCCAGCAGCCGGTCGAACACTCCGGGGCAGGCCAGCCGCACGCCGTCGCCCGCCAGCAGCGTGAGCGTCCGGTCAACGCCCGGGAACGCCGAGAACGGCCCGTCCCGCTCGATATCGGCGACGCTCGCGCGCCACCCGAACTCCTCGGTGCCCGCCGGCCACGAGGCGATCTCCCTGGTCACGCCCCCGCCATTGCGCCACCGCCCTGCCGTCAGTGTCTCGACATCGAAGCGGTGCATGGGCGGGCTCCTTGACCTAAGTGCGGTACGGGCGCGAATCACACCTGCTGGGCGACCGCGACCGCGACCGCGCGCGTTCGCCGGAGGCAGCGACCGTGTCCAGGGCCCGAGTCGTCCACGTCGGTGAGCTCGCCGACGAAGTGTATGCGGCCCCCTGGCCCGCGCCTCGACAAGAGCCGCAGGTTCGGGCGTCCAAAGCGCTCACTGAGGCAAGAACCTCGAACCTGTTGCAGGTGGGGTGCCGGGACGGCAAGGAATTCCCGGCTCGCCGGAGATTCCAACGCGTCAGATCATCAGCAGCAGCCGCGTGTGCGGTACGAGCTTTCGGTTCACGCTGGTGCTCTGTACGAAGATCGTGAAGTCGTCATTGTGGTCCGGCTTGACGCGCACTTCCACGTCCGGCAGGCCCAGCATGGCTCGAGCCTCGGGCCCCGTGTACACCCGGTCCGTCTTCTTCTCCAGCACCGCAATCTGCTTACGCGCCTGAATCTTCTCCGGCTTGCTCAGCTGGTAGAACGCACCACCGGTGCGATAGGTGTGCCCGCATTCGACGACCCACTCCCGGATTGCCGCGTCACGAGCCACAGGAATCAGCTGGTAAGCCGACGGATCCACCGGGGTCAGGCCGGCCGCCTTGATGGTGTCCTTATTGACCGCCTCCGCACCCATGGAGAACACCGCTCGCGATCCCCGGATGCCCTGGGCACGGCCCACCATGAACTTCTCGGTTGCCTGCCGGATGACCTGCCCGGCCTCCTCCAGACCCTGTGTGCTCGTGGCGTCCCAGATGGCGATGTTTTCCTTCGGGAATCCGCACTGCATCGCTTCGCGCTTGCCAATCTGGTCCGGCACAAGGACGGCCAGCGTCCAGTTGTCCTCCTGCGTCGCGATCATCTCGGCCACCGCGTTCACCAGTTCACGCGAATTCCTGGCAGGGGCATCCGGGCAGCGATGACTTGCGTTCTCCTGCCCATCGGTCAGCACGAACGTCAGGAAGCTGTGGTCGCCGTACAGTTGAGCCGTCTGCGCCAGCTCCCGCTGCGACTTCAGCGCGGCCGCCAGCAGCGCCGTCATTCCACCGACCCGATACAGCTCCTTCAGCGACGGCATCCGCAGCACGTCCTTGTCGTAGATGACGCACTCCACCCTGTCGGCGAAGACGTACACAGTGACGCGGGTTTCCTGGTCCAGTTCCCTCGACCGGCGGGCAAGATATGCAATCTGCTGGTCGGCGACTTCGACGACCTTGCGGCTCAGGTGCGACATCGACGAACTGGCATCCAGCACAAGAGCAACGTGATTGATGTAGTTCTGGTTTCCGGACATGACAGCTCCCCCTCATTCCGACTCGATGCTCCTACCGTCTCACCCACCACTGACAATCGATCTCGGCTCCCAGGTCGGCTGAAGAGCCCACCCGCCAGGGGCAGCCGAACCGCTGCAAGTGGTAGTCGGCCCGGACCGTAAGAGACCCCAGGGCACAGGTCATCGTCGCCGGCGCTGGCCGTGCGCCCGGTCGCCTTTGGCAGGCGATGGTGGACAGCGAAGAAGCCTGGTTGGTGGTCCGCGCGACATCAGCTCCTCGGGTAAGTCGTCCGTCGCGGTCGGAGTTCGTGACCGTTGCGGGCGTGGCTTGGCTTTGGTGGGCCAGGACGACCTGCGGCGGATCGTGCCGCGGGAACGGGATCGGCGTGGAGCGGCGAACATCGGTCTGATCCTCCGCGCACCCCACCCCCTCCACGCCCCCACCCACTCAGCACCGGCACGTGACCAGTGGCCGCGCACGGCCATGCGCGTGGTGAACCACCCCAGCGGAAACCGCGCCAGAGCAGGCGGGCCTGAGCGGCGCGGGCAGATCCCTCTGCGATGGGGAAGACGGCTTGCGCGCGGGGGAGGGAGAAGGGCCAGTCGACCTCGACCCAGGTGACGATGAGGATGCTCCCCAGAGCGGTCGCGTAGAAGATCACACGGATCCCGGAGACCTGGTAGTCCCGCGGCGCCGACGCCGTGGCGTGGGCCTTCACGTCGCCGGGGTCGGCGGCGATCCCGTTCACCGCCGCGCCCAGCCGCGCCACCTGCACGGTGGACAGAGAGCGGACCGCGTCTCGGCCGGCTCAATGAACACGATGGCGGCCGACGCGCTCGGGAGTGGTTGGACACCTCACGTTGCTCTGCCGTCAAGTCGGTCGGCCGTGAGGGCCGGGGCCTTCGAACAGTCCTGACCGGGCTTGGAGATAATCCCGGCATGGTGATGGCACGGCACTGGTACTCCTCGTCGCCCGTCGTGGACGGGCATGCGCTCCTGGATGAGCCGGGCTTCTGGCCTGCGTACTTGGCGGACCTTGCTGAGGGGTTCGCGCTGGAGGCCTTCGGATCGGACGCGGGCGACGCGGACGCCATGCTGGACACGCTCCACGACCCGTCGGCGTGGCCCATGTTCACGGTGCCGCTGGCCGGCGGCTTCACGATCGTCGTGCACTTCAACAGCGGCGAGGAGTTCACGACCACGGACTACTTCCTCACCCATCCCGACTGGAGCCAGGATCTCGTCCTGGCCAGCGACGATCAGGACCGCATCGGCCCCGGGCTGTGCTGACCCGAGCTCGCCGCCCTGCTGGAGGCACCACCGGGTGCGGCAGGCGTCACCGACTCTCACGCCCGTCTCCTCCTTCTTCTGCCTGTTCTCGGCGACGCGGCAGCTCCGGAGGAGGCCGTGACGGCGGTGGTCGAGGCTCTGGTCGCTCAGGGTGCGCCCGAGGCGAGCGAGGCGTTGGCCAGACACCTGCTTCAGGGGCACCCCATGTGGGGCGCCGAGGACTGGTGGTTCGACGATGACGAACAGAGCTGGCTCTGCGACGGCGATCACAGCCCCCGCAAAGTCCCCCTCGGCGACCACCTGCCCCCACAACAGCGAGCCGCCCTCGAAGCCTGCCTCACTCCCCGGTGACCGGCCCAAGCCGCGACAACGGCCTCGGTGGGAGGGGGGCCCCGAAGGCGAGCGACTCGTCGTAGGGCTCCTTCAGGCAGTGGTAGAGCTGTCCGATCATGCGGTTGAAGAGGTTGCGCTGTGCGGCTGCGTGCCGGTCGCCTTGTTCGCGTCGGCGCCGGTAATGGGCGTTGGCCCCGGTGGATGCCGTAGGGAGGTGAGGGCCCAGAGGTAGCCGGCATGGTTGAGCCGGTCGTTCTTCACCCAGCGTCTGGTGATGGCGGACTTCTTGCCGGAGGCGCGGGGGATGGGTGAGGAGCTGGCGTAGGCCTTGAGGCCGCGGGCGTCGGCGAAGCGGCGCTGGCGGCCGGCTCGCTTGAGCGCGGCCTGGATCTGAGTGCGGGTCAGCCGTGCGGCCCGCGTGGGGGTCGGGGCGGTCTTGAGGAGTTCGCTGGCTTCGGGGCGGCACAAGCCGTTGGTCCAGGTGGCGAAGGCGGCCAGGACGGCAGGGTAGTACTCGCGCAGCAGGGAACGTAGCTGGTTGGCGAGCTGCTGCCGGTTCCACAGCGAGTCCTGCTGGGCCCGGGCGTGAACGGCGATCGCGCGGCCGAGGTCGGAGTCGTGCTTAGTTGAAACGCCCTCGCTGCGGAGCCGTGTGCGCATGTTCGAACCCCGCCAGAGGTACTGCCCAGCCGGCCAGATCCGCCGCCGGATTCCCATACCGGTCCCCGGTGCCACGCCTCGCGGGATGCACTACGACCGGGACCGCTGCGGGACTTGCGAATCGCTGACCTCACCCGCCCCGCCGGAGGGCTTGACATCTCGGATTCCACATAAATGGGGGAGATCCGTGTTGCCGAGTTTCGAGAACGGCCGGCTGCTTCACTTCGTAGTGAGCTCGTGGTGCCCAGCGGGCACGGGGCGCCCGGTAGTCACGAGCAGTCAAACCAGTGCCCGATGGGGCGATCCGGGCAGGTGCGGCACTCGAAGATGTAGACGCCTCCGGCGTCGCCGAGGCACAGTTCGGCGGGGTTGTGGGCGTCGGCCTGCCATCGCCGGCCGCCCGATTCGTTCTCGTCGGTTCGGTCCTCTTCGGGAAGCCACGTGCGCCAGGACTCACCGTCGAATTCCCAGCTGGCCACGGTCAGGAGATGCTCCATCCGGCTGCCGCACCCTTCGCAGTCGGGCCAGTACGGTTCCTGCATCCAGCCCGGGTAGCCGCCCAGCTTGATCCCAGGGGCCTCTGCAAGGTGGTGGGAGTACCGCAGGCCGGTTTCGGCGAGCAGTGCGTCGAAGCGTCCTCTGAGCCCGTCGTAGACATCCTCAGGAAGGTCCCAGCTCGGGTACTCGGTCACTTGCTCGGGGTGAACCACACAGCGAGCCGGGTACCAATTCTTGGGAAGCCCGGCCGCCGGTGCCGGGGTGGGCAGTACGTCGCCGATGGCACTGGAGTCCCGCCAGTGGACCTGGGGCAAGGGGTAGCAGAACTCGCCATGGGCGTGGGGGCACCACAGGACCTGGAGCAGGTCCATACCTTCAGGGAAGGGCACGCCGGGCGCGTCGACACGACGGACCTGCACGATGGGAACCAGGGGCACAGCGGGTTCCAGACGGCTCGTGGTGTCCGTGTCGTAGTGCTCTTCCCGGCACACCGGCCACGGCTCCCCGGCAGGCCAAAGCAAAGGACCTCCGACGGAACTGTCCTTGCAGGTCGGAGAACCAGGACGTGGGTGCAGGCGGACGGATTCGCGGCGGAAGGGGAGCAACTCAGGAAAGAGGCTCTCTACGTCGACGGGTCGGTCAGGTGTGTTGCGGGACATACGCCAGACTCTAGAACCCAGGTACGACAGCCAGCCCGCCAGGTGCATGACGGCTGGCACAGAGGAGGACTGACCACGAGATCCATTTGGCCGCCGAAGGCGGTCGACGCCCGCTGGCGGTGCTCACCACACCTGGGCAGGCAGGCGACGGGCCACAGATGATTCCCGTGCTGAACCGCATCCGTGTACCGCGCCCGATTGGTGGGCGTCCCCGCACCGGGCCGGATCACCTGAGCGGCGACAAGGCCTACAGCTCCCGCCGCAACCGCCGATACCTGCGGCGTCGCCAGATCAGACACACCATTCCCGAACGCCGCGACCAGAGCGTCAACCGTCAGCGGCGCGGCAGCCGAGGAGGTCGCCCCACTGCCTTCGACCGGGCCCGATACGTCCGCAGGAACGAAGTCGAGCGCACCATCAACGCGCTCAAGGGCACCCGCGCCGTGGCCACCAGGTACGACAAGAGAGCGTATGTCTTTCACGGCACAGTCGTCCCCGCCGCGATCCGACTATGGCTCCTCCGCTGATCCGCCGGACCGAAGCTACTCGAGGGGCGCCGGCGCGAGGCCACAGATGAACTCAGCGGACGCGAAGAGCTCCGGCGTGAGGCGTACGCCCGTGATGCGGTGGGCGAGGGCGAAGGCGGCTTCGGTGTGCCCGTCGAAGTCCCGGTCGTCGTCATCACTGAGGTCAAATCCTGACTCCCGCATCTCGGTGAGCAATTCGTCCGGGTGGCTGCCGTCGCGGTGGTAGGCGAAGAGCGGCTCGAAATGCAGGCGTGTGGCGCCGTCCTCGTACCAGCAGAAGTGGTCCACCGCATTGACGTTGCGGAAGTGCGACACCACCGTGCGTCCGCGCGAGACGGGGAGCATGGCCCCGTCCGTGACGCCCAAATAGCCGTTGTACTCGACCATGAGCGACCAGCTTCCGAGGGAAGCAGTCCCCACGAGCAACTGCTCATGGCCGCAGACGTCGTACGACGGCTCGCGCAACCCGGCCACGCCGGTGATCCGCACTCCGGACTCGGCTCCGAGTGACCGGAGCAGTTCGTCAGGGGTGAGCCCTTGGACGAGCGTGATGCAGTACGCCTCCATCAGGTCCTCGTACTGATCACTCAGCCATGCATAATCGGCGGCGGTGGTTGTGTCAGCCATGGACGCAGCATGGCAGCCGCCACTGGCAGTGCCCGCCCCTCTTCGTCCACCTCTCGCTCGCCCAATGGCACGAACGAAGACAGAGCACGCCAGGGCGCAAAAGCGCCTCGACCGACCCGTCGGACAGGCCCTAGGTCAGCTTCACCACTCACCCGACCCGCGCGGTCCCTCTCAGGTTACGGCCTGACCAGGACCGGCATCATTCCTCCGGGGTGGTAACTGCCGCCACGACGTCACATCAGCTTCCGCCCAAGCAGCAGCTGAGCAATCGCGACCTGCTCCTGATCCAGCCCGACCTCCTCTTCCTTGAGGTTCCACAGCAGGTTCTGCAAGGCCCGCCCCAGCGTCCACGCGGCGGCCCGCTGCCGGTCGAGGCCCAGCACCTCGGTCATTAGGTCGAAGCGGTACAGCACTTCGGACGGGTCGAAGTCATTGCAGAGCGCGGGCATCAGGTCGAAGCCTGGGTCGCCGGCCAGCGGCTTGGGATCGATGGCGAGCCAAGGCTCGCGGTCCGCGGCCAGGATGTTGTCGTAGTGCAGATCCCAGTGGAGCAGCCGGTCGCCGGGTTCGCCCACGACCTCGCCTACGGCCGCCGCACAGCTCTTCAGAAGCTCACGCTCGGCCGGGTCCGCGACCGTCAGCACAGAGCCCTGCACACTGGCGAGCATGCGCCGTGCGATGTCGCCGAGGCTACGCAGACCGCTGGGTGCGGGCACAGATGTGAGCCTGGCCAGCAGTTCGGCGAGGATCTGCACGGCTTCGCGGGAGTCGTTGAGCGTCGACAAGTGGCGGTCCTCGTCAAGGCGTTCGAGCAGAAGTGTGTTGGTGCCCGCATCGTGCTCGAGCAGTCGTACGACGCCGTCGCCGCCCCAGGCTCCCAGTGCGACCGGCTCGCCCTCGCTCTCCTCGTCGAGCAGCTGCATCTTCATTACGGCCGGCGTTCCGTCGGCCCGCTCGACCGGCAGGACGAGCGAGGCCATGCCGTACATCGAGGATCCGGTCAGCTTCAGTGCCTAACGGTCGAGGAAATGAGCGGCCCGCTCCGGAAGCGCCGCGATGAAGGCACGGCCCGCCGCACCGTTGTACATGGTTTGGGTAGCAACGAGCTGTTCCGGGATGTCAATCACACGGTCGATCCTATGAGCGTGCATGACGCCCTCGCCTCCAACGAATCCTTCGGCGGCTGGACCAAGACGTTCGCAGACCCCCGCCTCTGCGCAGGCATCGTCGACCGGCTCACGTTCAATGGCACCATCATCGAGACCGGCACCGACTCCTACCGGCTCGCCAGCCCATGAGCCCGAGCCGAGGAACCGGCCAAGGCCAGCTGATTACTCCAGGTTCCCGTTGGACGGCCCGCCGCCATCGGGGCGAAGGTCCGCCACCATGCACTGCTGGCGGACCTTCGCCCCGAACGGCTGTCGCAGCCACGAGTCGAGAGCCGCATAGTCGCCATCGGTGAGACCACGGCGGGCATCGACCCGGTGAAGCAGGGCGTGTCCCCCATGGTGGGCGGCAACCCAGGTCCGATCCTTCTGAGTGACCTCGTCATCGACCCATACGAACGGCCGCCCCGCCGCCCATTCGACAAGGGCACGAGTCTTCCAGTGCAGTCCATCGCGTTCGTCCTGCTCATCGACGTCTGACGGCTCCGGCCAGACGATCACGGCAAGCTGCGGAAGATCGAGCAACGGAGCGATGCACTCGTTTGCCTCATCCATCCACGTCGTGGCCCAGACCAGCTCACAGGGAAGCCCCGCCAGCTTGGCCCCGTGCTGAGGATTGATCCTGGTCAGTAGCGGGTTCGAGTCAGCTCCACGCAGATCGGGACCGATCGCATGGACCGGATACTGCTGCGGCTCCGCCCCGAACGGGATAAGCGGCCCGTCGACATCAAGGAACAGCAGCGGAAGCCGCGCAGAGCCAGTCACACCAGCACAGGATAGCGACAGGCACCCACCACCGGTCGCCTCAACGAGAGGACTGACGAGCGGCCCCCCCGTGCGGGCCTCTCAAGCCTCCAGCGGCTCCGTGGCAGCCTAGGAAGACTTCTCCGGTGATCGTCTTCGGGCAGAGCGTGCGGACGCCGCCAGCGCGCGTTCAGGGCGCTTCCCTGCCCCGGCCAGCTGCTCCCCCGACCGTCTTCGTTCGGTCCCGCCAAGATGCAGGCATCAGCCCTCCGCCCCGGCACCCGCTACCCGCGCCGCCTCCCCGGCTCTTGGGGCGTGTGATGCCCGGCCAGGATGAGGACCTGGTCGACGTCGAGTCGAACCGTACGACCCCGGCGACGGATCGCCCTGCTTGACCGCGAGCAGTTTCCTCGGCGCGGGCGCCGGTGGCGACCCAGAAGGCCGGCAGGGCCCGGTCGCGGTGCGAGCGGAGCCCGGCGAGGGAGCGCAACGGAATGAGTGGGACGCAGCATGTCGTGACGTCCAGTTGGGCCTGCCGAGACCGGGAGGCGAATCTGGTCTAGCGTGGAAGAGGGCAACCCTGCTCAGCGGTGACGGCTGGGGCCTTCTGTTCGTCCGGTCCGCCGTCCTGTGGTGATGGGTGCGATCGGCAGGTGAGATTCATGGCCGGCACGGCCGGCGGCGGAGCCCACGACCACGACGTGATCGTCGTCGGTGCACGCTGTGCGGGCGCGCCCACCGCGATGCTTCTCGCCCGGCTCGGGTACCGGGTCCTCCTGGTCGACCGGGCGAGGTTTCCGAGCGACACGATCTCCACGCATCTGATCCATCCGCCCGGCCTGGCCGCGCTGGACCGCTGGGGGCTGCTGGAACGGGTCGTCGAGACAGGTTGTCCGCCCATCGACACCTATGCGTTCGACCTCGGACCGATCGCCATCGTCGGGTCCCCGGCAGGCGAGGGCTTCGAGGCCTCGTACGCACCGCGCCGTACGGTCCTGGACAAGATTCTCGTCGACGCCGCCGCTGAATCCGGCGCCGAGGTGCGCGAGGGGTTCAGCGTCGAGGAGATCCTGTTCGACGGGGAGACAGTGACCGGTATCAGGGGCCATGGCAAGGACGGCAGTACCGCCGCCGATCACGCGCGGATCGTCGTGGGCGCGGACGGACTCCATTCGTCCGTCGCGAAGGCGACGGGCGCCGTCGGCTACGCAGAGAAGCCGAAGATCAACGCCTACTACTACTCGTACTGGGCCGGAATGCCCATGCACGGGATGTTCGAGGCGTACGACCGCGGGGACCGCGCCTTCGCCGCATGGCCCACCAACGACGATCTGTCGATGGTCATCTGCGCCTGGCCCATGCGGGACTTCGAGGCCAACCGGGACGACGTCGAAGGCAACTACCTCGCCACGCTGGCCCGAGCGCCCGCCTTCGCCGAACGGATTGCCCGGGCAACACGGGCCGAGCGGTTCGTCGGCATGGCCATCCCCAATTACTTCCGCAAGCCCTACGGCCCGGGCTGGGTCCTGGTCGGCGACGCGGGATACCTGAAGGACCCCATCACCGCCCAGGGCATCCAGGACGCCTTCCGGGACGCGGAGCGATGCACCCGTGCGCTCGACGACGTACTCGCAGGCCGCCGGCCGCTCGACGAGGCCATGCGGGCAGCGCAGGAGGCACGGGACGCCCAGGTCATGAGCATGTACGAGTTCACGGCCGAGTTCGCGACGCTGGAACCGCCGCCCCCCGAGATGCAGCAACTGCTCCTCGCGGCGTCCGAGAACCCTTCGGCACGGGACGAGTTCGCCAGAGTCACGGCGGGGGTGACGCCGCCCGAGGAGTTCTTCGGGCACATGCAGGAACGGATGAGCCGCCAGACACCCCACGCGGCCTGACTCCTTCGTCCAGTTGGCTCTGTCCACGAGAACGTGCTCACGGCACCGGCTGTGGTCGGTCAACGGCACCTGGGAACGCCTGCCCCAGCAGGTCCCTGGAACGGATTCGGGCCGCTTCCGCCCGGGTGCACGGGTGCGACCCGCCGGCTCGGCGCGAGCCGGTCGCAAGCCACGCCACTGACGCAACGGAAAGGGCGCCCCGTCGGGTCTCCGGCGGGGCGCCCCAGGCCGCTTCCTCCCGAACACAGCGCGGGCGTCGTCCCCGGGCCTGCTTGCGGGGCCGTCTATGCGTCGTGGTTGACCATGACATCGAAGCCCTGAAGTTCGCCCTGCACAAGGCCGTCCTTTTCGAACAGCTGCATCGGCTCCTGAAGCCTGTACGTCTGGTTCACCGGAGGGAAGCCGCTGAGGTTGGTCCGCAGGTTCGCGGCGATGTCCTGCGGCAGGATTACCTCGCCTCCATCCACGCTGATGGCATCGGCGTCCATGCCTCGAGCCTCCGCAGCCTTCGCGAAGACCTCCGCGACCTCTTCGGCCGACTGGCCTCCCGCCGGGATGATGTGGATCTCGTCGTTCACGTGATTTCTCCTAGGGTGCCGAGTCCGGACGTGATCATGCTGACGCCTGGTACGGGTCCGCGGCATGTTGGCGTGCCGTGCGAGGCAAAGAATCACCTCTGGGGCATCGCACGAGTTCGCGCAATTGACGCTTCTGACGCGATCCGACGGAACGGCCCCAGCCCGACACGCCGACGCGCGTTCTCAAGACTCATCAACATGTCGGGAAGCGCTGTCGCCCGATCGTTCCCCGGAGTCAACGACAAGCGCTCTCCGTTCTCACCAACGCAGCCAGAGGGCGTGCTGAGAGATGCCGAGGTGTCACCCGGATATGACAACTTCACGTGTCTGGAGAACCAACTGGATCAAAGCGGTGCTCAGCCTGGCCGGGGTGTGCGCCTCCATCGTCCTGCTGGACACCGCCGACGACATCGTCTCCGCCGTGGCCCACCGGATCGCCACGGCCACCCCCGAGACCAAGCTGGCGTCCGAGACCTCCAACAGCTTCTGGGCAGTGATCGACACCCCGGTCCGCTCCTACCTCGCCCAGCACACCAGCGGCCTCGCCACCGGGCGTGTGGCAGGTATCGGCTCAACGTTCGATGACACGAGCGTGCTGGTCATCAGAGTTCTGTGACAACGATCAAGGTTTGATGGCACAGGACAATGGGGCGCGGACCGGGGAACAGCCCTTGGCGCCAAGCACGTCTGGTGATCGAGCGCCTGCGGCAACAGACTGATCGTCTCTACGCCTCGTCGTCCTCGTATTCGAGAGGCAAGAGCGGGAACCCAGTCCTCGATGGGTGCCCACGCCTCTCAGCTCGACCTCGAGTACGTCGGAGTCAAGCGGCGATCCACGGTGGCCCGGCCTACGCCCACCGGTACGGCTGCGACGCAGACCTGCCAGCCCAGTGGCAAGTCGAAGCCCTCGAACCGGCCGCGCTCCAGCGCCTGGTTCTCAAGCCGCAGAGCGCTGCGCCGGCCACGCGCAGCTCGCCCAGCGGCTCGAGGAAGGACGCCAACGCCAGCGGCGCGCCGACATCGGCGCCAGTTCGACGGCACGGCCGTTCCATGATGTGAGGGCAAGCCTCCCTGTGGAACGCCCCAGAGGGGTTGCACCCACAATTGTCTGCACAGTTGGCTGCACGGTTGCACCGAAAGTTGCACCGGAGGTACTACCGGAGGTGTGAACCCCCCTTTCGGTATCTTGAGCATTTCTCCTGGTCAGACCCCCTGGGCAAGCCCCTTTCGTACGCCGACACCTCTAATTCGTAAGTAATTAGAGGTTCTTGATCTCTGACGGGCGTGGCGCGGCCTGCTGGCTCTGTCGTCCCTCCCTCGCTTCGCCCTCCTCTCCTCAGCCTCCGTCACCCGCTGCCTCCGCCGGCCTCGCAGTCGGCCGGCCTCGCCTCCAGCGATCGCGTACGCGGCGCGGCCTGGTGCCGTCTGGCCGTCGGCGCGCGCCTCGCTGCTGTCGCGCTCGGCCGGCAAATGGGCACATCGGCGGAGCGCTCCTGCCACACTGGCTGCAGCCTCGCCGCCCCCCGTCGGCGAGGCTCTCGCTTGTCCACTGCCCGCCCACGAGCTGGGGTGTTGCAAGGACCACTAGAACTCAAGGTGGCGAGGCCGTTAGTCGGGCTGAATCACTGCCCGTCACGGTCGATGCGGCGGCGCTGGGGGAGCGGCGGCTCGCTGCTGGTGCGCAGCGCCAGCCGGAGCGCGGCGCGGTCCCGCTCGTACGCCGTCCCCTGCAGCCACGTCCGGCTGCTGTCCACACTCCGACCCGACCCCGCGCCCAGCTACTGGCCGCACGCGCTGCCTGACCCGAACGCGATTCCCGGCCGGCTGCGAGGCGCCGGGCCTCGGCTCGAGGAGTCCACTTCTTGAGTGAGGTGCGGGTCCAGGGGTCGTGAGCCCGGGTGGCGCCGGTGTCGTCGCCGGAGAGGTGGAGAGGTCCGGGTCGGCTCCGAGCTGGGTCATGAGCGCCTCGTACAACCCGTTCAGCACGGTGCCGAGGCAGGCCGCGAGGCTTCGGCGAGCTGCTGTGCCTGCAAGAGGATCATCCGGTCCCGACGGCAGAGAGGCGCAGCGGCCAACGTCCTGTGATGCACCCCGGCTCTTGATACTGCTGCCCAGGGCTCGGCCTGCGAGTCGTCCAGATTTACCCCGCCCCGGGGCGCAGCCGTCATGCTGCGTCCCACCTTGCTGCCGTGAGTGAGGCTCTTGACCCTCACGTGGCGTCAGGCTGCATAGTCGGTGCCGTGGAGGATCACTGGACCGTGGGACGCGTGGCCGAGCTGGCCGGCGTGAGCGTCCGCACGCTGCATCACTATGACGAGATCAGGCTCGTTCGGCCGTCGGCGCGGACCCTGGCTGGGTACCGGGCCTATTCGGCGGGCGATGTGGAGCGGCTGAGGGAGGTGCTGGCCTATCGGCGGTTGGGCTTCGGTCTGCGGGAGGTTGCGGAACTGGTCGGCGACCCGTCCATCGACGCGGTCGCGCACCTGCGCCGACTGCGCGGCCTGCTGGTGGAGCGGCGCGATCGCGCTGACGCCATGGTGGCGGCCATCGACAGGGAACTTGAGGCGCGGGCAAAGGGACTGAAGGTGACACTGGAAGAGCAATTGGGGATGCTCGGTGCACGGCTGTACGACGCGATCGGCGGCGCCTACACGGCGACACGGCGTACCGAGCCGCAGATCGCCGCTCGGATCTGGGACGCGCTCGGGGACGCGCAGACGGTGCTGAACGTCGGGGCCGGCACCGGCTCCTACGAGCCTGCTGATCGCGACGTGACCGCGGTGGAACCATCGGCGGTCATGCGGGGGCAGCGGCCTGCCGGCTCGGCGCCGTGCGGGGCCGCCACCGCGGAGAGCCTGCCGTTCGAGGATCACTCCTTCGACGTCGCGATGGCCGTCTCCACCGTTCACCACTGGGGGGACCCGATAGCGGGGCTGCGCGAGATGCGGCGCGTGGCCCGCCGCGTGGTGGTGCTCACGTTCGACACCGACGAGCCTGGATGGCAGGACCGGTTCTGGCTTACCCGCGACTACCTGCCCGAGTTCGCCGCCGTCCTCGCAGAATTTCCCTCGCTTGCTGGGATGGCCGACGCGATCGGCGCCCGCGCTGAGCCGGTGCCTGTCCCGTGGGACTGCGCTGACGGCCTGTTCGAGGCGTACTGGCGCCGACCGGGAGCGTATCTGGAGGATCACGTGCGCCGTGCGATGTCGGTGTGGACGAGGGTCGGGCCGGAGGCCGAGCAGCGGGCGGTACGAAGCCTCAGCGACGACCTCGACTCCGGCCGGTGGGCCGAGGGCAACAGCGACCTCGTCGACCTCGACGAGGCAGATCTCGGCCTCCGCCTGCTCATAGCTTGAACCGCGTCGCAGCGTCAGTGAGCCCTTTTCCAACCACAGGTTGAGGGGTGGTGAAGGACGAGAACGTCTTCACGATGCTGGAGATCCGGGTGCTGCTGCAGCGGAGCTTTCGCAGGAGGCGCCAGCTCTTGAAGGGGGCCATGGCCTGCATCGCCGATGCATCGGATCTTGGCGTGGCTGTGGCTACCAGCTGTCTGGGGTGTTGTCCTGGTGTGCTGTGGTTGTGGTGAGGAGGCGTTCCCAGGTGCGGGGGGTGCCTCCGTGCAGTGTCCCAGTTCGGCGGCGATGCGGCTCCTGGGTGTGCCGTGTGCCGTGGTGAGGGCGTTGCTGGCGGTCTGGAGCCGTGGGTCGCCTTCGTAGGGGTGGGTTTTGCGGGGGCCTTGGGGTTCGCCGGTGCGGCGGCCGCCGCACCCTTGCCTTTGCCGGGTGGGTTGTCGCGGCGTTCGTTGACCTCGTGGCGGGGCCATAGCCGGGTGCCACAGACGGTGGTGCCGCCCGAGAGGTAGCCCTGGGAGGCGCAGGCACGGACGGTGCCGGGGGTGATGCCGAGGACCGCGGCTGCTTCCTTGTCGGTGAGGAGGTCGTCGGGGTGTTCGCCTGTGGGCAGTGAGGGGGTCGGCTTGCCGGCGATGTAGGCGTTGGCCTGGGCCAGGTCGTAGACCAGGGAGCGGCTGTCGGGGAGCAGGGTGGGGACGTGGGCGCGGAAGTCTGGGGCGTCGCGGCGGCGCCAGGTGGCCAGCGGCACTTCGAGCCGGCAGGCGACGTCAGCCTCGTTGATGACCGGACGATTGCGGGGGGTCACGCCATCTCCTCGAGGGCTGCTGGGGCGCGGGCGCGGCCTGGATCGTGGAAGCGCAGGGGCGGTTCCTGATCGTGCCTGGACTTTGTGAGAAGCCGGCGGTGTGCCGGGCCGCTCCTCGAGCGGCCCTTCGTCAGCTTCGCTCATTTCCCGGGAACCCACCCGCCGGTGACATTTGCAACATTTGCAGCATCTGGGCTCGGCTCGGTGGTTGTACCCACGCCCAGACGCCCGGGTCACTGTTCGGGTTGTTGCCTCGTGAGCCACGCGTCCTGAAGGTCGGCGAGCCCCAGAACCGTCAGGCCATCAGGCGCAACTGGTCCAGTTCGCTGCCGATCGCTTCTCGCAGCGCGTCGTGCTGCGGACCGAGTCTGAATCGCTCGTCACTCCACCGTTCACGCGGATAGCGCCACACCGGAGCACCTGCGACTTCGGCCGGCTCCCACTCGAACCGCGGCCACACATGCGCATGCAGGAACGGGTCCGTGTTCCCCAGGATCTCCAGGTTGACCCGCCGGAAAGCCGGGTCCAGCCGCCGGCAGGCACGTTCGACCGCTTCACCGAGCTGGTCCATCTCAGACAGGAATGACAGTCTTTTTGTCCTCGGCAGGTCCGACAGCCGCTGCACATCCGGTTCATCCACGAGAAGAACTGAGTATCCCGGCAGGAACTGGACATCCCCGATGACCGCGAACCCTGATGTCAACCGCCGCAACACGGTCGGGTTCTCCCCCCTCAGGGCAGTCCCGATCCGATCCATCCGCCAGTCACCAGCCATGCGCAAAACCTACATGCAGGTGATCAAGGGCCGCCCCAGACAAGTGAGACGAGGGGCAGACCCGGCCGTTGTTTTCAAAGATCCTCATCACCAGGAGCAGCCAGTGGCCGTCCGGGGCCCCAGGGCGCGCCTTCGGGCGGGTGCGGCCCGGGGGTGCGATGCGACTGGCTGGCTTTGTTCACGAGTTTGGACAGAAGTTGTTCACCATCTCGGGAGGCAGCCGGATCAGCCCTGAGGCCTTGTTCACGAGAACGGGAGGCACCCGGTGGTCCCGACCTCCTCGGGGTCGCCTCGATCGGCCTACGGAGCCGGTCACGGTCCTTCCGCCAGTCGCTGGGCTGTTCGCCAGCGGGGGGCCTCGTCGTCAGGAACGTCCGGCGAGGCGAAGTGGAATGGCACACCAAGGTGGCTGGCCAGCGCTCGGCCGGCCTCGGCGGCGGCAGCGCCCGCAGGGGATCCGTGACGGTGGTAAATGGTTGCCAAGTGGCCTTCCCCGGCTGGGCCGTCCAGGACCGCGACCAGCCGCACGAACCAATCGTGCACGGTATCGCCGTCCCAGAGAGCCTCGACCGCAGCTACACGGCCCGGGAGAGCTGCGGCCCGGGGGGCGAGTGACGGGATATCGAGCGGATCGGGCGGCGTGCGCTGCACCTGGTCGGCAAGAGTCTCGTACCGCGAGTGGACCATCCGCTCCGCCTCGTGCAAGCCCAGCCCCAACGGGCGCAGGGCCTCCCACACGGACCTGATTGCCGAGATCCGTCGGTCGCGCAGCACGTCTGCGTCGACTTCTCGGCGGGTCCGTTCCTCCAAGTAGGCCCACCAGCCGCTCACAGAGCCCCCAGCTGGGATTTCAAGGCGAGTGTCATAGGTGCGAACGTACGTCAGCCCTCCGCGCGCGCCCCAACCGCCCCGTTTGGGCAGGATGGCGCTGTCGAATCTCGTGAACATTGCGCCCTGGTCTCGTGGGCTTGACGCCTCCCGAATCGGTCTCGAAGTGCTGTCCAATCTCGTAGACGAAGCCAACTGGCCGAACAGAGGTCTTCAAAGCCGATACCGTCCTCTCCTCGGCCAGAGCCCCATCGAGACTAGGGTCCACACCTCGGCCTTCCCGTCGCGACGTTCACCTCCGGTGCCCCGGCTCGACGGGAGGACTCAGGCCGGCCCCGGGGCGAGGTGGACGTGGGTGACCGGTGGGCGGGGCGCACCTTGATGGGATCTCTGAATTCGGCCAGGACCGCTTGTCGCCTCATTCGGTCCGGCGTTCAAGGGAGTGAGGAGCTTCAACGAGCACGGCGCGTGTTTCCGGCCGGGACTACCGGCTCGTGGAGTGTGGGGGTCGTGTCGGACGGCCGCGGGGCCATCGAGGTCCCCCACGCAGCAGGCGTCTACGCTCTGCGCATGCAGCGCAGCGATGTCACGCGGGACGACGGCACGTGGGCGGGCCTGTCCCTGGACGTGCACGACCGTCACCAGCCGGGGCTGTGCGTGTTCAGTGCCGGCCCGCGACTACTGGTCTCACAGCTGTCGCGGCCTGTGTTGCTCGCCGTTGTCGACGAGCAACTCCAGGGCGTGGACTTCTGGCGCACCGACGAGTACCGCTCCTTCGTCCCGCCGTTGCGCGCCGATGCAGGGCGGGCTCTGGCGGGCAGTCCGGAGCGGTGGGCTCACCGTTTTGCCCAGTACCTCATCGACTCGCCGGACAGCCCGTTGCATGAGGGCCGGTGGCTGCTCTCGTGCGACAGTCCGCTCCGGCGCTGGCGCCACGCCGACGATTCGCATGCCGAGTACTGGAGCTCGATGCTCGTCGACGGCCATCCGGACGGATACCTCGACTGGTTCGTCCATTCGCATTCGTGGGAGGTCCTTCCGCTGAGGCCAATGCCCGATGCCGACGACAGCCGGGTCAAGGCGTACCGGAAGCAGGCCCGTGAAGGAACGCTCCCACCCGTCTTGTTGTGGTGGGTCAGTGGCCTGGATTGCCATCTGATCCTGGACGGTCACGCGCGGTTCGCCGCGGCGATCGCCGAATCCGTCGAGCCTCCGCTGCTGCAGTTGCACCGCACTGTGTCGCGCGATGACCTGGCCGCGCGCGTCAATGATGCCGTGGGCTTCTACGAGCACGAACTGGCACGCTTCGCCGAACTCCGCGCCGTCCATGGCCCCACCGTCCCGGACGGCGCCGCCACCGCCGGCCCGCAGCTCGCCCGCCTCCTCCACGACCTGAACACAGCGGAACAGCCGACTTGGGCGTGGCCCCTGCCCGGCGGTGAGGACCAGTGGCGTCGCATCGCACGCGACGTGACAGCCAGACAGGACTGGCCTGGTATCTGAGAGGTCGTTTTCTCCCAGTGTTTTATCCCGGGATCGACTATTTGGCCTGTGGTGTCGGGTCGCGCCAGGAGATGGTGTTCTCGCTGGTGAGGCGGCGGGCCATGAGGTCGGTCATGGCGAGGTGGATCATGGCTTCGGAGTGTTCGGGGAGGGCTTCGTAGTCGCGGGCCAGGCGGCGGTGGAGCATGAGCCAGCCGTAGGTCTGCTCGACCGCCCATCGCTTGGGTATGGGGGTGAAACCCCTGGTCCCGGGGGTACGGGTACTGATCTCCATGTCGATGCCGAGGGTGGCGGCGTGCTCGACGAGATGCTGGCGGTAGCCACCGTCGGCCCAAACCTTGCGGATGCCGGGGTGGTCGGCGGCGACCTGGTCCAGGAACCGGGTGCCGGCCACCGAGTCCTGCACGCCGGCCGCGGTGACCAGTACCGCGAGCAGCAGGCCGAGCGTGTCGGTGACGATGCTCCGCTTCCTGCCCACGATCTTCTTGCCCGCGTCGATGCCCTGGCCGGCGGCGTGAACCCTGGTGGAGGTCTTGACGCTCTGCGCGTCGATGACGCAGGCCGATGGTTCGCCGTCCCGTCCCTCCTTCTGTCGCAACAGTTGCCTGAGGAGGCCGTTGACCTGGGCGAACACGCCTTCCTGTTGCCACTTGGTGAAGTAGCCGTAGACCGTGTTCCAGCGCGGAAAGTCGTGCGGCAGGTAGCGCCACTGGACCTCAGCGCGGTCCACATACAAGATCGCGCGGGGTGGTGCTCAGGGGGCAGGGAAGTCCTTCGATTCCGGGTACGTCACGTGGGTGCAGCCGCGCCGCTTCGTGATGTCGTCAACGTATGCGCGGAAGAGGGCCGACAGCGCCCTGGGGCCGAGCACGTTGTCGTAGGTATAGCTGGAGCTGAGGGTGTGCAGGGCGGGCTTGCCGTCGCAGATGGAGGAGGCCCACCACGCGCCGCTTTCGTGTCCGGCCGTTCCCGGTGTGATGATCCTGTCCTGGCTGCCAAGGGCGTCGTATCCCACGGTGTGCGCCTCTGCGTCGAAGTAGGAGGCGGTGCGCAGCCACCACGGCGAGTGAGTGAGCGCACTGCGCGCGGAATCGTGTTCGTCGTCGGGCAAGCCGTCGTCGATACGGCCCACCTGGTCGGGGCTGACCGCCAGAAGGCAGCTTTCGGTGGGGGATGTGTCCAGGGCAGGTGTCGCGAGGGCACGGTCGGGCAGCCGGCCTTGCCCCTGCTTCTGGATGTGTCGGGCAAACCAGCGGCATGAGCCGTCCGTCGCCTGCGCGGGGCGGAGGTCAGACGGTACGGACGGCAACTGCTGGTCAGGCAGGGCGGGCAGCCGGCTCTGGCAGCCGATCCGGTCGGTGAGCGCCTCGGTGGCCGAGCGGGCGATGTGGGCGAGGCGCTCACGGTCCGCTGCGGAGACGTCGTCGTAGTCAGCGCTTGCTGTAACGTTCAGCAGCTTCGGGGCCGTCGCGCGGCTGCCGGGGCCGCACTCGGCGCGGATGGTGGTGTACCAGTCTCCGTACCGGCCCAGGGTGCCATCACCGATTGGTCGCGGTTCGGGGCGCCGGTCGGCGACCGCGGTGACATCGGACTTCTGACTGCCGAGACTGTCGCGAAACGGCTCGAGATCGCTGTCGTCACCGATCCAGTGCAACGGCTTGGACGTGTTGCTGCCCCGCACCGTCAAGGTGAACAGGCCCGTGGTCTTGCCGGGACCAGGCACCTTGTAGACGGTGCAGGAACCGGGCAGCTCGTCCACATCGAGCCTGAACTCGTAGTAGTCGCTGGCTTTTGCCCGGACCATCCCGCCCTGCAGGTCCATCACCGCGGCCCCGGACACAAGCCGACCGCACGCCGCGCTGATGTCGCGCTCGCTGGAAGCGCGGTCCCGGATGTCATCGAACGTCAACCAGCCCGCGTACAGACTCAGCCCGATCCCGCCCCACGCCGTCCACTGCCACAGCCTGATCCACCCAGCGCGCATCGTGCACCTCCCTCGGAACCCGTCCGGCGCGATCACTGCCGCCCGGGCACCGAGCGTAGTTGTCCGGTCTCAGGCGAGCCGAGGCAGGGTGCTGACCAGCAACGTGCTCGGAATGACTTGCTGCGCATCATGTCCGGGGGTCGGGTGTGACTGAGCACGTCCACACGCCAGGCGTACCCTGCCACCTTCCGGAAAGCCGCGCGCCAACTGAACTGCTCACTGGCGCCAACTCAAGTGCACAAAAGTGCCAACCGAGCTGCACAGTCACATCTCGTGTCACTGAGCACCGTAGTTGGCCCCTCTGGCCAACTGAATGCTCACTTCCACACTGCAGAAAGGTTCGCCCGTCGGCATGACCCGCCGGTCACAGGCCGTCGACCGCCCTTCAACCTGCTGGGTGCGGCGGCGCGGACGGCTGTGGAGCGCGGGACCAACGGACGGGGTGTCCGTCGGGGCCGTCGGTGAGCCAGGAACCGTCGCCCAGGGGCACCAGCTCGTACGGGCTGGTCACCTCGACGGAGAATGCGCCGCTGACCGTGCCCGTGCAAACGTCGACCAGGTGGTAGCGGAACCACTCCTCCTCGTCCTGACTCTCACCGCCCAGGGTGACGACGGCCGTGTCCGCGGTCAGGTAGCCGCCGCTCCATTCCACGAAGGACTCCTCGGGGTCGTACCCAAAGGCCTCGACGGGGAGGGTGAAGAGCACGTCCCCGCTGGGGTGGTGATGGAACGCGACGTCGACCTGCCCGTGGTCGACGGTCATGAACTGCTGCCCGGATGGCGCCAGGTCGATCAGGCAGCGGTCCCGCCACGGGTACGTCACGAACTCCGGCACGCCGTCCGCCCCGGCCGTACCCCGGAGAATGAGGGAGCCGTCCTGGCCCTCACCGATGTCGAGGTAGACGCTGCCGTCCACGGGATGCACGTGGTGGCCAGCGCCGTGCCCGACCGTCTCCAGCTCCCGGCGGGCGACGACCGCACCGCTGTCGGCGTCGTGCACGACCCACTGGTCTCCGCCCGCGCGGCCCGCCATCGCGTCCGGCCGGTACACCCACACCGTCCGGCCGTCCAGAGACAGCGCACAGCCAGGCCGGTGGCCATGGCGTACGTCCGAGTGCGGCTCGAAGCCCGAAGCCCACACCAGGTCGCCGGCACGCGTGAGGCACACGACGCCATTCAGCGTCGTGTACACGACTCGCTCCAGGTCGTGCCGGGCTGCCGACGCCACGACCTCGTCGCCGGCCCGCGGCTGGAACACCGCGACGGGCTCCAGCGTCCCGCAGGCACCGGAGTCCACGACGTAGGCATAGATCCGTCCGTCGCGGTGGCGCGTGATGACCTTCGGTGGCAGCGCAGGAATCATCCGCTGAGGCTAATGCCCAGGTCACGCCCATGAGATCCGGGGCGGTGCGCACGCCGAGCGAGGAAGAGATCGACAGGCGTGACCGCCAGCTGTCGGCGATCTCCCGCCTGTCACATCTGAAGAGGCCGCTGCCCTGGCCACCTGCTTCGGCCCGGACGACTGCTACGGCGTCGCCTGGACGCTCGTGCACTTGATCGAGACGGCTTCCGGCCCGGTGCCACAGCTGGAGGATCCTGGTCCGGAAGCCGGCGACTGGGCCGAGGTTCTGCGGGCGCGATGGGGCGGCGAACACCCCACGACTTGACGGCCTAAGTGCATGAGGTGTCCTTCTCCG
Source organism: Streptomyces sp. NPDC059875 (assembly GCF_042731085.1). Classification (NCBI taxonomy): domain Bacteria; kingdom Bacillati; phylum Actinomycetota; class Actinomycetes; order Kitasatosporales; family Streptomycetaceae; genus Streptomyces; species Streptomyces sp. NPDC059875. The sequence goes on from NZ_JBHWJZ010000047.1 coordinate 40,186, forward strand.
CGATAGCCGGAGGAAGTGCCGTTGCTGTTCTGACAACCCGCAACAGCTGGCCTGCTCGCTGCGTCGCCCCTTTCTCTGCTTGCTTCTGGCGGCCCGACTGTCCGGGAGTCCACCGTCCTGGGCACTGGTGCGGCGGGGGTGCCCGAGCGGCGTTCCAACCGAGCCGGATCTGGATCTCGTTCAGTAACAGTTTGTGGCCGTCGCCGGGTGGATTGTTGAGGCTGTGGAAGCCGGGGGGAGTTTCTCGGGCGGTGAAGTCGCCCGCCGCATGGGTGTGTCGCCGGGGGCGGGGCAAGGGCGCGTGAGTGCCGTGGTGGGGTTCCTGGGGGAGCCGCGTCGCCAGCAGGGCCGCGCGCCTGCGCTCTGTCCGGAGGTGACTGGCGTGCTTCCGGGAGTGGCCGATGCCTGGCGCCGGTCATCGGCCATCGTCATGTTCCGGGGTGCGCTGGCCGTGTCCGGTCGGCAGGGTGGCCGACGGCCGTGGCCGATGACCGTGACAGATGATGGCCTCGTGTGGCCGATCGGCTGGTTCGTGACCGAGGCCGTTCCCGCCCGCGTCGGTCAACGGTTGTGAACGATCTCCCGCCTATCGGCCACACCTGCGCTGTGACCGATCCGCCTCTCCTCTCCCTGGTTCCGCTCGGCTGGCGGCAGGCTTGCCCGTCCCTCATAGAGGCTTGCCCGGGGGTGACGTCGGCCGGTCGCAGCGGGCTTGCCCATCACCACGGGTGGCTTGCCCTGTCGGTCACCTGGGGCTTGCCGGGCATATGGGCAAGCCCGTTACCTGTTCTTTTGGGGCGTTGGGCAAGCCTTTGGGCAAGCCTTTGGGCATGCCGGTCTGAGGAGTGTTCACGGCACGAGACCGAGAGGATACGTGCCGTGCTCGACGTATCACGCACCGCCCGCACCGCGGGAGCGGGTCCGGCCCGGCGCGGGATCATCGGTCTGATCGACTTGACGGCCCGTTACGACCTCGATGCCGGGTAGCACGTGCTGGTTGAAGGGATCCTGTATGCCGATCACTACGGTGACATGCTCGCACAGCTGTGCGCTGACCACCGCGGCCTGACCCACGCCTACCTGCACGTCCCGCTCGAGCAGACCCTCGCCCGTCACGCCACCAAGCCGATCGCGAGCGGGGTCGGTTAGCCGCAGCTGCGCTCGGGCTGGTACCGAGAGCTCGACGTGCTGCTTGGTGGAATCGAGACCGTCATCGGCGTCGACAGCACCCGGACCGAGATCGTCGACCGCGTCATGCTCGACACCGGCCTGGCCGGCCTTCCCGCACTCGATCACTGAAGAGGTAGGAGGTCAGGGGCTGCATAGCGAAGCTCTCGGTTCGCGCGGCGTGATGCTCGGCCAGTTCGGCTGCGTCGTTGTCGCCAGCGTCCTTCCATTCCGCGGGTGCGGCGTGCTGTTGGGGGGTGAGTGTGTTGTGACGGTCTGTTCCACTGGTTCTGTCCACGAGAACGGGTTCTGGTTCGGGTTCTGTGGTGTGGTCACCGCGAGTGGGGGAGCCGCTGCCGAGTCGGATGCATTCGGAGCTGGGGTGAGGTCAGTTCCAGGGCCCGGTTGTCCAGTCCGGCGGCCATGTGGTCGAGCCATCGTTCGTACCAGGCGAGAAAGTCCGGGGCTGAGGAGACGTTCGGGCGCCAGAAGCCGTCGGCGTTGCCGATGAGCATGCGCCCGGTGAGAGGGCCGGTTATGCCTATGAGGACGAGGTCGCTGCAGCCGCGTTCGATGACGTGCAGGAACAGGTCGCCACGGCGGGTGGGGAGGTAGGCCCGGCTGAATCCTCGTGAGCCGGTGCCGGTATCTGTGGGGTTCATCGTGAAGAGCGTGCAGTCCGCCAACGGGATCAGTCCGTAGTAGGGAGACGCACCGCTGCCGCCCATGTTGGTGAGGAAGTCTCGGTAGGGCTGCGGGAGTTCCACATCATGCTCGGCCTCATAGGTGTCTGCCTGGCCTTTGGTGAGGCGGGGTCCGAGGCGAAATTCGTGCCGCTCTTCTCCGAAGGAGTGGCTTCGGGCGGGGGCGTAGGGGATGCGTGCCAGCTTGCGTCGCAACCGCGGGATGCGGGAGTCCATGCGAGCTCTTCTCTCGTGTCGCCCTCAATCTATTGCACGGCACCAGAGCTCATCCTGCGAGCAGGACTCGCTTCCGCAGTAGCTGGAAGCCGATCAGGGGGTCAGCCGGAGTCGTTCCTCGGCTTGGGCTGGGTGTCGTAGTAGCCGAGCTGTGCCAGGGGGACGAAGTGAAGTAGTAGCCCTGCTCTTCGTCTGGTTCGTCGTCGGCTTCGAAGGGGCGCCAGAAGCTCAGCAGCAGATCGGCGGCGACGAAGGAAGCGGGTCCTCTGGATTCGCGTCGATCGTAGTCTGCTGTCTGATGAGCCTGACGACGTCGCGGGCCGGCAGGTTGAACACATCCAGACCGCGGAACTTCACTCGGTCTGTCGCGGCGGTCGGGCGTTCGAGGGCTCAGCAGATGACCACTTCACCCCTTCTGCGGTGGCAGGACTCCTGCCCTGGCGTGCTGGTGTGCCACGATGGCTGCCGGGAGGCGGGATGCAGAACGTGGGGCTGGGGGCGCTCATTGCGTTTGCTCTCGCTGTAGCGATAAATGCGGTCGAGCTTCTCACTGGGTGGATCCATCCCTGGGAGCGAGCCCGGGTCCTGCGTCCTGTGCCTCATGGGCTCGGTCAGGTGCTGACGGGGAGCGGTCTCTCCTGTTTTTCAGTGTCTTCGCCTTCACCCCGTCAGGGGACGTGCTCCTTTCACTCATGGCAGTGAGCGCTGGGCTCTTCCTCGCTGCAACCGTCCTGGTCGGGGTGTCCCGATTTCCAGGCCGCTAACGCTGCTCATGACCGGAGCCGGATGACGACGGCTGCGCATGATGGCGCTCTTTGAACCTCCCCAGGTATCGCTCGTCAGGTGGCCAAACCTGCCCAGGTGATCTCCCCATCCTTTGCGTGATCCTTGTCGGCGTGTCGAACTGGTGTCGGCGTGTCGTGGAGAGCCTGCGTGAGCACGGAGTTCGGGCTGTTGAAGGGCCCTGGATGCTCACCTGGGAGGAAGACGTGGATGCTCATGCACTGCGTCGCTCGATCTCGGCGATCGCCCGGCACCTGGGACATGACCGCAAGACGATCCGCGCCCATCTGAACGGCGAGCGAGTCTCCGGCTTTAGACGGACCGTCCTACCGTCTCCGCTCGCACCAGTCCCACTCCGACAACCTCCGCAAAGGGGTGACCGGACGTGCTGGTTGAACTCCGGGGCCTGCCCCATCTGCTGGACCCAGTTCCAGGCCAACCCCCAGGCAACCCGCCATACCTCCTGCACTCCCCGCTGCAAAGCCGAAGCAGCCCAGAGCACCGGTGGACCGGTTCGGGCGCTCCCTGCTTTTGTCGATGAGGCGATCGGCGTGGTGCGGACTGGGGAAGGCGCCTGTAGGTGTACCGGGGAACAGGTAGCTGGTGAGAGGGGTCATGCCCTCGATGATGTCGATGGGCGGGACTCTGCCGGCGGACACGGAGGACGTGCTGGCGGGCCGGGTGCTGTTGGTTGCCGTCGCACCCTGCTCGGCCTGTCCCGGGCTGTGGGCGCCTGCCGGGTGAAGGCGTTCGGGGGACTGTGTCCGGCGTGGCTGGCGTGACGCGTCCGCAGCGCATAGCCGGCCGGCCTGGAGGTAAGGCCACTGGATGGCCGGTTCGGGGGCCGGTGAGGCTGCCGGTGTCGGCGCCGGCGATTGCTGCGGTTGTGGCGCCGAGGGGCCTCGAGGCGTTTGCGGGGCGGGGGAGGGGTGGATCAGTAGGCGGAGTCGACGTTGTCGATGGAGCCGTACTTGTCGGCCGCGTAGTTGGCGGCTGCCGTGATGTTGGCGACGGGGTCGGTCAGGTCGTGCGGGGTGCCGGCGACGTGGTAGGCGTCGAAGGTCGGCTGGATGACCTGGAGCAGGCCCTTCGACGGGGTGCCGTTCTGCGCGTTCACGTCCCAGTTGTTCTGGGCGTTCGGGTTGCCGGAGGACTCGCGCATGATGTTGCGGTGCAGGCCTTCGTAGCTGCCGGGGATGTGCTTGGACTTCATGATGTCCAGGGCTTCCTTGATCCAGCCGTCGAGGTTGTCGGCGTACTGCTTCTTCGCCTTCTTCGCCGCCGTAGCGTCCGCCGCTGACACCTGGGATGCCGGGACGTTCGCCGGTACCGGGGCTGCCTGGGCGGGCGAGGGGGCCAGCGTGAGCGCCGCTGCTGCGGCACCCGCGGTGGCTATGCCTGCGACGGACAGCTTGCGGAATCGGGCGATGCGGCCGGTGGTGTTCTGCGTGGGGGCGGTCATAGGCGAGTAACTCTCCCTTTGGGGGTGGCGTGGGGATGCCGACCGAATGCGGTACGGCGGAAGCGGAGCGTGTCTCCGCGAGGCGGCTGGGGCGGTCGGGCGGACATGGTCTGCTGTCCGGTCCGCACCGGGATCCCCGGGAACGACAGCCATGGTTAGGGGCTCTCCGAGCACAGCGCAAGGATGTGACGTACTACCGCACCGCATAGCAAATGTCCGCAGTGGCCTGCCGGAAGCCACCCGGGCACGGGATCGCGGGACGCCTGCGTACTACCTCTCTTAGGACGTGACGTGGCTCCTGTGCGGGGCATCACAGCCACGACGCCTGTCCGGCATCCAGCACCCACGAGGAGTCGTTCCGGAGAACCGCACGCCCCGCACCACCCCGGCCCCGTCCCGTCGATGCCGAGGCGCTGTTCCCCGGCCTTCCCGGGTACGGCGCACGGCGACGCGACTGCACCCCCGTCCCGGCGCCCCGAAGGGCGCAAGGACGGCTCCGTCGCGGGTGCCATGCTGTGGTCGGCCGGCGAGCCCTGGCCGGTGTCCACCGCCGTCCACCCCAAGGGAACCGGGCACGTGCCGGCTGTTGTCCGTCTCGCGCGCCGCATCCATGCCGCCTCGGAGGGACGGAAGAAGACTGACGAGCAGATCGAGCTCCTCGCCACCCTCCAGGGCCGGGCAGCACGCCCCGGGCATCGGCGACGCGGACTCCATCCCCATGCCGGCCATCGCGCAGCTGTGGTCCTCGGCGTTGTGGATGTTCTGGATGGCCTTCTTCGCTGCGGGCTGGGCCGGCCTGGGGAGGCTGTCGAGGCGGTTGGCCGTTTTGTGAACCGGGCACCTTTGGTGCCGGGTTTCGGGGAAGGCCTGGTTGATCGCATTCCGGAAGCCGGGGGCGCCGTTGCCGGCGGCGGGGACGGGAGCCCGCATGCCGCGTCGCCGGCGGTCCCGTAGCAGGCTCGCCCAGGACTCCGAGGACTCGTGGTGGCCGTCGGCCGTCGCGATCAGCTCCTTGGTGCCGTCCGCCCGCACGCCCATGACGACCGGGACGGCGGCCTTGGTTTCCTCCAGGCGGGTGCGTAGGTGGACGGGCGTCGGCCCGGACATGGATGCACTCGGTGGTGGACAGGTCGCGCTCGCCGGGCACCTTATGGCCGGCCTGCCGCTGCTGCGTGAGGAGGGTCACCGTGGCCGGGGGCAGGCCGGCTGCGGAGCCGCGGGACTGCTCGAGGGCGGGGGACATCGGGGTGCCGGGACGCCGGGACGCCGGGGTGCCGGGGCTGCCGGGGGAGTGTCGGGGTTGTTGGGGGTGTGGTGCCCCGGACGGGAAGGGGGCCCGTCCGGGGCGACCTGGTGTCAGCTTGCGGGGCATTCCTTCCATGCGAGGTGGTAGATGGTGCTGATGTCACCGTCGGTGGAGTCCATGGTCATGTAGCTGGTGGTGGCCGGGTTCGACGTGCCGGCGTTCACGCGGAGCTCGGTGTTGATGTTGAAGTTGCGCTGCACGCCGCAGGGCGCCCACACGAGCTGCGCCCAGTCGGTGTCGTCGGTGGCCTGCCAGTTGTCCTCGTAGGGGCCTTGGAAGGAGTGTGTCCGGGACGCGGTGTTCGGCGAGCCCTGGAAGTAGTACGAAGCCTTCTCGGTGCTGCTCGCACCGGGCTGGAGCGACGCGTAGCCGCGGTAGTCGGCGCTGGCGATCGCGTAGGTGAATCCCTGGGGCACGTGCACCAGGAGGTTGAGCTGGCAGTTCCTGCGGGCTGCCGTGGGCAGGGAGTTGCCGCCCGCCTGCGCCAGGTACTTGCTGTAGGTGACGGTGAAGGCGGTGTTGTCCTCGGACACGGCGATGGCGGCGGTGCCCAGGGGGCAGCCGGAGCCGTTCACCGTGGCGATGTCGATGACGATCCTGTCCGGGGGCGGGTCGACGATCGACGACGGGCCTGCCTGTGCGGGCAGGGCCGAGGCGAACAGAGCGGTGATCGCTCCGCTTGCCAGCAGGGGGACTCTCATGGTTCTCCCATCCAGTGCGTCAGTGCCGGGCGAGCGCGGGCGCACGGGTGCGTCCTGTCGCGGGGCGAGGGGTGCGGCGCGCCACGGGGGCGGGCGGCCGTCACGGACCTGCTGCGTGGATCGAGGCGCTGGTGCTGCGGGGGTGGTGCGGCCGGCAACAGTTGAAGCATCATGTACATGTCAGCGGCTTCTTCGGGGCGCCCCGCCGGTGCGGGCGGGGGCGGTCACGAATGCTAGAAGCCCGGGCGCGGAAGGGCAGGAGGGAGCCCGGCCAACAATCGCCCCGCGAACAGCCCTTCCGGTGGCTCTAAACAGCGGGTGGCGCCCCTGGCACCCCACACACACCAGGCGTCCGGCGCGCCACGGCCGCGCTCGACGTGTCCGGCGCCGGCGATCCGCCCCGGTCCGTCGCCCTCGTGTCCCAGCAGCACACGCGAAGCCGTGGCCGCACATACCGGTGCGCACCGGCTGTCCCCAGCCCACTTACGGCGCGTCAGCTCCCGCACGCCCTCATGCCCGCTACCTCGGTGCTCACGTTCTCCGGCACGGAGCTTCCCGGCCGGCCTCGCGGCAGTTCAAACCGCTCGCGGGCTGGTTGCCGGAAGAACCGGGCGGTGCGCAGGTACGGAGGGCGTGCGGTGGTGGCGGGTTCGAGGCGTTCGAGCTCCGCGTGGAAGGCGGGTTCCGCCGTGCGTGCGTCGTCGATGATGTGGTCGCACAAGCCGCGGACGGGCGTAGTGGCGGACGTCTGAGCACGCGCAGCCGGTGCAGCACCGCAGACGGTCTCCTGGGCCGCGTGGAAGGGGCAGAGACGAGCCGGGCGTCGTGGTCTGGGACCGACCGGTGTCGGGCCTTTCGCCCCGCCGCTGCCGGGTCCATCGCGCGGACGGTGTGTCCCCCCGGCGGCTCAACGGCCGGCGAGCTTCCCGGAGTCACGCCCGATGAACATCGACCGGTCCGGCCGGCAGATCCATGTCGTGACCAAGGGGCGGCTCCGGCCCCGCGGCCTGAGCATCCGCCGGCCCCTGTTCGGGGATCGGACCAACGGTGCGGCTCCGGCCCCGCGGCCTGAGCATCCGCCCGCCCCCGTTCGGGGATCGGACGGCCGCTTCCGTCGAGCTCGCGTCGGCTGCCGTGGCCGCGCACCGGGCGGGTGTAGGAGTCCACGAGGTGTCGACGGCTCGTCGTGGGCGGCCCGTCGGGGCGCCGGGTCGGGGCGTCGGTGTTGTCAGTGGGGGGCGGTAGCTTCGGGTGTGTTCGAGGTTGCGCGGGAGGGGTGGATTCGTGGTTGTCGAGGGTGCGTTGAGGGTCGTTCTGGTCGACGTCAACGACGAGGTGGTGGCGGCCTGGCGGTCCGCGTTCGCGGACACGCCCGGGGTCGAGATCCGGCGGGGTTCCCTTCTCGATGTGGATGTCGACGCGTGGGTGTCCCCCACCAATGCGCGGGGCCGGATGGACGGTGGGGTCGACGCTGTCGTCAAGCGGTATCTCGGCGCCGGTATTCAGGTGCGGGTGCAGCGGGCGATCCGTGAACGGTTCGGCGGGAGTCTGCCGGTGGGCAGCGCGGTATGTGTCCCGTCCGGGTCGGCCGTGCCGCGGTATCTGATCTCGACGCCGACCATGCGGCAGTCCTCGCAGAACATCAGCGAGACCATGAACGTGGCGCTGGCGTGCGCGGCCGGGTTCCAGGCGGTGCATCTGCACAACCGCAAGGAGCCCGGCAGTATCCGGTCGGTGGCGCTGGTGGGGATGGGTGCGCAGACAGGGCGGGTGCCCGCACAGGTGTGCGCCAATCTGATGTGGACGGGCTTCACCCTCTTCCACGATCACGGGTTCGCCGACTACGACGAGTTGCGGGCCGCTGTGCAGGGGCAGCTCGACGACATCGAGGGCGCGGGGGCCGCCCGGCGGGTGCGGATCAACGTGCCCAAGCGGCCTTCCCTTCCTCCTGACACGCACACCCAGCACGCCGGCACCCAGCAGGCCGGCACCGCACAGGGCGGGGATGCCGGCGACGACCTTGTCGAATCCGTTCAGCATGCCGGCGCGCCCGAGGGGGCGTCCGGTTGGAGTCCTGGGAGTTGTGCCCTCGTGAGCGATGTCGACGTTCCGGCCGCGGGCGAGGCGGGCTCCTCGGCCGGGGACCCGTTGGGGCTGGCCGAGCTGTTCACCGGTGGTGGTGAGCCGTGGCTGCCGCTGTTGGGTCCGGTGATCGAGGCGCAGCCGGGCGCTGCCGATTTCATCGGTCCTAAGCGCAGTGGGGAGGTGGTTCCGGTGCGCGAGTTGACGTTCCAGGCGCTGAAGCCGCATCCGCCGCAGAAGTGGAAGGTGGTCGCCTTCGGACAGAACCCGTATCCGCGGGCGGAGAGCGCGACCGGCATCGCGATGTTCGACAACACCTTCAACGACTGGAAAGACGCTCAGTTCGGTCGGGTGGTCAGCATGCGCTGCATCATCAAGGCGGCCGCGATGTGGAAGTACGGCATAGCCAGGAAGACACCGATCGCCGACATCCGGGCCTTGTTGAAGAAGGAGGAAACGGTTCAGCCGCCGGAGTGGTTCCAGGCGATGCTCACCCAGGGTGTGCTGATGCTGAACGCGTCCCTCACGGCCAGTGCGGACGGGGCTGTGCCGACCGATCGGCACACGTCGTTCTGGCGGCCCGTCGCCGAGCAGATCGTCGAGGAGATCCTCCGGGCGAAGCAGGACGCCGAAGAGGAGGACCGAGGGGTGGTGTTCGCCTGGTGGGGCGCGCATGCCCGGAGCCTGAAGAGGGTCGTGCAACGGCTGGAGAAGAAGTACCCGGGGGTGGAGGTCCGGCACCTGGACCACGCGAATCCAGCCGCGCAGGGGGACATCTTCTGCGAGGGGGACCACTTCTCCCAGGTGAACGATGCCCTGGCGGTCGTCGGGGCCGAGCCGGTCGACTGGCTGCCCCGGAAGGGCTGGGACCAGGAGACGGCGATGCCCGGCGGGTCCGAGGGTGGTGGCGTCGCGGAGCGGATGGGGGCGTTCATCGCGTCGACGATGGAGCTGCACCAGCTGTATCTGGAGCGGCTCACGAGCGTCAAGGACGAGGGGCTTGTCCTGCCGCCGATCACCGGTGTGTTCGACACGCCGCTGATGGATTTCCGCAAGGCCGCCGAGCCGGTGTCGGGAGTGCTCGCACATCTGGACGGGCACATCGAGCGCTCGATTCGGTTCGGGGAAGACAAGGCTGCGAAGGCGGTGGCTGGGGGTGGGTTGTCCGGTGAGGGGATGAGCGGGGACGGACTGTCGGCCGACGCGATCTCGGCTCTGTACCTGTACACGTGCGAGTCGGTGTTCTACCGCGAGATCAACGCCGTGCTGCGCTCGGCGGACCGGGAGCGGCTGGTGCCCTACCTGCCGTACCTGCGGCTGTTGTTCTCGGCGGTGGCGGCCTTGCCGGCACAGAAGCGGCCTTTGTGGCGAGGCGTGGCGTTGGATCTGCGGTCCCAGTATCCGGTGGGGCGGACGGTGACGTGGTGGGGTGTCTCGTCGTGCACGTCCGAGTTGAGCGTGGCCCGGGCGTTCCTCGGAAGTCGTGGCAAGCGCACCTTGTTCGAGGTCACACCGGCGCGGGCGGTGGGGATCCGCCGGTTCTCCGCGTTCACCGGCGAAGAGGAGTACATCCTCGCGCCAGGTACACAGCTGAAGGTGACGGAGGTGAAAGCCGAGCGCGGGGGGCTCTGCACCGTGCGGCTCGCCGAACTGGAGGGACAGGGGATGGTGTCCTAAGACGTCGTTTCCTTTGGTTGAGGTGTGTGTTGTTGAGTCCTGGCACTTGAGGCGTGGTCCCTCAGCAGCCGAGTTGGCTGGTCGTGGTGATCGCCCTGGGTAGCTGAGCCCGGAGCAAGCGTGTGATCATGAACGCGTCGCATTCCTTCGCCCGTGAGGTGATCTTCTTGACGAAGGTGGCACTGCGTTCCTACGCACTGTTGCCTCGGCAGTACGACGAACGGAAGGTACTGGCTACGACGATCGATTCGCGTGGCCGGGCTCTCTGGCTGATCTGTCCTGATGCCCGTTTCCCCTACAGGTGGGCAGGTCGGGACGTTCCAGCACCCGTCAACCTGCCCTTCGATGCCCTCGTCGTGATCGATGACGGGGGCAGGGTCCTGGAACAAACTCTCCACGGAGTGGCCGTGGACCCGAATGCCTTCGATGTCCTTCCGGGTGGCGGGTTCGTCCTCTCCGGCACCATGAGACCAAACGCGTTGTCCGGCCAGATCCTCGGCCCGGACGGCCGCTCTCGGCGCCGGTTTCCCCTGGGAACCGGCCTCACGCATCTGGTAGCGGATCACCGGACCGGCTTCTGGACCGGGTACGCCGACGAAGGGGTATACAGCGGTGACCGCGTCAGCGCGGGTGGACTGACCCGCTGGGACGGTAGGGGCAACCGGGCAGGGGTCATGCGCCCACCGGCGCCCTACCATCATGTGGCAGAGGTCAGCACCATCAACATCTCCCATTCCACCGCCCACGCCGTGTACTGGCCGGGCGCCCCGCTCGTCGAAACGGGTCCCAGCGGGATGCTCCGCATCCGCGCCCTGCCGGTCTCGGACCCGTCGGGCCTCGCGATCAAAGATGACCGGCTGCTCCTGCTCGGAGGAGCCGAGCGGGGCATAGGCACTGCTGCCCAGACGCATGCCGTCCACCACCTCCGGCTGACGGATGATGAAGCTGTCCTCGTCGACCGCGAGAGGCTCGTCTTCCCGAACGGCGACCTTGTCAGACGCTACGCCCGCCCCGTCTGCCGGGGTCCGAACGTCTTCCTGCATACCCTTCGCACGTGGCGACAGTGGTGGGTGCTGACCTTGCCCTAGTCCTCGATCCTTACGCAGTGGTGGTGACCTGGCGCCGCGACAACTCGGGCCATGAGCAGAGGCGTCAACCGGCGGTAGCCGATGAGGGTTGCGGCTATGCCGACGAAGGCGAGGAAGTGTTCGGCCTTGCGTTCATAGCGGCGGTGGAGCCGACGGCAGCCGGCCAGCCAGGACACGGTTCTTTCGACCACCCAGCGGTGTCGGCCCAGCCGCTGTGAGGACTCGACGCCCTTGCGGGCAATGCGGTGGCGGATTCTCCGCTGGCGCAGCCATCGGCGCAGGTGGTCGTAGTCGTAACCCTTGTCCGCGTGCAGTTTCGCCGGCCGCCGACGCCGGGGCCCGCGGCGGGACCGGATGGGCGGGATGGCACGCACGAGCGGCTCCAGGCCCAGACTGTCGTGCATGTTCGCGCCGGAGATGCCCAGGGACAGCGGCAGTCCGTTCCGGTCGGTGATCAGGTGGATCTTCGATCCCAGCTTGCCGCGGTCGGTCGGATTCGGTCCCGTCAATGGCCCCCTTTTGCAGCCCGCAAGCTAACGGAGTCGATCGCGCACCGCGACCAGTCCAGCTCGCCCCGCGCTCCGAGTTCGTCGAGGATCACGCGGTAGAGGCGAGCCCAGACCCGGTCCCGGCTCCACTGGGCGAACCTGCGGTAGACCGTTGGCCAGGCCGGGCCGAACACCGGCGGCAGCTGCCGCCACGTGCAACCCGACGCCGCCACGAAGATGATCGCGGCCAGGGCTTCGCGGTCACCCGCCCGGCGTCGGCCACCGCCCTGCGGACGTATCACCACCGTCGGCGGCACCACCCGCCTGAACAACACCCACAACTCGTCCGGCACCAGCCGTTTGACCAGATCCGTCATGCACGGATCAACGAACGATCACACCATAAGAAACGAGGTCTAAGAGGCCTTTGAGAAGGGCCGGTTGCCGGGCCGGTGCGGGCCGACCGGCGGCGGCCCGGCAGCGCAGCTGACACCGCCCTGCGCCAGGCCG
>NZ_JBHWJZ010000048.1:0-52075 GCF_042731085.1 Streptomyces sp. NPDC059875
GAACGAAGGAGCCCTGCCCGGTGGACGCCGGGCAGGGCTCCTTCGTTCGTACCGGCCGGCTCAGGCCCTCGCGCCGGCCAGCCTCGCCCGGCCCGCCTCCAGCCAGAGGCCGGCCGGCGGACCGAGCCGCACCGCCTCGACCGTCGCCAGCCGGTAGGCCGTCGCCGGAACCGAGTGCGCCAGCATGCCCCGTACGCCGTGCAGTTGGAGCGAAAGCCGTGCGGCCTTCAGCGCGTGCTCCGCCGCCGCCGCGAGGATCTGCGGCGCCGCGGCGGGCGCCCCGGCGTCGCGGTCGTGCGCCCAGGCCGTCTCGTTGAGCAGCAGTTCCCAGCCGTCGGCGTCGCCGAGAAGCGTGGTGATGCGGTGGCTCACGGTCTGGAACTCGAGGAGCGGCTTGCCGAACTGGAGGCGCCGGCCCACATGGGCACGGGCCGTGTCCAGGGCCCGGCTCGCGATCCCGAGGAGCAGCGCGGCCTGCCGCACCCGCGCCGCGTCGACCGCCCGCCGCCGCTGCGCCTCCACGACCGGCACGGGCTGGCCGGCCGCCGCCTCGAACCGCCAGCGCGCCGCCGGAGCGCCGAGCAGCGTGGCCTCCTCACGGTGCACGGTCGCCCCGTCCGGCCGCACCAGGAGCCAGCGGTGGCCCCCGCCGTCGGTGGCGGCCCGTACCAGCGCCATGTCCCAGTCGGCCGCGGGCAGCGTCTCGCTGGTGCCCCACAGCAGCCCGTCACCGTCCAGGCGTACGGTCGTCGGTCCGTGCAGACCGATGCTGACGGCGGTACCCACGCCCTCGTGGATGCGGGACAGCACGTCCCCCAGTCCGTCGACCCCGGCGTCCGCGAGGAGTTCCAGGCACAGTACGGTCTCGCGCAGCTCCGGCACGGTCTCCAGGGCGCGGCCGAGTTCCCGGTTGACCGCGATGTCCGCGGTCAGGCCGAGCCCCATGCCGCCGAGGGGGACCGGCAGCCCGATGGCCGGCACGCCGACCGCGGCCAGTTCGCGCCGCGCCTCCCCGGTATGGGTGAGGGCGAGGGCGACGGCGTCGGCGATCCGGCTCTGGATCGGATCCTGATGCAGGTCCATGGTCAGCGCTGCCTCCTGCCGGCATGGGCGTGATCGTGGTCGGACTCGTGATGCAGGCGGGCGCCTGCCACGATTTCCAGCAGCACCTCGGAGGCGCCGCCGGAGATGGTCATGCCGGCCGCCTCGCGGTAGGCCGCCTCCAGTACCTCGGTGGGCGAGGACTGCGGTCCGCCCGCCGCGACCGGCAGACCCAGGCGCTCCAGGGACCACCACGCGATCTTCTGCGCGGTGTCGGAGTTGTGCCATTTGGCCAGCGACGCCTCGGCGATGTCCGGCTCCCGCTCCTGCAGGCGCTGCAGCGCACGGCTGGTGAGCAGCCGCCCGGCGTCGAGCCGCGCCCAGTGCCGGGCCAGACCCGAAGCCTCGTCCTCACCCGCCTGCCGGCCGCCCACGGCCAGCTGCTCCTCGGCCAGCCGCAGCCAGTGCAGGCCGCGGGCGTAGTAGTCGACACCGCTGCGCTCCGCCGAGAACATCCCGGTGATCAGGGACCACCCCTCGCCCGGCGCACCCAGTACGGCGTCCTCGTCGAGCCGGACCCCGTCCAGGGAGACGTCGTGGAACTGCTCGTCGGCCAGGCTGGGCAGCGGACGGACCGTCACCCCAGGTGCGGAGAGCGGGGCGAGGAACAGGCTGATGCCCTCGTACTGGCTGACCGAGTCGTCGGTGCGGGCGGCGATCAGCGCCACATCCGCGTAGGCGGTCTTGAGGTTGAACTTCTTGCGCCCGTTCACCGTCCACTCGCCGGTACGGGCGTCCTGCTCGGCGCGCGTGACGACGCCCGCGAGGTCGGAGCCGTTGTCCGGCTCGGTGAACAGGATGCACGCCGCGAGGTCACCCGAGGCGAGCCGGGGCAGCAGAGCGAGCTTCTGCTCCTCCGTACCGGACTGCAGGATGAGCGACCCTACAATCTGAACGGAGATGAAGTAGAGACTCTGTGGAACACCACGCTGGACAAGCTCCTCCATCAGGACGACGGTCTCGGTGAAATCACCGTCCCTTCCGCCGTACTCGGAGGGCCACGCCGGGGCGAGCACCCCGTGTTTGCCCAAGTGCCGATAGAGCTCACGGGCATCGCCGTCCATCCCGTCCGCCCGCGCCGCGACCGCATTGACCAGGTCGTCGACGGCAGGCGAGTACAGCACCTCGCGCAGCTCACGGCGAAACTCGTCTGTTGTCCGCAGAATGCTGAAGTCCATGGCCTCACCCTTGTCGAGACTTTCCTCACCGTACTACAGTCAACATAATCAACGAAGACTGTTGATGGAAGTCGACATGTAACCCGAGTTGGGGGAAGGCCGCGATGACACAAGAGAGCGAGCTCCTGCGCCGGCTGCGAAGTCTGCCCGCCGAGCGACGAGAGCAGTTCCTTCAGGGAATCGGCAATGTGGACCGCGGAACCAGGGTGTCGCCCCTCACCTTCCGCCAGGAGCAGCTGTGGGTCTTCGACAAGGTGTCACCAGGCGACAGCCGGTACGCCCTTGCCTTCGCCTACACGCTGCACGGCGACCTGGACCAGGACGCGCTGTCCGCCGCGCTCGACGAGACATTCGACCGGCACACGGTGCTCCGGTCGGTGTTCCCGCACGACCACCCCTCCGGCGAGCAGATCGTACGGGGGAGGCCGGGTGGCCGGCTCACCGCCGAGACGGTCGGCGAGGAGCGGCTGCCCGAGCGCTGTGAAGCCCTGGCCCGTGAGGAACTGCGCCACGGTTTCGACCTGGACGGCGGGCCGCTGGTCCGGCTGCGGCTGCTGAAGGTCGCCGAGGACCGGCACGTCCTGCTGTGGTTCTCCCACCACCTGGTCTTCGACCCCCGGTCCGCCGACGTCGTCCTGCGCGACCTCGCCGCCGCCTACGCAGTGCGCACCGGCGGATCCCCCGCCGGCCGCACCGCACCGCACGAGGACCGGTCGGACCGGCCCCAGTTCGGCGCCTACGCCGCCTGGCAGCGGGAGTGGGCGGCCTCCGAGGAGGCGTCCGACCACTGGAACTGGTGGCGCGGTGCCCTCTCCGGCTGGGAGAGCACCGAGATCGCCCCCGACCGGCCGCGCGGACTCGTCCTCGACCTCACCGCGGGCACCGTGCAGCGCACCCTGGACGAACCGCTCTCCCGCTCCGTCGCCGCACTGGCCGGCCGGCTCGGGGTCCCGGACCAGGACGTGCTGCTCGCCGCCTACTTCGCGCTGGTCGGCCGCCTGACCTCGCGTACCGACCTGCTCATCGGGGTGCCCGGTGACGTCTTCGGCGCCTTCGACCCCGACCTGCTGGTCGGCGACTGCGGCCAGCTGCTGCCCGTCCGTGTCGACACCGACGGCGCCACCGGCTTCTCCGATCTGGTCCGCCTCACGCACGAGGCCCGGATCGCCGCCGACGACCACGGCGGTCTTCCCTTCAAGGAGCTGCTGTCCGCAGCCGGAGTCGAACCGGACCAGGGCAGGCTGCCGCTCGTCCAGATCGGCTTCGAGATCACGCCGCCCGCCCAGCGGCAGGCCGACGCCGGGGACCTCACCATCACCCTGGAGCAGCTCGACACCGGCAGCTCGCCCTTCGAGTTCGCCCTCTCCGCGGAACTCGGCTCCGGTGCACCTGCTCTGAGGGTCCGTTACGCCACCAGCCTCTATGCCCCCGAGACGGCCAGACTCTTCCTCGACCGCTACCTCGGCCAGCTGCGCACCCTCTGCGCCGACCCCGAGGCGTCGTTCACCCGCGCCCCGCTGGCCACCGAGGACGAGCGGCGCGCCATCCTGACCCGCTGGAACGTCCCTGCCGGCGACTCGGACACCTCGGACCCGGACGAGGCGGAGACCGTGCACGGGGTGTTCGCCCGCACGGCCGCCGCCCACCCCGACCGCATCGCGGTCACCGGTCCGCACGGCACGCTCACGTACGGCCAACTGGACCGCCGGGCCAACGCCCTGGCCCACCGGCTCGCCGAACTCGGCGCCGCCCCCGGCGAGCTCATCGGCGTCGCCATGCGCCGCACCCCGCGACTCGCGGAGGCCGTCCTCGCCGTCCTCAAGTCCGGTGCCGCCTACGTGCCGCTCGACCTGGGCAACCCGGCCGCCCGCAACGAGGCCGTCCTCACGGACGCCGGGGTACGCGTGGTCCTCGGGGACGCCACGACCGCGGGTGAACTGCCCGACGGCTCCTGGCAGCTGATCGATCTCGAGGCCCTCGACGCGGAGGAGCGGGATGCCGCACCGGAGGTCCTGACCGACCCGGCCGACCTGGCCTACTCGATCTTCACCTCCGGCTCCACGGGCCGTCCCAAGGGCGTCCTCGTCGAGCACCGCAACGTCACCAACTTCGTCCGCACCACGCAGGAGATGTTCGGTCTCACCGCCGACGACCGCTTCCTCGCGTTCGCCTCCACCGGCTTCGACGTCTCCGTCTTCGAGCTCTTCGGGGCGCTCCTCACCGGCGCGAGCGTCTACCTCGCCGACGAGGACGAACGCCGGGACATCTCCGTACTCGACCGGATCCTCGCCGAGCAGCGCATCACCGTGATCGACCTCCCCCCGGCGATCATGGATCTGCTCGCCCCGGAGAACTACCCCGAGCTGCGGGTCTGCTTCGTCGGCGGCGAGGCCTTCAGCGGCGAGCTCACCACCCGCTGGGCGGCCGGCGGCCGGGCCTTCTGGAACGGCTACGGCCCGACGGAGACCACGGTCACCGTCATCGCCAAGCGGTGCGAGGGCACCTGGCACGCCTCTCCGCCGATCGGCCGCGCGATGCGGAACCACCGGGCGTACGTCCTCGACGAGAAGCTCGACCTGCTGCCCCCGTCGGCCTGCGGCGAGCTCGCCGTCGCCGGCGCCGGCCTCGGCCGCGGCTATCTCGGCCGGCCCGACCAGACGGCCGAGCGCTTCCGGCCCGACCCCTACGGGCCGCCCGGGTCCCGGATGTACCTCACCGGCGACCTCGCCGGCTGGCAGAGCGACGGCGACATCGTCTTCCGCGGGCGGGTCGACCGTCAGGTCAAGGTCCGCGGCGTACGCATCGAGCTCGGTGAGGTCGAGGCCGCGCTGCTCGCCGTCCCCGAGATCGGACAGGCCGTCGCCCATGTGGTGACCGGCCCGCGCGGCGACAACCTCCTGGTCGCGTACGTCGTCGGAGCGCCGGGCGGCCCGCTGCACCTGGACTCCGTACGGACCAACCTGGCGGACCGGCTGCCGCCGACCATGGTCCCCACGTTCCTGGTGCCGCTCGACGACATCCCGCTCACCGCCAGCGGCAAGGTGGACCGCAAGGCGCTGCCCGCCGTCGAGTTCGCGCCGCTGGACGACGACACGGACGACAGCGAGCGCACGGAGACCGAACGGCTCCTCGCCGAGGAGGTGTTCAAGCCGCTCCTCGCCACACCCCGGGTCGGCAACCACGACAACTTCTTCGCCCTCGGCGGCACCAGCCTCCAGGCGATCCGCATCGCACCGAAGGTCAAGGCCGTGTTCGGCGTCGAACTGCCCATCGCCGACTTCTTCCGCAACCCGACCGTGTCCGGTACCGCCCTGGCGGTGGACGCCCTTCTGGAGCGAACCCGCAGCCGTCGGCAGAGCGTCCTCGACGTGCTCGCGATGGTGGAGAACCGCGACGACGAGGAGGTCGCCGCGCTGCTGGCGGACGACGGTTCCGGAGCGAAGACGAAGGGAGTGACCCCGTGAGCGACCAAGGAACGGCGTTCCCGGCCGACGCCAGGACGGCGGTGGACCCCGCGCTCGAGAGGTTCCGCACCGTCGCGCGGACCTCGTGGGTACGCAGGCTCGCCCTGCGCCTCGAACCGCCCGCGCACATCGGCGAGGAGCGGCTCGACGCGGCGCTGCACACGCTGGCCGCGGAGTACCCGGACAGTTTCGCGGCGACCCTGCGGCGGCCCGACGGGTCCCTCGTGGTCGACCCCGACGCGGCGGGGATCACGGTCCGCCGGGTGCACGTACCGGAGGACGCCGCCACGCTCCTCCTGGACCGGTTCGAGAGCGAGCCCGGAGAGCACGAGGACCCCGGCGGCAGCGGCCCCACGCTGGCGCGCGCCCTGATCGCCACCACCCCGTCCGGCCTCCGCCTCTCCCTGGTCCTCGACCGCATGCTCGTCGACCACGCGGACGCGGGCCTCCTCCTGTCCCGGCTCGCCGACCTGTGCGGGCCGGCCCCGGCGGCGGGCCGCGCGTCCGCTCCGGCAGCGGGCCCCGATTCCGTTCCGGCGGGCGAGTACGGGCGGCCGACAGGCGATCAGCTCGCGCGGCTGCGCGAGGAGCTGCTCGGCGTGCCGTTCGACAACGCGCTCCCGCGCCTCCCCGCCCCTGGCGACCACGCCCGCCCCCCGGCCTGGTCGCGCCACCGCTTCGTCCTTCCCGACGACCTCCTCGCCGCGGCCGCCGCGCTCGGCGGTGGCCAGGTCGGCGCCGTGCCCGGGGGCGAGGTGCTCGTGGCCGCGTGGACGCTGGCGCTGCATCGATGGTCGCGGTCGGGCGAGTTGGTGGTCGGGGTGGAGACCGACCGGGTACGGCCGGGGCGCCGGCCCCGGGGGGCCGTGGCCGAGGTACTCCCCGTGGTGACCTACACAGGTGGGCTGCGGGCGGTCGCCGGTCAGGTGGCGGAGGGCGTGCGACGCGGGCTGGGCGAGGCGACGCTGCCCGTCCCGCTGCTCGCCCAGCTCGCCGGGCGACTGGTCTCCGAACAGAGCCCGAGCCCGTACGCCTCCGTCGTCGCCCTGCGCCCGGCGCTGCCGGCCGAGTGGAACGCGACGGAGGCCACCGACCCGGCCACGGAGGCCGAGCTCGAGCTGGTGATCACACCCGGCGGCGCCGCCGAGATCCGCTACCGCTCCGACGTGTTCGCCCGGCGCACGATCACCGCGCTGGCCCGCCACTTCCCCCGGCTGCTGCGCTCCGGACTCGACGCCCCGGACGCTCCGCACCACCGGCTCGTCATGCTGGACGAGCAGGACACCCACGAGCTGCTCCACGAGTTCAGCGACGTCCCCGACCGCTGGGAGCCGCAGGCCGCGCTGCACACGCTCGTGGAGCAGCACGCCCGGCGTTCGCCCGGCACCCTCGCCGTGGTCCGCGGCGCCGAGCGGATCACGTACGGCGAACTGAACGCCCGCGCCAACCGGCTGGCCCACCACCTGACCGCCCGAGGTCTGCGCCGCGGCGACGTCGTCGCCCTCAGCCTGCCTCGCTCGGCCGAGTGGGTCGAGGCACTCCTCGCCGTGCACAAGGCGGGCGGCGTGGTCCTCCCGATCGACCCGGCGGCACCGGCCGCCCGACTGGAGAGCGTCTTCGTCAAGGTGCCGCCCCGGCTGGTGGTCACGGCCGCCGCCACCCCCGCCGCCGGGGTCCTGCCGGACCGCACCCTGCTCAGGGACACCCTCGACGGCGAACTGGCCGCCCTGCCCGACCTGGACCCGGGCCTGGACGTCCGCCCCGACGACCTCGCCTACATCATGCAGACGTCCGGCTCCACCGGCGAACCCAAGGCCGTCTACGGCCAGCACCGGGTGATCGTCCACGCCGGCGCCTCGTTCGCCGACGCGACGCTCCTCGGGCCGGGGGACCGCGGCAGCTGGACGACCCCCACCGGGTTCGGCACCACCATGGCCGAGGTCGCCCGGATGCTCGTCGTCGGAGCCACCGTCCACGTCGCCGAGCCCGGCACCCTCGCCGACCCGCCCGCCTTCCGGGACTGGGTCGTGGCGAGCGGCATCCACTCCGTGTTCGTCGTCACCTCCATCGGGGACAGCCTCCAGCGGCTCCCCTGGCCGCCGGACACACCCGTACGGGTCCTCATCATGGGCGGCGAGAAGCTGCACCGATGGGGCCCCTCCGACCTGCCGTTCGAGGTGGCCGTCGGCTACGGCTGCCACGAGGCGCTGTTCGTCGCCAGCCCGCTGCAGCCCTGGGAGAAGCGCCTGACCGCCTCCACCGCGACGGCGCAGGACCGGCTCGCCCCGCCGCCCATCGGGCGGGCCAACCCCGGGGTCCGGATGCGGATCCTCGGCGACGAGGGCGAACTCCTGCCGGTCGGCGCCCTCGGCGAGATCTGGTTCGGCAGCCCGGAGGCCGCCCTGGGCTACTGGGGGGACCCGGCGCTCACCGCGGACCGGTTCCGGCCCGACGCGCACGGCCCCGCGGGCAGCCGGCTCTACCGGTCCGGCGACCTCGGCCGCTACCGCGCCGACGGACTGCTGGAACACCACGGCAGGACCGACGACATGGTCAAGGTCCGCGGCTGCCGGGTCGAACTCGGCGACGTCGAGGCCGCGTTGCTCTCCCACCCGGGCACCGCGGAGGCCGCCGTCGTACCCGTCCGCTCCGCGGCCGGTGACACCCAGCTGGTCGCCTGCCTGGTGGCCAGGCCGGGCCACGACGGGCTCGCGGGCACCGCGCTGCGGGACTTCCTCGCCGAGCGGCTGCCCGACTACATGATCCCGATCGCCTTCGTCCACCTCGCGGAACTTCCCCGTAACGCCAACAAGAAGATCGACCGCCGCGCCCTGCCTCCCGAGGACTGGACGCAGTGGCGGGTCCGCGCTCCGTACCGGAACCCCGCGGAGGGACTGGAGACGACGATCGCCGAACTGTGGGCCGAGGTCCTCGGCGAGATCCGCTACGGCGCCGACGACGACTTCATGGACCTCGGCGGCGGCTCCCTCGACGCCGGGCGCATGCTGGTGCGGCTGAGGCAGCGGGTGCCGCTGGAGGTGTCCCTGCAGGACCTGTTCCTGTTCCCCACGCCCGCGGCGCTCGCACGGCTCCTTTCGGGCCGCAAGCCGGCCGCCGTCCCGGCCCTGCCGGCCATCACCCGAAGGCGGGCCTCATGACCACGCTCGTCCCCGCACCCGGCGTTCCCGCACCGCCCGTGTTCACCGCCGAATCGCCCTGGGTGCGCCGCGCCGCGCGCCCGGGGCGCCCCCGGCTGCGGCTGCTGTGCTTCCCGTACGCCGGAATGGGCGCCTCCCTCTACCGCTCCTGGCCCGGACTGCTGCCCGAGGACATCGAGATCGTCGCCGTCCAGCCGCCCGGCCGCGAGGACCGCGCGCGCGACGCGCTGCCCTCCGGCGTCGGACCGCTCGCCCGCGCGTGCGCGCTCGCCCTGCGCCCGTACACCACCGTGCCGTACGCGGTGTACGGGCACTGCGCGGGCGCCGTACTGGGCGCGGAGACCGCCCGGGAACTGGTGCGCCGCGGCGCCGAGCCGCCCCGGCTGCTGATCGCAGCCGGACACCGGGCCCCGCACCTGCCGGCCCGCGCGCAGCCGCTGCACACCCTGGACGACGATGCGTTCCTCGACGGGGTCCGCGCGCTCGGCGGCCTCCCCGAACGGCTGCTCGCCAACGCCTCCTTCATGGAGTTCCTGCTGCCGCTGCTGCGCGCCGACTTCGCCCTGTGGGAGACCCATCAGGGCGATCCCGACGCCGCCCCGCTGCCGTTCCCCGTCCTGCCGGTGCGGGGCGACGCGGACACCGTCGTCAGCGAGGCCGACGCCGCCGCCTGGGGCGAGCGCACCACCGCGCCGCCACGGGACGTCGTCCACGTGCCCGGGGGCCACTACTTCGTCAACGACATGACGCCGGAGGCCGTGGCGGCCGTGGTCTCGGCACTGGAGACCGCCCGGCCGCCCCTCGCGCCCACCGACCTGGAGGAAGCCTCATGACCCAAGCCCCGCCGCGGCCCGCTCTGGCCGTGGGACCCGAACCCGTGGTGCCGCCCGGCGCCGCGCGCACCCTCCAGGAGGCGCTCCTCCAGGCGGCCGCGTCCGCCGGCGGACGCGGAACGGTCTACGTACGCGCCGACGGGACGGACGAGCGGCAGACCTACGCCGAACTCCTCGACGAGGGCCTGCGCGTCCTGGGCGGCCTCCAGGAACTCGGTCTGCGGCCCGGGGACTCCGTGCTGCTCCAGTGCCGCGACAACCGCGCCTTCGTCACCGGCTTCTGGGCCTGCGTACTCGGCGGCTTCCTGCCCACACCGGTGGGCGAGGCACGCGACTACACGCGCGAGAACGCCGTCACCCGCAAGCTGCACGCCGCATGGACGCTGCTCGACCGGCCCCTCGTCCTCACCGACCGCGCCCTGCGCGAGCCGGTCCGCTCGCTCGCCGCCCAGTGGGACGAACCGGAGATCCGCGTCCACGCCGTCGAGGAGCTGATGGCCTCCGCGCCGGGACGCGTCGAACCGGTCACCCCCGACCAGGACGTGCTGAACCTGCTCACCTCGGGAAGCACCGGCATCCCCAAGTGCGTCCGTCACGCCAACCGCTCCCTGGTCGCCCGCACCTACGCGGCCATCGACGCCAACGGCTTCACCGAGCACGACGTCGCGCTCAACTGGATGCCCCTCGACCACGTCGGCGGCATCGTCATGTTCAACGTCCGGGACGTCTTCCTGCGCTGCGAGCACATCAACGCCCGCACCGAGAGCGTCGTCGGCCGGCCGCTGACCTGGCTGGACCTGGTCGACCGGTGGAAGGCCAGCAACACCTGGGCGCCGAACTTCGCCTTCTCCCTGGTGAACGAGCACGCCGACGCCATCGAGCAGGGCAGCTGGGACCTGTCGTCCCTGCGCAACATCTGCAACGCGGGCGAGGCCGTCGTCGCCCGCACCGCCCGCCGCTTCGTCCGGCTGCTCCGCCCCCACGGGCTGCCCGCCGACGCCATGGTGCCCTGCTGGGGCATGTCGGAGACCTCCTCGGGAGTCACTTACTCCCGGCTCGACCCCGACGACCCCGCCGTCGGCACCTTCAGCGTCGACTCCGCCACCCTCGACACCCACCTCGTCGAGGTGCCGTACGACTCCGAGCGGGCGGTCACCTTCACCGACGTCGGCGCGCCCGTCGCCGGAGTCGCCCTGCGCATCGTCGACCAGGACGGCCGGGTACTGCCCGAGGGCCACGTCGGACAGCTGCACATCTCCGGCACGACCCTGCTGCGCGAGTACCACGGCAACCCCGCCGCCAACGCGTCCTCCTTCACCGGGGACGGCTGGTTCGACACCGGGGACCTGGGCTTCCTGCTGAACGGCCGGCTGGCCCTCACCGGCCGGAGCAAGGACATGCTCATCGTCAACGGCGCCAACTACCCCTCCCACGAGGTCGAGGCAGTCGTCGAGTCCGTCCCGGGCGTCCGCGCCACCTGGGCCGCGGCCTGCCCCGTACGGGACGGCGACACGGACGGCGTGGTCGTCTTCCACGTACCGGCCGAGCACGCGCCGGACACCCTCGAACAGGACATCGCCACCACCCTCGCCCGGGACATCGGCCTGAACCCGCGCGCCGTGATCGCCCTCTCCGAGGACGAGTTCCCGAAGACCGCCAGCGGCAAGATCCAGCGCGCCGAACTCGCCACGGCGTACGCGGAGGGACGCTACGACACCACCCCGGAGGACGAGGCCGACGGCAGCTGGCTCCTCGAACCCGTCTGGGTGCCCGTCCGGCAGGACCGGCACGAGGGCGGCACGGAACAGGTCGTCGCCGCCCGGCCCCCGGCGGAGGCCCTGCTCGTCTACGCCCCCGAAGGCAGCGCCCTGCCGGTCGCCCTCGCCGACGAC
Source organism: Streptomyces sp. NPDC059875 (assembly GCF_042731085.1). NCBI lineage: Bacteria > Bacillati > Actinomycetota > Actinomycetes > Kitasatosporales > Streptomycetaceae > Streptomyces > Streptomyces sp. NPDC059875. The sequence goes on from NZ_JBHWJZ010000048.1 coordinate 11,627, forward strand.
ATGACGGGACCGGGATGTTCGATCGCCGTCGTCCGGCCGGGCGCGCCCGGCTCCCCGTTCCTCACCGACGGAGCGCTCGGCGTCACCATCGACCCGCTCGACCCCGGCCAGCACGCCCGCGCGCTCGACCACATCGCCGCCGGTCTCGGAGGCGTACCCGAGCACGTCCTGCACGCCTGGGAGTACACCGCCGACCTCTCCGGGACCCCCGATCCGCAACGCGTCGCGACCGGCGTCCTGTTCGCGCTGCGCGCCCTGGCGGCCGGCTCCCCGCGCGCCAAGGTCACCGTACTGACCCGCCACGCCGCCGCCGTCACCGACGGCGACACCGTCGACCCGGGCCGGGCCGCGCTCAGCGCCCTGGTGCGCACCGCACGCGCCGAGCAGACCGTCGGCGCCGTACGCCTGGTCGACATCGCCGCCGACGCCGACGACGCGGCGGCCGTCGCCGCCGTCCGCGGCGCGCCCGGGGAGGACGTCAGCGCCGTACGGGCCGACGGCGTCGCCCATGTGCAGCGGCTGCGGCCCGTGCCCGAGCCCGGCACCCTCACCGTCCCCCGCGAGATCCTGCCTCCCGGCGGCACCGCGCTCGTCACCGGCGGTCTCGGCGGGATCGGGCGCGAGGTCGCCGGCTACCTGCTGTCCGCGCTCGGCGCCCGGCTGCTGCTCACCGGCCGCACCCCGGAGTCGGAGCTCACCGGCGAACGCCGGGCGGCACTGGAGGAGTTCAGGGAACTGGGAGAGGTCGCGTACGCGGCCGTGGACGCGGCCGACGACGCCGCGCTGGAGGCCGCGGTGGCGGCTGCCGAGCGGCGCTGGGGCCGGCCGGTGGACGCCGCGCTGCACCTGGCCGGAGCCGATGTGCGCGACCACTGGGAGGCGCTCGACGCCCATACGCTGGCCGCGGAGACGACGGACGGGCTCGCCGCGATGATGCGGCCCAAGGCGGGCGGCGCCCAGGCCCTCGAGCGGCTCCTCGCCGGACGGCCCGACACGGCGGTGGTGCTCTTCTCCTCCGTCAACGGCTTCTTCGGGGGCAGCTCCTTCGGCGCGTACGCGGCGGCCAACGCGGCCCTCGACGGCTACGCCGAACGCTGGACCGCCCAGGGCCGGACCGTCCGCTGCATCGCCTGGAGCATGTGGGACCGCACCGGCATGAACGAGGGCAGTCCGCTGGCGGCAGCCGCGCGCCACCGGGGGCTGCGCGGCATCGACCCGGCGCGGGGCGTGCAGCTTCTGCTGGCCGCCCTCGCGCAGCCGGCGACCTGTCTGCTCGCCGGACCCGACCCGGCCAACGAGTACATCGCGCCCTACGTCACCGGCGTACGCAGGCGCGGTCCCGCGGGCCCCGTGCGGGCCGAGTACAGCGCCCCCGAGGGCGAACTCGAACGTGAGATCGCCGCGGTCTGGGCGGACGTCCTGGGCGTCGAGCGCGTCGGCCGCGACGACACGTTCTTCGTCCTGGGCGGCGACTCGCTGCGCGTCATGCGGATGATCGGCCGCCTGAACGAACGCTTCGCGGCGACCCTTCCGGTCTCCGCCGTCTACGACCACCCGACGGTCCGCGCCCTGGCGAGCGCCCTGACCTGACCCGACCCGTTTCGCTCCTGCGACGGCGGCACCGATGCCCGGTGCCGCCGTCGTCGTCTGTCGGTGGGGCGACACGCCGATGCCCCCGGCAGCAGGGCTGCCGGGGGCATCGGGTGCGGTGCGGTGCCGCGTCGTCAGGAGACGCGCAGGCGCCGTTCCCACAGGTGCTCGTAGTGCGGGAGGTGGTGCCGGTAGAACGGGCCGAGCAGCGGATGGCCCGGGACGTCCAGCGGCGGACGGCTGGTGACGGCGGCGCTGATCGTGTCGCTGCCGCTCGCGTCGCGGTGCCAGCGGGCGGTCTTCTCCCAGCCGGGCAGCCCGCCCGGACGCCACGACAGGGCATGTTCCAGGAACGGGACGCCGATCGCGGCACAGTATGCCCGCAGCGTGTCCGCCGGCGCCGCGACGAGGTCCGCCGCGTCGACGACGGCCGGCGCGGCGCCCGTCGCCCCGACGACCCGGTCGTGGATCTCGCGGAGCCACGCGAAGCCGATCTCGTCCCGCCCGAGCTCGGGGTTGAGCCCGTAGTGGGAGGCGATCGCCTCCCGCGGGTCGCGCACGATGAAGGTGTGCTGCGCCTCGCTCAGGAAGCGGGCGTCCGCCAGCACGCCCGGGTAGCGGAAGTCGGTCGTGTCCTTGACGAACACCGGCCGCTCCCGGCCCAGTTCGAGCAGCCGCGCGATCAGCTCCGCCTCCGTGCGGCACACCACGCCCTCGATCTCCTCCCGGCCGAAGTCCGTGAGGTGCGAGAACGGCTCGTGCAGGACGAGGAAGTCACCGCGCTCGGCGATGCTGCGCGAGAACACGGTGGACCGGCAGCGCGGCGCGCTCCACAGAATGACCAGCCGACCGTCGCCGTTCACCTTCCCACCCCCTGCAGCAGCTCGTGCACCGCGGACACGATCCGCGTCCGGTGTTCGGTGAGGAAGAAGTGACCGCCGGAGAGCACCTCCAGCGTGAACGGCCCCGACGTCTCCAGTCCCCAACGCGCCATGAGCTCCGGCGGCACCTCCGGGTCCCGGTCGCCGCACCAGGCCGTCACCGGGCAGGCCAGCGGGGGCGGCGAACCGATCTCGGGCTCGTACCGGTAGTTCTCGATGAGGTGGAAGTCCGCGCGGATCATCGGCAGCAGCACGTCGAGGAGTTCGTCGTGGCCCAGGACCTCCTCCGGCGCCGCGCCGTAGTCCCGCAGCATGTCCACGAACCGCTCGCGCGGCAGGTCGCTCACCGGCGACGGCGGGCGGACCACGGTCGGGCAGGGCCGCCCGGACACGAACAGATGCTGTACGGGATATCCACGGCGCTCCAGCCGGCGCGCCGTCTCGAACGCCAGGATGGCGCCCATGCTGTGGCCGAACAGGGCGGCCGGGACGGGCGAGCGGGCGATCGCCGCCGCCGCCAGGTCGGCGGCCACGGCCATGCTCGGAACCGGCTCCTCGGCCATCAGCGCGCCGCGGCCCGGCAGTTGCACCGGCACCAGCTCCACGTCGGACCCGAACTCCTCGGCCCAGGCGTGGTAGTACGTGGCGGAGCCACCCGCGAACGGGAAGCAGTACAGCGCCACCCGAGGCGGCGCACCGGCCGTTCGGCGCCGGCGTTCCAGCCAGCTCGCCGACGTGGGGGAGGGGACGGCGACGCTCATGCGACCGCCCCCGCGCCCGCCGCGGCGAAGGAGCGTGCCGGAGCCGTCCCGGCGCGCGGTGTCAGCCGTACCGGCATGTGCTTGAAGCCGGCCACGAAGTTCGACGCGAGGTGCACCGGTTCGCCGACGAGCTCGACCGACTCGACCCGCTCGGCGAACTCGTCGAGGAACAGCCGCAGTGCGAGGCGGGCGAGGCCGGAGCCGATGCAGTAGTGCGGTCCGACCCCGAACGCGATGTGCCGGTTGGGCCGACGGGCGATGTCGAAGGTGAACGGGTCCTTGAAGACGCGCTCGTCACGATTGGCCGAGCCCAGCCAGACGCTGACCGGGTCGCCCGCCCGGATCGTCCGCCCGCCGAGTTCCACGTCGGCCGTCGCGTACCGCATGAAGTGGCTGGCGGGCGACGACCAGCGCAGCAGCTCCTCCATGGCCGTGCCGCGCAGCTGCGGGTTCTCCCTCAGGGCCCGCAACTGCTCGGGGTGCTCGGCCATGGCCAGGGCCGTCGTGGAGACCACGTGCGGCGTGGTCACGTTGGCACCGAGGAGCAGGCTGTAGCAGTTGAGCATGATCTGGCGCTCGGTGAGCGGCTCGCCCTCCAGGTTCATCCGCAGCAGGATGCCGATCAGGTCGTCGCCGGGGTCCGTACGGTCCCGGCGGGCGATCTCGTCGCTGAAGAAGGAGAACAGCTCGTGGTGCGCCTGGCGCAGGGTGGGCTTGGGCGCCTTCTCCATGTACTCGGGGTCGTCGTAGGCGATGGTCATCGTGGTCAGCCGGGACATGCGGTCCCAGGTCTCGCGGGGCAGGCCCATCATGGAGCCGGTGAAGGCCATGGGGAACATCAGCGCGGCCTGCGCCAGGTCGAACACCTCGCCGTCCAGGGCGGGTTCGAGCATGTCGCGGACGATGCCGCGGATGGTCTCCTCCTGGGCGGCGACGGCCCTGGGCGTCATCACCCGGTTGAGCGGGTCGCGCAGCTGGCCGTGCCGGGGCGGGTCGGTGTCGGGCATCATCTGGTCGGAGGCGATGTCCGGCATGGACAGGTCGATGATGCAGAGCATGGTCCCGCGCCGGGAGGAGAAGACCGAGTGGTCCTTGAGCACCCGGCTGACGTCCGCGTGCCGGGTGACCACCCAGAAGGGCTCCCGGCCGTCGGACGGTGTGAAGTGATGGACCGGGTCGTGGGCCCGCAGGTGGGTCCACAGCGCGTGCGGGTCGCCCTCGGTGTAGTACGTCGAGGCGAGGAAGTCCACGGCCGTCACATCGGTGTCCGCCGGGGCGAACGGCGGTGTCGAAAGGCGCATCTGTTGTCTCCTCCGGGAGGGGCCGGGCGGCCGGTTCAGGCCGAGGCTTCGGACAGCTGATCGAGGGTGGCGGCGAGTTCGGCGACGGACGTGCCGCGGTAGAAGTCGCGGACGGGCAGCTGAACTCCGCGCTCCTGCTCGATCAGCGCGATCAGGTCCATCGCCGAGAGCGAGGTCCCGCCCAGGACGAAGAAGTCGTCGTCGGGGCCGGGGGCGGTGACGCCCAACAGCCGGGCGAACAGGGCGGCGACGTAGTCCTGCGACGCCTGGCCGGCGGACGTGGTCTGCGTGCTCATGAGGGCCTGCCTTCCGATGGGTTTCCGGTCGTGATCGGTGAGTCGGACGGGTACGAGCCGGGACGGGCCCGGGCCGGGTTCAGGGCCGGTCCCGGCGGCCGGGGGCCTGGCGGGCGGCGCCGGGCGGGGCCAGGGCCAGCGCGCGCAGCGCGGCGCCGTGGACGGTCTCCGCGCTCACCCCCGTCGCGGCGAGCAGCCCGGCGTGGTCGTCGACGAGCGTGGGCAACGGGCCCGTCACCGCGACCCGCAGCACGGGCCGGGGGGCGTGGGCCGCGACGACCTGCGCGACCGCGTCGCCGAGACCGCCCTGCGGCCGGTGCTCCTCGACCGTGACGAGCCCGGCGGTCTCGGCGGCCGCGGTCGCGACCGCCGCCTCGTCGAACGGGGCCAGGGTGTGGATCTGCAGCACCCGGGCCGCTATCCCGTCCTCGGCGAGCCGGTCGGCCGCGACCAGCGCGAAGTGCACCGGGAGCGGACCGCACGCGACCAGCGTGACGTCGTTCCCGGCGCGCAGGGTCACGGCTTCGCCGAGCCGGAACGGCGGGACGGCCTCGCCGTGCACCGGGGGAGTCGCCGACCGCCCGAGCCGGAGGTACGAGGGCCCGTCCAGCTCGTGCAGCGCCGCCAGGGCGGGGCCGATCTCCCGGGCGTCGGCGGGAACGACCACCGTCAGTCCGTGCAACGCCCGGGTGACGGCCAGGTCCTCCAGGCAGTAGTGCGTGCTGCCGAAGTGCGCGGCCGAAAGGCCGGCATGGGTGGCCACCACCCGTACGGGCAGGCCCGTACCGACGATGTCGAGCTTCAGCTGCTCGGCGGCCCGGGTCGCGGCGAACGTGGCCATGGTGTGGGCGTAGGGGCGCAGCCCACGTGCGGCGAGCCCCGCCGACACGGTGAACAGGTTCGCCTCGGCGATACCGGTGCTGATGTAGCGCTCCGGGAACCGGGCGCCGAAGGAGGTGTCCAGGCCGCCCAGGTCGGAGTCCAGGCAGAGCACCCGCTCGTCGTCCGCGGCGAGCGTGGTCAGAGCCTCCCGGTACACCTCCCGGGGACCGGCGGGCGCGGGCCGCTGCTGTGCGGGTGCGGCTGCGGACGTGGGCGTGGGCGCGGTCACCGGGCCACCTGCCCCGCGGCGCGGAGCGCCGCAAGTGCCCGCCGGTGCAGTGCCGGGCTCAGCGTCGCGTAGTGGCTCGCCACCCGGCTCTCCAGGAACGGGATGCCGCGCCCCTTGACGGTACGGGCCACCACGGCGACCGGCCGGCCGCTTTCGGAGGGGGTGGCGAGCGCCGTGCGCAGCGGACCGTGGTCGTGGCCGTCGATCTCCCGTACCTCCCAGCCGAAGGACCGGAGCCGGTCGCCGAGCGGCTCCAGGGACAGCGAGCCCTCCGTGGAGGCGGACTGCTGCAGGCCGTTGCGGTCGACGATCGCGGTGAGCCGGGACAGCTTGCGGTGGCCGGCGAACATCAGGGACTCCCACACGGAACCCTCCTGCAGCTCGCCGTCCCCCATCAGGACGAAGACCCGTTCCTCGGCGCCGACTCGGAGCTGCCCGGCGAGCGCCAGACCGCAGCCGAGCGCCAGACCGTGCCCGAGCGAGCCGGTCGCGAACTCCACACCGGGCAGTCCGCGGGACGGATGTCCGAACAGCCGGCTGCCGGGCGAGGCGTACCCGTCCAGTTCGGCCTCGTCGAGCAGTCCGCGGGCGGCGAGCGCCGCGTACAGGGCCGGGGCGGCATGGCCCTTGCTCAGCACGAACGAGTCACCGGGCAGACTCAGTACGTCGAAGTAGAGGACGGCCAGGATGTCCGCGCAGGACAGGCTGCCGCCCAGGTGCGCGCCCTGCCGGCCGGCGGCCATGCCGACGATGCTGCGGCGGATGCGCAGCGCGGCTTCCTCGGTGGACTCCGACGAAGCCTCTTCCGTGGAGGACGGCAGCGGCTCGGTGGTGGTGGGGACGGTCATGCGGCGCTCACCTCCTGCCGGCCGCGGGCGGCCGGGGCCGAGCGCACCATCCGGCGGATCAGGTCGAGGTGCTGCCACACCTTCTCGAAGCCGTCGGCGTACGCGGCGAGCACCGGACCGGAGTCGGGGTCGAGGTGGCGCCGCTGCAGGCACAGGGAGTCGGTGAGCACGGCGTGGGCCACCGGGAACCGCGCGCCGGCCGGGACGTACGGAGCGAAGGCGGGATGCGCCGGCAGCGGCGCCTCCTGGTAACGCGACACCGGTACGCCCTCGGCGCGCAGCGCCCGGTGCAGTGCCCGGCGCAGCGCGGCGGCGTCCTCGTCCGCCAGTCCCAGGGCCTGCGGGTCCAGCCGGAACCGCAGGATGTGCCAGGCGTGTACGGAACCCTCGGGAACCACCGGGACCCGTAGTCCGGGCAGCGCGGCGAGCCGGTCGAGGAAGGCCAGGATCCCGGGCGCCCTGCGGCGGCCGTACTCGTCGAGGCGGGTGAGCTGACTGCGCGCGAACGCCGCCTCCACGGGGCCGATGCGGTGGTTCCACCCGGCGGTGTGGGACACATAGCTGCGGGTACGCCGGGGGTGCGGGTCCTCGCCGAACTGCCGCAGCCGCAGGACGCGTTCGTGAATCTCCGGGTCGTCGGTGGTGAGCAGGCCGCCTTCGCCGCAGGTGGGCAGGTTCTTGCTGGGGTGCAGACTGAAGCAGCCCACCGTCCCCAGTGCGCCGGTGCGCCGGCCCCGGTGGGCGGCTCCGTGCGACTGGGCGGCGTCCTCCACGACCGCGGCGCCGAGCTCGGCGGCGATCGTCCGCAGCGCGTCCATGTCGGCGGGCAGCCCGTGCAGATGGACCGGGAGCAGCGCCTTGGTGCGCGGACCCGCCACGGCGCGCACGGCGTCCGCGTCCATGGTGTACGTCTGCGGGTCGATGTCCGCGAAGACCGGCCGCGCGCCCTGCTGGACCACGGCAAGGGCGGTGGCGTTCATCGAGACTGCGGGCACGACCACCTCGTCGCCCGGGCCCACGCCGATCGCGGCGAGGGCCAGTTGGAGCGCCGCGGTGCCGGAGCCCACGGCCGCGCAGTGCGCGGTGCCGGTGTAGGCGGCCCACTCCCGTTCCAGGCCCGGCACCTCCTCCTCGCCCTCGGCCGTGGCGGTCAGCCGCCCGCCGGCCAGGACCCGGGCCACGGCCTCCTCGTCGTCCCGCGTGACCACCGGCCACCGGGGCGCGGCTGTCTCCGGCGGAACCGCGCGGGGTCCGCCGAGCATCGCGAGCTGGTGCGGTCGCTCCGTCATGCCTGTCGTTCCGTCTCTCTCGGGTCCGTCGGTCGTGGGCGTGTGCGTGGCGCGTTCGGCGGTCACGGCCGGTCCAGCGCGGACTCGACCGCGTGCAGGGCCGCTTCGTAGCTGCGCAGCAGGGTGCGGCCGTGTTCGACGACCTGGCGGGCGGCCTCTTCGGGGTTCTCCTCGCCATGGGCCGCGCTGATGCGAACGCCGGTCCAGGAGTGGGAGACCAGCTCCACGGCGCGGCCCGCCTCGGCGAGACGGAAGCGGCCCAGGCGCCGGGCTGCCTCGGCGAGGAACCGGGCGTGCAGCCCGGCCTCGGCCTGCGCGGGCCAGCCGATGCGGTACGTCCGCAGCAGCGGGGCCGCGCCATCGGCGGCGACGGCGCCGGGCAGGGCGTCGAAGTAGGCGGCGAGGGCCGGCAGGCCGTCCCCCTCCGCGCCGCGCAGCGACTCGACGTTGGTCTTGAGCGCGGTGCGCAGCCATGACCAGGTCGGTTCCGGCTGCGGCCCCTCGAGGCGGACCTCCAGCCAGCGCCTGGCGGGCCCGGACCCGGCGAAGAAGGGATCGCTGCCGTCGTCCGGGTTGGCGGAGGAGCGGCTGCGCTCGAGGACCTCGCGGGGCAGCGGCCCTCGGTAGGCGGGCGGCATCGGGTCGAGGACCCGGTAGGTGCGGGTGTCCGGGTCGTACCCGGTCACCATCAGGAGGTGTCCGGCGTGCACGTCGTGGTAGGCCGGGCGGAACGGCAGATGGTAGTTGTCCACCGAGACGATGGGGACGACTCCGTCGGCGAGTGCGGCGGCCACCTGGTCGTGGGCCTCGGCGTCGTCACCGGGCCGGTGCCACCGCAGGGTCAGCGGGTGGTAGATCCCGAAGGAGGAGGCCAGGTCGTCCCCCGCGGGGTGGAAGAACTCGACGGGCTCGCAGTCCTCGGGCACGGCCCGCAGCCGCCAGCCGCTGCCGAGAGCCTGGAGCGGGTCCCAGCCGCCGAGCCGCAGCACGTGCACCAGGTCGACCTGGAGGCAGCTGCAGAGGTCGTCGTACCAGGCAGGGGAGGAGGTCACGGGCACCGCGCCCGCGTACGGGCCGGTGGGGGTGATGCTGACGGGGCCTTGGATGCCCTCTGTGACGGGGCCTGGAGTGCCCAGGACGGTCATCGGACTCCCTCCACGGTGATGGCGAAGAGGTGCAGGGCGGCGTTGTCGGGCAGCCGCACACTGCGCAGGGGTTCCCGGCGTACGGCCGGGACGCGCACCGACCAGACCTGACCGCCGAGATCGTGCTGGATGTGGTGCGGATAGTGCATGCCGGCCGAGCGGGCCGCGAGCACCTCGCCGAAGTGCCCGGTGGCGGGCCAGAAGTCGGAGACGCGGATCCACTCGGGGTCCACGGCTCCGGAGGCGTAGTGCAGATGAACGGTCTCCTCGCAGCGCCGCTCGGAGGTGACGAGCAGGTGCAGCCAGTCGGCGGCGGTGCCGTCCGGAAGGTGCACGAGCTGGCCGGTGCAGCGCACGTTGTCGGGCGCGACGCCGTCGGGCGCGGAGACGTCGAACTCGACGCCGGAGACCCGGATCCGGCCGGTGGGCAGGGTGCCGATGGGCAGGCTGTTGCCCCATACGTTGAGCCGGCCGTTGCCCAAGGTGTCCGGACCGGTGAAGGCGACGTTGTTGAACAGTTCGGTGAGTCGCAGCGGCAGTTGTATGTGCTCCCTCGCCTCCCTGTTTCTCGCGCCGGTCGGTTCGATGACTTGAAGAGTCACTTCGGTCCCCCTCCACGCACAGAGTGATGCTGACCCCTGAAGTCTACATAGAGTCTCGCTTGACTTTGAAGAGTCTGTAGCTTTTAGATTGAGTCAGTCGCCCGGAGCGGGCAAGATACTTCAAGACTCGATATGGAGTGTGTGATGTCTCTGGACACCATGACCGAACGAGCGGCCTGCCCCGACTGCGGTGCGGGCGTCGATCTGGCCGCGGACACCGAGGTCACCGAGATCGTCGTGTGCACCGGCTGCGCAGTGGAACTGGAGGTCGTCGCGGTGGGGCCCGTCACTCTCGCGCTGGCCCCCGAGATCGAAGAGGACTGGGGTGAGTGACCTGAGCAGGACCGGGGCGGAGGCCGGTACCGGTGGCGGCCGGCCTGTCGCGCTGATCGCCTCCCGGGTGCGCTTCGAGGAGAAGCTGCTGCTCGAAGCGTTCCGGAGGCGCGGCGTGGCGGTCGACGTGATCGACGACCGGACGCTCAGCTACCGGGTCGGCGACCCGGCACCGGCGTGGCGGGTGGCGTGCAACCGCTCCCTCGCCGGCACCCGGCGCCTCGAAGTGAGCCGTATGTGCGAGGCGTTCGGCATTCCGGTGGTCAACTCGGCGTCGACCGTGGCCGTCTGCGACAGCAAGATCCACTGCACGCTGGTTCTGCACGCCGCGGGCCTCCCCGTCCCGGCCACGGCCGTGGCCCTCACCCCGGCCGCTGGTGAGGAGGCGCTGCGCCGGGTCGGGCTGCCCGCGGTGGTCAAGCCCGTCAACGGCTCCTGGGGCCGGGGACTGTGCAAGATCAACGACGCCGACGCCGCCGAGGGCGTACTCGCTCTCAAGGAGTCCCTCCCCTCACCGCAGCAACAGCTCATCTACGCCCAGGAGTTCGTCCGCACGCCCCAGCGCGACATCCGGGTCGTCGTCGCGGGCGACCGCGCCGTGACCGCCGTCCACCGGACGGGAGAGCACTGGATCGGCAACGTCGCACGGGGCGCCCGCACCAGCCGCTGCCCGCTCACCCCCGAGCTCGAGGACCTCGCCCTGCGGGCCGCCAAGGCCGTCGGCGGCGGACTGCTCGGGGTCGACCTGCTGGAGAGCGACGACGGGCGGCTGCTCGTCAACGAGGTCAACAGCGGCGTCGAGTTCCGGGGCGCGGCGGTCGGCGACGAGGCCACCGCCCTCGCCATCGCCGAGGCCTTCGCCGACCACGTGCTGAGCGAGGCCCCGCTGAGCAAGGCCCTGCTGAGCAAGGCCCTGCTGAGCGAGGCCCTCACCGCCGGACCCGTACCGAGTCAGGAGAGCGACAACCCATGAGAGCCAGCATCCTCGGGGGCGCCGGCTACGTCGGAGGCGAACTGGCCCGGCTGCTGCTCGGCCACCCCACCTTCGACCTGGTCCAGGCGACGTCCCGGCGCCACACCGGCAAGCCCCTGCACACCGCCCACCCCAACCTCCGGGGCACGGACGAGCTCGCCTTCACCGACCCCGCTCGCCTTGAGCGCGTCGACGTCCTGTTCAGCGCACTGCCGCACGGTGAGTTCGCCGCCCGGCTCGACGAACTGAGCGAGCGGGCCGAGCTCCTGGTCGACCTCAGCCCCGACTTCCGGATCCACGACCCCGAGGCGGCCCGGCGGCACTACGGCGCGGGCTCCTCCGCCCGAGCCGCGGGCGCCACCGCGTTCGTCCCCGGCCTTCCCGAGCTCTACCGCGACCGGCTGCGGACCGCGGACCGGATCGCGGTGCCCGGCTGCATGGCGACCGCGGCCATCCTCGCCCTGCGCCCCCTCGCGGACGCGGCACTCGTGGACGGCGACGTCCTGGTCGACGCCCGCACCGGCTCCAGCGGCTCAGGCAACACCCCCGGCCTCGCCGGTCACCACCCCGAACGGGCCTCCGCCCTGCGCGTCTACGGGCCCGTCGGCCACCGCCACGAGCCGGAGATCACCCAGCACACCGGCGTACGCGCCCGGATGACCGTCACGGCCGTACCCGCCGTGCGCGGCGTCCAGGTCGTCGCCCAGGTCCGCCCGGGCCGTGCCGTCACCCGCACCGAGGTCTGGGCCGCCTACCGGAAGGCGTACACCGACGAGCCGTTCGTACGGCTCGTCGCGCAGCGCCAGGGCCTGCACCGACTGCCGGAGCCGCGGATGCTGCTCGGCTCCAACCACTGCGACATCGGCTTCGACCTCGACGACGACCGGATCGTCGCGGTCGCGGCACTCGACAACCTCGTCAAGGGCGCGGCAGGCGGAGCCGTACAGAGCGCCAATCTCGCCGCCGGTCTGCCGGAGCGGTCCGGGCTGGCATTCCCCGGCCTGCACCCCATGTGAACCGGCCCATGTGAACGACCCGACGTGAACCACTCCATGTGAAGGGAGGGACAGGATGACACTCGTAGTGAAACTGGGCAGTGACATCGACAGGGACGCCGTCCTCGACGACATCGCCGCGCTCACCGCGCAGGGCACGCGTGTCGTGCTCGTCCACGGCGGCGGAGCGGAGGCCGACCGGCTGAGCGGTCAGCTCGGCCGCACCGTGGAACACCTGCGGTCCGCCGACGGCACCAGCGCCCGGCGCACCGACGCGGCGGCGCTCGACGCGCTGACCATGGCCCTGCTCGGGCGGGTGAAGCCCGCTCTGCTGAGCGGACTGCGCCGACGCGGCATCGCCGCCACCGGGCTGTCCGGCGCGGACGGCGGCACGCTGACCGCGGTACGCAAGACCGCGCTGCGCGTGTACGACGGCGGCGGCCGGGTGCGGATCGTCCGCGACGACCTCAGCGGCCGCGTCGACCGCGTCGACCCCGGCCTGCTGCGCACCCTGCTCGCCACGGGCGAACTGCCGGTGCTGTCACCGCCCGCCGCGACCGAGGACGGCACGCTGCTCAACGTCGACGCCGACCGCGCCGCGGCCGCCGTCGCCACCGCCCTGGACGCCACCGCCCTCGTCCTGCTCACCCGCGCCCCCGGCGTCCTGGGCGACCCCGACAGCCCCGACACCGTGCTCCCCGACCTGGAGGTGGGCCCGGCCGTGGAACTCCCGCCGTCCGTACGCGGCCGGATGCGCCACAAACTGCGCGCCGCGGCGGACGCACTGGCCGGCGGCGTGGACCTGGTCGCCGTCGCCCCCGGCCACGGCCCGGCTCCCGTCCGCGCGGCGCTGCACTCCCACGCCGGCACCCGCCTGCGCCTCCCCGTCACCACCTACCGGAGACCCGCGTGACCACCCCCGAGCCCTGCGTCCCCGTCACCCACGGCGCGGACCACGCCGCCCGCGCGCCGCGGACCCGCCCGCGCGTACCGCGCCGGGGCCCGGGAGGCCATGAGAGGAGGGGGACCGCGTGAACGGGGGCGACGACTATCCGGCGCGGCTGCTGCGCGGACTCGTGGGGATTCCGTCCGTCTCCGGACGGGAGCAGCGGGCCTCCGCGTACCTGGTCGGGCAGATGGAACGGCTCGGCATGCGGGCCAGGGTCGACGCCGTCGGCAATGCCGTCGGGGAGATCGGCGCCGCCGACGGGCCCACCGTGCTGCTCCTCGGACACATCGACACCGTCCCCGGCGACATCGCGGTCTGCCAGGTCGGTGATCTGCTCTACGGCCGCGGCACGGTCGACGCCAAGGGACCGCTCGCCGCCATGACCTGCGCCGCCGTCCGCGCCGCAGCCGCGGAGCCGCGGCTGCGGGTCATCGTGGCGGGCGCCGTCGGTGAGGAGGTGCCCGGCTCACGGGGCGCGCGGCACCTCCTGCGTACCCTGCCCGCGCCCGACGCCGTCGTCATCGGCGAGCCCAGCGGCTGGGACGGGGTGTGCCTCGGCTACAAGGGCCGGGTCGGCGTCGAGTACGAGGTCAGCCGCCCGCCCATGCACACCTCCAGCCCCGAGGAGACCGCCGTCGAGGCGGCCGCCGCGTTCTGGCGGGGGGTCGACGCCTACATGCGCCGGGCCTCCGGCCCGCACGAGGGCGTGTCCTTCGACGCGGCCGCCGCCACGCTGGTGCGGCTCGACGGCGACATCCGGGACGCCGCCGCGTCCATCACCTGCCGGGTACCGGCCGGGTTCGACTTCGACGACTTCCAGCGGTTCGTCGACGACACGGCCGTGCACGCCGCGGCGCGCCTGGACGAACGCGTCCCGGCCGTACGCCGTGGCGTCTCCGACCCGGTGGCCCGCGCCCTGCGCAACGCGATCCGGCTGCACGGCGGACGCCCGGTGCTGCGTCTGAAGGCCGGCACCTCGGACATGAACGTCATCGAACACCAGTGGCCGGTCCCGATGGTCGCCTACGGCCCGGGCGACGCCCACCTCGACCACACCGACGACGAACACATCGACCTCGGCGACCTCCACCGGTCCGTCGCCGTCCTGACCCGGGCACTGACCGATCTGGCCGGCGTACTGCGCCGCACACCGGCCACCACCCTCATCCACGCCTAGCGGACATCCACGCCGAGCGGACCGAATGCGAAGGAGCGCGTCGCCATGGGGCGAGCCGACAACAAGACCGTCATGATCACCGGTGCGGCCCGTGCCCTGGGCCGCTCGCACGCCCTGCTGTTCGCCGAGGAGGGGGCGGACCTGGTGCTCGTCGACCTCGGCCGCGAGAGCGGAGGGCCGTACGCGATGCCGGGCCGCAAGCTTCTGGAGGAGACGGCGCGCGACTGCCGCCGCCTCGGCAGCCGGGTGGTCACCGCGGTCGCCGACGTCCGGGACCAGACACAGGTCGACGCGGCCGTGGCCGCCGGAATCGACGAGTTCGGATCCATCGACGTCCTCGTCAACAACGCCGGACTGCTCGCCCCCGGCGGCGTCATGTCGCACGAACTCTCCGAGGAGGACTGGCAGCTCGTCATCGACGTCAACCTCAACGGCACCTGGCGCTGCGCCCGCGCCGTGCTCCCGCACATGGCCGAGCGGCGCAGCGGCGCCATCGTGAACACCGCCTCCACCGGAGGGCTCGTCGCCTTCGAGATGTTCTCCAGCTACGTCGCCTCCAAGCACGCGGTCGTCGGCCTGACCAAGGCACTGGCCCTGGAGTACGGACGGCTCGGTATCCGCGTCAACGCCGTCTGCCCGACCACCGTCGAGGCCGACCCGGCGCTGCGTACGGAGAGCACCGCGGCCGTCGCCGCGTCCATCGGCAGCTCGCTGGAGGACTACGAGCGCAGCTCCGCCTCGTACCACGCACTGCGCCGCCTGGTCACCGCCCGGGAGGTGTCCGAAGCCGTCCTCTGGCTCGCCGCCGACACCGCCGGCGGCGTCACCGGAACCTGCCTCGTCGTCGACGGCGGCTTCACCGCCCGCTGACCGCTGCCCCCGCACCCACCTCGAAGACCCGGTTCACCCGATGGAGTCCGCCATGACAGACCTGGCCCTGACACTGGACGACGACGTCGCGCGACGGCTCGCCGCCCTCGATCCGCGACGACGTGACCTTGCCCTCCGGCTGCTCGCCGAGGGCGCCGGGGAGGGCCCGCCGCAGGAGCGGGGGATCGGGCGGCGGCCCGCCGGAGCCGCCGGGCTGGCGCTCTCCTACGAGCAGGAACGTCTCTGGTTCATGGACCGACTGGTGCCGTTCCGCGAGGTCTTCCACGTGCCGACGGCTCTTCGGCTGCACGGGCCGCTCGACCCCGACGCCCTGCGCCGCGCCCTGCAGCGCACCGCGCAGCGGCACGAGGCGCTGCGGACCGTGTTCACCGAGACTCCGCAGGGCCCCGTGCAGACCGTGCTCGACCAGGTCCACATCCCGATGACCGTCGACGACCTGACCGAGCACCCCGACGCCCGCCGGCAGGCGGAACAACGCGCCGCCGACGCCGTCCTCGAACCCTTCGACCTGGAGCGCGGGCCGCTCCTGCGCGTCCGCCTCTACCGCACCGCCGCGCAGGAGTGGCTGCTGCTGATCGTGCAGCACCACATCGTCTCCGACTACTGGTCCCTCGGCATCCTGCTCAACGAGATCGGCGCCCTGTACGCCTCGGAGCGCGACGGCACCCCCGCCCCCGCCGCCCCGTCCCTCCACTACCCGGACTTCGCGCACTGGCAGCGGGAGACGCTCACCGGCGAGAACCTGCAGCGCGAACTGGACTTCTGGCGGGACACCCTGGCCGACGCCCCCGAACTCCTCGAACTGCCCCTCGACCGCCCCCGCACCGCGGAGCGCCGCACCCGCGGCCGCTTCCACCCGGTCCGCTTCGCCCCCGCCCTCACCCGCTCCGTACGCGACCTCGCCGGCGCCGAGGGAGCCACCCTCCACCAGGCCTTCCTCGCCGGTTACTTCGCCGCGTTGTCCCGGCACATACGCCAGGACGACATCGTGGTCGGCGTCCCCGTCGCCGGACGCAGCCGCCCCGAAGTGCAGTCGATGATCGGGTACTTCCTCAACTGGCTGCCCATCCGCGTCCAGGTCGGCGACCGCCCCTCGTTCCGCGAGCTGCTGCGTCGGGTCACCCAGGCGTCGAACGAGGCCTTCGCCCACCAGGACCTGCCGTTCGAGATGCTGGTGCAGGCCCTCAACACCCGCCGCAGCCCCGGCTCCACGCCCGTCTTCCAGACCTCCTTCAGCCTGCGCGACGCCCCGCCCGTGCCACCGGCCATACCGGGCACCACCGTGGAGTACGCCGACCTCGGCGGCGGCGCGACGCACTACGACATGATGGCCGAGCTGTGGGCCGAGGACGGCACCGTCACCGGGTATCTCCCGTACAACGACGAGCTGTTCGACGACAGCACCCTCGGATCGTTCTTCGACCGGATGCACCGCCTGCTCGAAGACGCCGTCCGGCGCCCCGACACCCCCGTCGCCGACCTCGACCTCCTCGGCGCCCAGGAACGCGTCCGACTCCTCGGCACGCCCGCCGTCCCACCGGCCGGCGCCGACACCACCCTCCACGAGCGGTTCGCCGCCACAGCGGCGAAGTACGCCACCCGCACCGCCGTCACCTTCGAGGACGAACAGCAGGACTACGCGGCCCTGGACCGCCGCTCCAACCGCTTCGCCCACGCGCTGCGCGCCCTCGGCGCGGGCCCCGGCCGTAACGTCGGCGTCCACCTCGACCGGTGCGCCGACCTGCCGGCCGCCCTCCTCGGCGTGCTCAAGACCGGTGCCGCGTACGTCCCCGTCGACGCCGACAACCCGCCCGAGCGCACCGCCGTCCAGTTCGCCGACGCGAGCTGCGCCGCCGTCGTCACCACCTCCGACCTGGCGGCCCGCTACCCCGACTCCGCCCCGCCCGTCCTGCTGCTCGATGAAGGCCCCGACGAGAGCGGCGACCCCCTCGCCGCCTTCCCCGACACACCCGTGGCCGCCCCCGCGGTGAACTCCGGCGCACCGGCGTACATCATCTACACCTCCGGCTCCACCGGCGTACCCAAGGGCGTCGTCGTCAGCCACGCCAACGCGCTGCGTCTCTTCACCTCCGCCGAGGAGCACTTCGACTTCGGCCCCGACGACGTCTGGACGATGTTCCACTCCCATGCGTTCGACTTCTCCGTCTGGGAGCTGTGGGGCGCCCTGCTGCACGGCGGCCGGCTCGTCGTCGTACCGCACTGGGTGACCCGCGCCGCCGACGAGTTCGCCGCACTCCTCGCCGAGGAACGCGTCACCGTCCTCAACCAGACGCCGTCCTCCTTCGCCCAGGTCAGCCGGATCGTCCTGGAGCGAAGGCCGGAACTCGCCCTGAGGTGCGTGGTGTTCGGCGGCGAGGCCCTCGACCCGACCGCCCTCACCGACTGGTTCGCCGCGTACGGTGACAGCACGCCGCTCCTCGTCAACATGTACGGCATCACCGAGACCACCGTCCATGTCACCCACCGGCGCATCACCGCGGCCGACGCGGCCGGGATCGACTCGGTCATCGGCGACCCCCTGCGCGACCTCGCTCTGTACGTCCTCGACGAGGGCCTGAACCCCGTTCCGCCCGGCGTCCCGGGGGAGCTCTTCGTCGGCGGGGCCGGCGTGGCCCTCGGCTACCTCGGCCGGCCCGACCTCACCGCCGACCGGATGCTCCCCGACCCCTTCGGCACCGAACCCGGCGCCCGGATGTACCGCAGCGGCGACCTCGCCCGGCGGCTGCCCGGCGGTGAACTGTGCTACCTCGGACGCGCCGACGGCCAGGTCAAGATCCGCGGCCACCGGATCGAACTCGGCGAGATCCGCTCGGCCCTCCTCGCGCTCCCCGACATCGTCGACGCCGTCGTCGTCACCCGGGCCGACACCACCGGCAGCGAGCGGCTGATCGCCTACGTCGTCCCGGCCGAAGGGGCGGAGGTCACCGGCCGCGAGCTGCGCAGGGCCCTCGGCCGCGGGCTGCCCGAGTGGATGGTCCCCACCGTCTACGAGACCCTGGACGCGATCCCCCTCACCCGCAACGGCAAGGTCGACCGGCGCGCCCTGCCCGAACCCGGAGCCGGCCCCGACGCCCGGGCCCGGGTCCATGTGCCGCCGGAGACCGACACCGAGAAGGCGCTCGCCGCCATCTGGCAGGAACTCCTCGGTGTACCCCAAGTCGGCCTGGACGACGACTTCTTCCACATCGGCGGGCACTCCCTGATGGTCGTTCAGCTGGTCTCCCGCATCCGCGAACGGCTCGGCCGCGAGGTGCCCATCGCCGGTCTCTTCCAGCACCCAGGCCTGCGCGAGATGGCCACCGAGATCGACACGGGCATCGGCTCCTACGCGGCGGGCGCCGGACTGGCCGCGGACAGCGAGACCGCCCTCGCCGGGATGAGCGAGGCCGAGATCGACGCGATGCTCGCCGCGCTCGACGACGAGTGAGTCCCGGACCACACGACCACGGACCAAGGAGAACCCCCGAGATGCACCCCGTACACGAGCAGTTGCCGCTCACCCCTGTCCAGGCCCAGCTCTGGTTCGCCGAGACCATGGAGGCGGGCCGGACGCTCTACACCGAGTCCGGCGGGCTGCGGCTGACCGGCCCCGTCGACCGCGAGGCGCTGGGCCGGGCGCTGCTCGCCGCCGTCGCGCGCCACGAGGCGCTGCGCACGGTGGTCCCCGCGTCGGACGGCATTCCGGTGATGCGGGTGCTGCCTCCGCCCGACAAGGCCCCGCTGACGTTCGCCAGTGTGCTCGGCATCCCGCCCGAGCACCGGGAGGAGGCCACGCGGGCCGCGGCCACCGACTTCGTGGAGCGGCCCGTCGACCTCGCCGAGGGCCCGCTGCTGCGAGCCATGCTCATCGACGCCGACGACGGGACGTCGGTGTTCGTCCTCGCCTGCCACCACGTGGTGTGCGACGCCGCCTCCGCCGCTCTCGTCCTCGACGAGATCGTCCGCGACTACGAGGCGTTCACCGAGGGGCGGATCTCCGCCGTCCCCGAACCCGCCCTGCAGTTCGGCGACTTCGCCGTCTGGGAGCGCGACACCCGCGACACGGTCGAGAGCGCGGAGCTGGCCCACTGGCAGCAGACCCTGCTGAACGTGCCGGACGTCCTCGACCTGCGTGCGGGCCGCCCACGACCCGCGCGGAAGGGCACCACGGGCGCCCGTGTGGAGTTCCACCTCGGCGACGACCTCGCCGACCGGCTGCTCGCCCTCGCCAGGAGGCACCGTACCTCCGGCTACGTCACGGCGCTCGCCGCCTTCGCCGGGCTCGTCGCCCGCCGCACCGGCCGCGACGACTTCCTCCTCGGCACCATGGTCCCGGGCCGGGACCTGCCCGAACTCGAGCAGGTCGTCGGCCAGTTCGCCAACACCGTACCCGTCCGTCTGGACGCCTCCGCGGACCCCGGCTTCGAGGAGCTCATCGGCCGCACCGGCCGTGCCGTCTCCGCCGCGGCCGGCAACGGCCGGATCAGCCTCGGCCGGATCGTCGAGACCGTACTCCCCGGCGGCGGCCGCTCCGACAGCCGCAACGCCCTCCTCCAGCACCTCTTCCTGCCCCGCATCTCCCCTGTGTCCACGCCACGCTTCGGTGCCGCGGCCGCCGAGCCCTTCGAGGTGGACCGCACCCGCGGCCGACTCGACACCATCACCGAGATCGATCTGGGCCCCGGCCGGCTGCGCGCCTGGGTCGAGTACGACACCGAGCTGTTCACCGCGGACGAGATCGCCCTCCTCTTCACCGAGTACGCGGCCGTGCTGCGCGCCTGGTCCGAGGACCCCGGCCTTCGGCTCTCCGCCCTCCCCGTCACCGCCGTCGAACTCCCCGACGAGGACGACACTCACCGGGACGAGGAGGAGACCGGCCGGGTGCCGGAGGCCGACTCCGTGCTGCTCTCCCTGATCCGCGAGGTCTGGGCGCAGGAGCTGGACGTGCCGGACGTCGGCCCGGACGACGACTTCTTCGTCATGGGCGGACACTCCATGCTGTCCGCGAAGCTCGTCGGCCGGATCGGCGAGACCTTCGCGATACGACTGCCCCTGCGCACCCTCTTCGAGAACCCCACACCCGCGCTGCTGACCGCCGAGATCCAGCGCATGTACCCGGAGATCGACGAACTCGTCCGCAGCGTCGCCCAGTTGACCGACAGCCTGGCCGACACGGAGCCCGCACCGGACGACGCCCGGACGGCTGCCCCACAGCCTCCCGTCGCCGACACCGAGCGGCTCGTCCCGCTCGCCGCCTCCCAGCTCCAGATCTGGCTGTCCGAGCAGAAGAACCCCGGAACACTCACCCACACCGTGCCGATGCTCCTCACCCTGCACGGCCCGCTCGACACCGCCGCGCTCCAAGGAGCGGTCGCGGACGTCGTGGCCCGGCAGGAGGCCCTGCGCAGCACCTTCGTCGAGGTCGACGCCGAACCCCGCCAGCGCATCGTGCCGCAGCTGGACGTGCCCGTCCCGCTGATCGACCTGTCCGGAACGGAATCGCAGGAGGAACGTGCCCGGGAAGCCGCCCGGCTGCGCGAGGAGACCGCCCACACCCCCCTCGACCTGGAGCGCGGCCCGCTGCTGCAGGTCCGCCTGGTCCGGCTGGGCGAGGAGGAGCACGTACTGCACCTGCTGTTCCACCACCTTGTCACCGACGAGGTGTCGATGACGCTGTTCATGCAGGAGCTGTCCGAGTTCTACCGGGCCCGCGTCGAAGGACGCGCCCACCGGCTGCCGCCGCTCACCACCGGGATCGCCGACCTCGTCGCGGACGAGCGCGCCATGCTCGCCGGACCGGAGGGCGAACGCCTGCGCCGCTACTGGGTGCGGCGGCTGACCGGAGCCCGCGAACTGCACCTCGACACCGACCGGCCGCGGACTGTGGACATCGGTCAGGTGGGGGAGTTCCTCCAGGGCTGGGCACCCGGGGAACTGTTCTCCGGCATGTCGGAAGCGGCCAGGAACCGGCAGACCACGGTCTTCACGGTGTTCCTCACCGCCGTCCTCACCGTGCTGCACCGGCTCAGCGGCGAGAACGACATCGTGATCGGCGTCCCCTGCGAGAACCGCACCCAGCCCGGCGCCGACCGGCTCATGGGCTGCTTCCTCAACGTGCTGCCCTTGCGCGTCGACTGCTCGGGAGACCCGTCGTTCGCCGACTTCCAGCGACGCGTCAGCGACCAGCTCCTCGACGCGTACGACCACCAGCGGCTCCCCATCGCCGACATGGTGGACGCCCTGCGGCCGGAACGATCGGGAAGCCGGCAGCCCCTGTTCCAGGTCACCTGCGAACTCCAGCTGGCCATGTGGATGCCGCTGGACCTGCCGGACATCACGGCGGAGTACGAACTCGTCTCGCACGGCACCGCCCGCTACGAGATGTCCTTCCACGGCCAGGCCCGGCCCGACCGCCTGAGCGTGGCCCTCGAACTCAACACCGGTCTGTGGCACCGAGAGACGGGACTCGCACGCATCGAGGACGTCCTGACAGTGCTGCGGCAGGCGACGGCCGAGGACGGCGGCAGCACCCCGCTGTCGGCCTTCATGCCGGGCCGACCCCTGGCCCGCTGACCGCCCAGGTCCGAGACGGGCGGCCCCGCGTCACCGCGCTGGGGCCGCCGGAGGACCCGAAAACGGCGGCGGGGAGGAAGCGGCGATCCCGCGTCCTCCCCGCCGCCGTTCACTCCGGGGCGAGCTTCAGACCGTCCGTACCGACATCGCGTACGACCGGCCGTTGCACGCCTCCAGGTGCCCGATCTCGGCCTCGAGCGCATCCTTCGGCACCTTGGGGCTCTCGGAGAACAACTGCACGTCCACGGCCCCGTCGGTGATCTCCCACACCCCGGCGACCCGTCCCTGGTACACCACGACGGGCGTGATCCAGCCGGACGTACGGCTCACCGCCTTGCGCCGCTCCGCCCGCAGAATGCGCGTGTCGGAGGTGCCCGGCCCCAGCACGTACTGGTCGAACCCGGCCAGCAGCCGTACGTCCTTCGACGGCTTGGCCGCCGCCAGCGCGTCCACGTCCTCGGCACGCATGTAGCACGCCGTCCCGTCCACCTCCACCTTCGCCAGCTCCTCGCCGAGCGAGGCGAACCAGCCGCGCACCGCGGCCTTGCGGTGCGCGTTGCGCGTCAGCCAGGCATCGAAGGTCTCCGGTGTCGCCGGCCCGTGCGCCCCCAGGTACGCGGGGATCACGGTGCGGGCCGCCTCCTCCGGCTCGATCGTCCCGGACCAGCCAGGCACCCGGTCGCGCGGCGAGGCGAAGGTGATGCGGTTGCCCTGGTTCGGGCCGTGACACAGCTTCCCCGTCCAGGCCAGCGGCTTGAGCACCGTCCCCCAGCCGGACGTCAGCTGCGCCTCGAGGGAGGCGAACCTGCCCTGGGCGACCAGGGCATCGGTGAGCTCCTGGCGGGTGAGAGTCCGGCCGGCGAGGATGTCGTCGACGGCCTCGCCGAGGGCCGTCATCTGCGTCGGCGTGACCCCGAACGTCCGCTGCCAGGCGGGCTTCTCCCAGGTCCGTGCCGCCGCCATCAGCGACAGATAGGCCGCCATGTGCTCGGCCGCCACGAGATGCAGCGTGCCCCGCATGACCCAGGTCTTGACCACCTCGCGCGTGTCGAGCGCCTTCTCCACGGCGTCGGCCTTCGGTTTCAGCTGCCGGGTGGCGAGGGCGAGCTCCGCGGACGAGGCCACCTGTGCCTGCACCCCCGCGAGCTCCCGCACCAGCCGCGCGACAGAAGACGTCCGCCGCGGGGCAAGGCTCTGCTGCCGCAGCCGCCAGGCGAGTACCTGGTCCTGAGTCACCTGCATGAGCGCTCCTCGGTATAGGTCGCAGATCGCCTGCCATCCTGCCCGAAGGCCATGCCGGAACGCGTCCCATCCGCTGGAGAACGGCTGGAGTCCCGCCGCCTCAGGGGGTGGCCAGGACGGGGGTGTCGAACGGGTCGTGATGGATGCGGTCCGGCGACGTGCCGCCGTCCGTGAGGGTCTGCCTGGCTGACGTGACCATCGGGGCCGGACCACTGAGGAAGACGTCGTGCTGGTACCACGGTCCGTACTCGGCCAGGACCTCCGGCAGGGACCCCCGGATCCCGGGGATGTACTCGTCGGAGACCGCACCCCTGACCGTCAGCCAGTGATGCCGCTGGGCCATGCGCAGCATGTCGTCCACCCCGTACAGCTCGGCACCGGTGCGGGCGCCGAGGAAGAGGTTCACCTCGTGCCGGCCGCCGCGTCGAGCGACCTCTTCGATGAGCGCGCGGATGGGGGCGAGGCCGGTACCGCCGGCCACGCACAGCAAGTCGCTGTGGATGGCGGCGTCCAGCACCATGTCGCCCATCGGCGCGCCCAGGTGGACGACGTCGCCCACCGCGGCCCGGTGCACCAGAGCGTTGCTGACCGAGCCACCGGGCACGGCCCGTACGTGGAAGGTGAGGGTGCCGTCCTCGCGGGGTGCGTTGGCGGGGGAGTAATAGCGCCACTGCTTGGGATACCAGGGGGTCTCGATACTGGCGTACTGACCGGCGGCATGCTCGTAGGGCAGGTGGGGCTGCAGGGTGACCTCGGCGATGCCGGGCCCGCGGGGGACGAGGTGCACGATCGTGGCGGGCCAGACGGCAGGCCGTTCCTCCGCGTCCTGCTCGGCAGCGCTGATCATGACGTCGGCGACGGTTCCGTACGCCTTGGTCCACGCGGCGGCGATCTCCTCGGTCCAGGCGGGACCGGCGTAGCGGGCCAGTGAGGCGAGGAGGCATTCGCCCACGGCGGGGAAGTGTGCCCGGAGCGCACCGAATTTGCGATGGTCACGCCCGAGATGTCCGCAGAAGCGGACCAGGTTCTCCGGATCGTCGACCAGATCGACGATGCGCAGCAGCGCGCGCAACAGGCGGCCACGCTGGGTGTCCATCCCCGGCGGGAACATCGGCCGTACCTCGGGATGGCGGGTGAAGAGGATCGCGTAGAAATACACCGTCATGTCTGCGGCGAGTGGCTCGACCACCGAGACGGAGGCGCGTATCAGCTCGATCTCGTGGGCCGACAACGGCGCCTCGGCGACCTCTGGCGGGGCGACGGGCTCGGCCGGGGTGGGTGCCGGATCCTCCGGGTACGGGACCGCGGGCGTGTCGCCTGGGCGTCTGATCCGGAATCTCAAGGGACCAGAGCTCCGCCGCCCGGTATTCGAGACGGTCGGAAGCGGGCGGAACGCAGGGTGGCCGCGGCGACGGAGCGACGCCCCAGGTGGGCACTGCGGGCGGGGATTGCACGGGCAGGCATGGGTCCTCGAGACGGGGCGGGAGCATCGAAGCGGACTGAGCAGCTCCGGACGGTACCCGATCACTTGGGTGACTCAGAAGTAGCCTTCGCGAGGGCAACGCGGCCGGCCGCGGCGGCAGCGGTCGCTGTGGCCTTCGCCCCGCTCTAGCGTGGAAGGAGGGGTATCGGTTGCGCTGTACCGAGAGGAGTGGTCGCCATGGCGGGCCGGAGCCGGAGCGAGGTCGAGGCGGAGATCAAGGAAACGTTGGGTCTCGTGCCGCATTTCTTCTCCCGAATCCCCGATGACCTGCTGGACGCCGAGTGGGAGATCTTCAAGAAGATCGAGCTCGGGGAGACGCTCATCCCGAACAAGTACAAGGAACTGATCGGGATCGCGTTGCACTCGGAGACGAAGTGCCGTTACTGCACGCTCTTCCACACCGAGGCCGCGAAGCTGTTCGGGGCCACCGACGAGGAGATCCAGGAAGCCGTCCACTACGCGAAGAACAGCCTCGGCTGGAGCGCCTACCTCAACGGCATTCGCGAGGACTACGACGGCTTCGCTCAGGAACTCGGTCAGATCAAGGACTACCTGGCGTCGAAGGGATGACCATGCAACTCGAGTGGGCCCGGCCAGGCGTCCTGCGCGCGACCGCGCACGCCCTCGAGTTCGCGGCCCTGGTCGCCGCCGCACGGTACGTGGCCGAGTCCGCTCCCTCCGATCTCCCCGAGGAGGCGCTGGAAGAGCTCAGACGAGTCCTCGACGACTACGACACCCAGGCGCGGCGTCTGCATGAAGCCCCGCCCCGCCCTGGCGGCGCCTAGGGCCTGTCCGGCGGATCATGGCCGGGGCCGCGTCGCCCGCCCGAGGCGGTCGGCCAGTCGGCGGGCGGCCGGCCGCGGTCTGCGGGAGCGGGGGGCGGACCAGTTGTTGCTGCGCGATCTCGCCAGGGAGGTCGGCGTCAGTCATGCCGCGCCGGCACTTTCCGGACCGCCAGGCCCTGCTCGACGCCCTGGCCGAGGGCGGGTTCGCCCAGCTGGACTCGGTACTGCGCACCGCTCTGGCGGGCGCGGACGACTTCCATGCGCGCGCACGGGCCGCCATGACGGCCTACACCCGCTTCGCCACCGAGAACCCGGCCCTGCTGGAGCTGATGTACACCAGCAAGCACCGGCCGGGTGCGACCGCGATCGTCAAGGCTGCCGAAGCGCCGTTCGCGCTGTTGAGCGTTGGAGACCGCGGCCGAACAGTTCCTGCGCGGTGCCCGCCCGCTGTCGTAGGAGGACACGCGCCGTGACGGGGCCCCGGACTCAGCCGACGTGGACGCGGGGGCGGCGGTCCCGGTCGGGCTCCGCCTCCCGCAGCACCTCGCGGGTGACGGGGGCGACCTCGCCCTGGCCGAGGAGGAAGAAGCGGAGGAAGTTGGCGAACGGGTTGCCCTCGGTCCACTCGAAGTAGACGTGGGGGCGGGTGCCGGTGGTGTCGCGGGCGTAGAGGAGCAGGGCGGCCAACGCGTTGGGGACGGAGGAGGACTCGACGGTCAGCACGCGGTAGCGGTCGTGCATGACCTCGCCGCGGACGGTCAGACCGGCCTCGAACTCGGAGGGATCGGTGACCGTGACCTCGATGAAGACGAAGTCCTCGGTGGTCGGCAAGTCGTTGTCGGTGCGGATCTGCTCGATCTTCTCGCGGTATTCGGCGACGTCCCGCTGGTCCGGCTCGTTCGCGATGAACCGAGGCGTGCGGTGGGAGATGTCGCGGATGAACCGCTCCGCCATGTCGTCGAGTTCGACATGCGTGACGCGCAGCTCGAACGCGCGGCCGAGCCGGGAGAGGAGCGAGATCAGGATGATGCCGGCGATGAAGCAGGCACCGATCTTCACACCGTCGGGACGCTCGATGACGTTCACGACGGTCGTGTAGAGGAACACGACAGAGATGACGCCGAAGCCGATGGTCCAGCCGCGCTGGCCGGCCTTGCGCGCCGCGATCGTCACCGCGATGGCCGCCGAGCAGATCAGGACCAGGACACCGGTCGCGTACGCCCCGCCCTGCGCGTCCACGTCGGCGTCGAAGATCCACGTCACCAGGAACCCGACCAGGGTGAAGACGATGACCATGGGTCGCACGGCACGGGCCCAGTGCGGGGCCATGCCGTACTTCGGCAGGTAGCGGGGCATGAGGTTGAGCAGACCCGCCATCGCGGAGGCGCCCGCGAACCAAAGGATGAGGATGGTCGAGACGTCGTAGACGGTGCCGAAGGTGTTGCCGAGGTACTCGTGCGCGAGGTAGGCGAGCGCGCGGCCGTTGGCGTCACCGCCGGGCTCGAACTCCTCGTGGGGGATGAGGACGGTGGTGATGAAGCTGGTGGTGATCAGGAAGACGCTCATGATCAGCGCAGCGGTCGTGAGCAGCTTCTTCGTGCCCCGAATGCGTCCGGCGGGCTTCTCCTCCGTGTCGCCCGGCTCGCCCTCGACGTGCGGCATGACCGCCACGCCGGTCTCGAACCCGGACAGGCCGAGCGCGAGCTTCGGGAAGACGAGCAGGGCGACACCGATCATGGCGAAGACGTTGCCGTGCTCGGTCGTGAGGGCGGCGGTCCAGTCCGTGACCACGTGGCCCTCGGTCGCGACGTGCCACAGGCCGGTCACGACGACGACCGCGTTGAGCGCGAGGTAGACGGCGACGAGGGCGACGGCGACGCCGATCGCCTCCAGGAAGCCCTTGAGGAACACCGCGCCGAGGAGCGCGATCAGGACCATGGTGATCAGGACCTGCTTGTCGTGCAGGGCCGATTCCAGATGAGGGTTCTCCACCAGGTGGGTGGAGGCGTCGGCGGCCGACAGGGTGATGGTGATCAGGAAGTCGGTCGCCGCGAAGCCCAGCAGGGTCAGGACGAACAGCTTGCCCTTCCAGAAGGACAGCAGCCGCGACAGCATCGCGATCGAGCCCTCGCCGCGCGGGCTCTCCTCGGCCACCCGCCGGTACACCGGCAGCGCACCCGCCAGCGTCACGATCACCAGCACGATCGTCGCCACGGGGGAGAGCAGCCCGGCGGCCAGGGCCGCGATACCGGGCTGGTAGCCGAGGGTGGAGAAGTAGTCGACACCGGTCAGACACATCACCCGCCACCAGCGCTGCCCCTTGTGCACGGGCTCCAGCTCCGGCTTCGGGACGGACGGCCGGCCCTTGCCCATGTCGGAAAGACCCTCCAGCATCCACGCGCGCAGTCGGCTGGTGCGCGTTGTGGTCGTGGTCGCCATCGGGTGTCCCTCGGTGCTGGTAGGGGTCTGCTTTCGGCCGTCATGCGGACAGCCGAGCAAGCCTAAGCAGAGGGCGGGTCACCAGCCCGGGGTCACGCGTCAGGAAAGCGTCAAGATCCCCCTCCTGGCCGTCGAGTGCGTCACACCGGGCGCGGCGCTCCTGGGCCACTGCCGGACGACCACGTCGCCCGGCGCGTACTAGTCCAGGCCGGACACCTTGAAGACGGAGCGGGTCGTCTCTGTCTCGATGTGCTGGGTGAGTCGAGCGAGTCCGGCGGTTCCGCGGTCCAGGGTGCCGCGCTCCCGGGCGATCCGTGCGTCGGCTTCGAGTCGAAGCCACAGCGCCGGGTTCGAGACGAGGACGCGCAGGTCGACCTCGGCCCGTACGCCGTCCGTGTCCGTCAGGACCACGCGTTGTGCGATGCCGACCGGCCAGTCGACCGCCGTGAGCCGGTCGGTCCTTACCGTCCTGGTGACCCACAGTCCCTGGACCGTGAGGCGGCCCGGTCCGGCGCTGACCCGCACGGGCAGCAGGATCACCAGCAGGGCTGCCGCCAGGGTGATCCACCCTGCCGTACGAAGCAGGGTCAGGCCGTGCGCGCCCGCGTCGATGAGCAGCGATGCCCCGAGCAGGAGGGCGGCGCACCCGATCGCGTACCGGGCCTCCCCGGGCCATCCCACGTCGTACAGGGTGTCGTGGGGCGCTCCCGTCGGGGGTCGCGGAGTACAGGACGGCTGCATGACACCGACGCTAGGCTCTCCGCCCGTCCGGGCATCGGAGTGGCAACGGGGTGTTTACGCCGCCGCCCGCAGATTTGACGCGCTGCTGACGCCGACGGGTCCGGTCGTGTGATGGACGTACTCGCGGACCAGGCGGAAGCCGGCCGTCCAGGCGATCAGTCGGCTTGCGCGGTTGTCGCGGGAACAACTCCAGGTGGCGGTCCGGCCGCGGGCGGCGATGTCGGAGGTCAGGCCCTGGACGCAGGCGAGGGCGAGATGCTGTCGCCGCTCACCGGGGTCGGTGGCGCAGGCCACGTCCTCGTACCGGGTCCCGGCGAAGCGCGAGCAGGCCACGGCGAGCACACGGCTCTTACGGAATGCCGCCCAGCCGTGCCCCGAGTCGGCGAGGGCCGCGGGACCATCCCAGGTGGCGTGGATCCACGCCATCGCGGGGTCGGCCGCGGCGATGGCCGGGCCGTCCTCGGGGCGGAGCCGGCGCACCGTCACCCCGCGCGGTACACGCGGCGGTACCCCGGCCGCACGGTGGATGTAGAGCATGCGGTCCCAGGGGTGGAGGCGATCGAACGCGGCGCCGAGGAGCGGCAGGAAGCGGTCCGGGGCCTCGACACAGTGACCTGCCAGCGGGGCGAGCGCGGCCGGAATGAGGGCGGTGGGGTCGCCGGCCACGAGGGCGTGGTCGCCGCACGTGACCGCGACCACGCGGGGGCGTTCCGCGCGGTCGGTCCACCACGTGCCGTGGCCGGTGGCGAGTACGTGCTCGGCGAGGGTCGCGGTGCCGGGCGCGCCGGAGGGGAAGGCACGGGCGGCGGCCGGCGGCTGCTGGGCGGGGTGCGGGATCACAGGAACCTCCGGGAAGGGGAAGGGGGGCGGCCCGGGGCTCGGGCCGCCCCCCCCAGTGGGTCAGCGCTGGCCGGCCTTGCGGCCGTGGTTCGCCTTCTTCTTGCGGCGGGCCTTCTTCTTGCGTGCGCGCTTGGACATGAGTGGTGCGGTTCCTTTCAGGCGCTGTGGCCGACGAGGAGGTCGGCGAGCTTGGTGAGGCGCCTGACCGTGCGCTTCTCCAGGGCGGCAGGGGCGGGGGCGACGCGCTGGTCGCGGTCGTAGTAGGCGCCGTTGACGATCTCGACGGCCGGGTCGCAGAGCCGTACGAGATGGGCCGCGCCCTCGGCCGGGGCGACGCCCTCGTGGGCGTACAACGGCAGGAGGCTGGTGGCGCAGATGCCGGGGTGGACGGAGACGGCCGTGACGCGCGGGTCGGCGGCGAAGACCGTGAGTGCCAGCTGGGACTGGGCGTAGGCGGCGAGCCGGGAGTAACGACGGGTGCGGTTGGGGTCGCTCCACTGGATCGAGCCGGTCCGGTGGAGCGCGGAGGAGACGTTGACGACCCGACCTCCCTGCCCGCTGGTCAGGGCGGGTTCGAGCAGGTCGGTGAGGAGGTAGTGGGCGAGGAAGTTGACCTGGAAGGCGATCTCGTTGCCGTCGGCGGAGACGGTGTGCCGCTCCGGGGCCGCCATGCCCGCGTTGTTCACCAGCACGTCGAGGTGCGGGTGCTCCGCCAGGACCCGGGCGGCCAGCTGCTCGACCTCCTCGAGCCGGGAGAAGTCCGCCCCGTGCGCGCAGAGCCGGTCGGCGGGCACGTCGGGCAGGGTGACGAGCCGGTCGACGGCGGCGTGCGCTTCCTCGGTGGTGCGGCCGTGCAGCAGGACCGTGGCGCCGCGCTCGGCGAGCAACCGCGCGGTCTGGTGGCCGATGCCGGTCGTCGCTCCGGTGACGAGAACGGTGCGTCCGGACAGGGAAGAAGACATGGTTCGTCCAGGGAGAGGTGAAGTGGTACGTGAAAGGGGCGCCGGACCGGTACGGTCACGGCGCCCCGAGGACGGCGGAGTGCACGTCAGCGCGAGGCGGACGGCTCCGGACAGCGGGGCGCGCGACACGGCATCGCCTGATGAGGCGGCCGGTCGAGCAGGAGCCACGCGCTGTTCATGTCGTCCATCGAACCCCGCCCCGCATTCGCGGACAAGCTCGGCGGGCTTTCTCTGACGCCGCCCTGACGGATGTTCACCCCAGGCCGGGGACCGTGGAGACGAGGAGGTCGATCAGCTTGATGCCGACGAACGGCAGGACGAGGCCCCCGAGCCCGTACACGGTCAGGTTGCGGCGCAGCAGGTCGTGCGCGGACGCCGGGGTGTAGCGCACGCCGCGCAGCGCCAGGGGGATCAGGGCGACGATGATCAGGGCGTTGAAGATGATCGCCGAGGTGATGGCCGAGGTCGGGCTGTGCAGTCCCATGATGTTCAGCGCTTCGAGCCCCGGATACGCGCCCGTGAACATCGCCGGGATGATCGCGAAGTACTTCGCCACGTCGTTCGTGATCGAGAAGGTCGTCAACGCGCCGCGTGTGATGAGGAGTTGCTTGCCGATCTCGACGATCTCGATGAGCTTGGTCGGATTGGAGTCGAGGTCGACCATGTTGCCGGCCTCCTTCGCGGCCGAGGTGCCCGTGTTCATCGCGACGCCCACATCGGCCTGGGCGAGGGCGGGCGCGTCGTTGGTGCCGTCGCCCGTCATCGCGACCAGCTTGCCGCCTTCCTGCTCGCGTGTGATGAGGGCGAGCTTGTCCTCGGGAGTGGCCTCGGCGAGGAAGTCGTCGACGCCCGCCTCCTGAGCGATCGCCCGCGCGGTCAGCGGGTTGTCGCCGGTCACCATGACCGTTCGGATGCCCATGCGGCGCAGCTCGGCGAACCGCTCCCGGATCCCCTCCTTCACCACGTCCTTGAGATGGACGATGCCGAGGACCCGGGGGCCGTCCGCGTCGTGGACGGCGACGAGCAGCGGCGTACCACCCGCGTCCGCGATCGCGTCGGACCAGGTGCGGGCCTCGGCCGGCACCGTACCCCCGTACATCTCCACCCAGGCGACGACCTGCGCCGTGGCTCCCTTGCGGATGTGGCAGGCGCCGCCGTCCCAGCGCAGGTCGATGCCGCTCATCCGGGTCTGCGCGCTGAACTCCACGAACCGGGGGTTCGCCAACTCGCCCTCGGCCGGGGCGCTCAGCCCGTACTGCTTCGTCGCGAGGGCGATCACCGATCGGCCCTCGGGGGTCTCGTCGGCGAGCGAGGAGAGCTGGGCGGCGTCGGCGAGGAGCGGTTCCTCCACTCCGGGGAGCGGGATGAAGACGGCGGCCTCGCGGTTGCCGAGGGTGATGGTGCCGGTCTTGTCGAGGAGCAGGGTGTTCACGTCACCGGCCGCCTCGACGGCCCGGCCGGACATGGCGAGGACGTTGCGCTGCACGAGCCGGTCCATCCCGGCGATGCCGATCGCCGAGAGCAGCGCTCCGATCGTCGTGGGGATGAGGGTGACGAGCAGCGCGACGAGCACGGTCGTCGACGGGGCGGCGCCGGCGAACCCGGCCATCGGCTCGAGGGCGACGACGACCAGGACGAAGACGACGGTCAGGGCGGCGAGCAGGATGTTGAGGGCGATCTCGTTCGGGGTCTTCTGGCGTTGCGCGCCCTCGATCAGGGCGATCATCCGGTCCATGAAGGAGTGACCGGGCCGAGAGGTGACCCGTACGACGATCCGGTCGGACAGGACCGTTGTTCCGCCCGTGACTCCGGAGCGGTCGCCGCCCGCCTCACGGATCACCGGCGCGGACTCGCCGGTCACCGCGGACTCGTCGACGGAGGCGATCCCGTCGACGACGTCGCCGTCCGCCGGGATCAGCTCGCCGGCCTCGACGAGCACGAAGTCGAACTGCCTCAGGTCGGTCGCCGCGACGGCCTCCGTCGCGGCCCGGTCGACATCCACGCCGTACCGCCAGTGGCGCAGGCGTAGAGCGACCGTGTCCGTACGCGCCCTGCGCAGCGACTCGGCCTGCGCGCGGCCCCGGCCCTCGGCGACGGCCTCCGCGAGGTTCGCGAAGACCACGGTCAGCCAGAGCCAGACGCTGATGGTCCAGGTGAACACGGACGGGTCGAGCAGGGCGGAGAGCGTGGTGAGCAACGAGCCGACGCCCACCACGAACAGCACCGGTTTTCGGACGAGCGCGCGGGGATGCAGCTTGCGCAGCGCGTCCGGGAAGGACTTCACCATCTGCACCGGGTCGAGCAGGCCGCCCTGCACCGACCGTCGGCGGTGGCGCCGGAATCGGGGGGCCGGGTGGCGGGGCGGAGCGGGCGGTGCGGCAGGCGAGGGGGCCTGTCGGGGCGCGGCGGAATGCATCGCGGAGACCTTCTGGGAAGCCCGGCCGTCCGCACGGCGGAGGCCGGAGGAGGAACGGCTGGGGGCACCTCCCGGGACGAAGTCCCAGGGGGAGGGCCGCCGCCCCACGGCCCGTCGGTGCGCGGGACATGTGTCCCGGCGCCCACGAGCGCGGCTGTGGACGGACAGCGCGATCGCGGTGCGAGGGCGCGGACGCCGGATGGGAGGGGCGGTCCGCGCCCTCGCGGGCCGTGAACGGTCAGGCCACTGACGTCCACGGTCCGGTGAGCGACCGAAGGCGAATCTAGACGCTCGACGGCCGGATGACGGCAGGGAGACCACCGCTTTGACGAGCCTCTGACGAGGCGTCGCATCGTGTCGTCAAGGAGCCGTCAAAGCGGATTGATGAAGCGTCAGGAGAGCGTCAGGACAGTGCCCACGAAGCTCGTCGACGGGTCGGAGCGTGGCGGTCCCGGCCCGCGGCAATTCCTCCGGGCTTGTGAACCGCCCGTACAGGACGCGTCAAGGCATCGCCAGAATCTCCCGCCCGCGCGACAGGGCGACATCAAGGTGGGGGAGTGGCCGTTCCGCGCCCGCTTTCGTGGGGCACGGCCACCGCGCCGCCGCATCCGCTCGTATTCCAAGGGGAGTTGATCGTCCATGAGCGTCGAGAACGTCGTCGGTCTCGTCGTCGCCCTGAGCATCGTCGGCTATCTGGTGGCCGCACTCATCCGCCCGGAGAAGTTCTGAACCCCGACGGACGCCCGGGCCGGCTCACGGTGTTCGTCCTGGTCGCGGGCGTCGTCGCGGCGGTCGTCGACCGGTCACTGCGGCTGTCGAGACGCGCGGCCCGGGCCACCGCCGAAGCGGAGACCCTCTCCGCGCTCGCCGGTTCCGTCGTACGCGGCGAACACACCGTCCCCGCCCTGCTCACCCGCACCCGGGAGACCTTCGGCGCCGACGCCGTCGAACTGCTCGACCATCCCGTGGACGACCCCACCGCGAGCCAGGTCGCCGTGGGAGAAGGCGACTTCCTCGTCCTGCGCGGACGCACCCTCCAAGCCGCCGAACGCCGCGTACGGACCGCGTTCGCCGCCCACGTCGCCGCCGCGGTCGAACGGGCACACCTCGCCGAGGTGGCGGCCGCGGCGGAACCTGTGAAGGCCGCCGACCGGATGCGCACCGCCCTCCTCGCCGCCGTCAGCCACGACCTGCGGACCCCGCTCGCGGCCGGCTGGGCCGCCGTCGCCTCGCTGCGCAGCCCCGACGTGGAGTTCACGGCCGAGGAACGGGACGAACTGCTCGCCACCGCCGACGAGTCCATGGCCCGGCTCAGCAGACTCGTCGAGAACCTGCTCGACATGAGCCGCCTCCAGGCCGGGGCGCTCACCCTCGATCTGCGCCCCACCGCCTGGGACGAGGTTCTCCCCACGGCCCTGGAAGGGCTGCCGGAAGGGTGTCCGGTGAGGCTCCAGGGTGTGGAGGAGGCGCCGCTCCTCCTCGCCGACCCGCCGCTGCTCGAAAGGGTGGTCGCCAACCTCGTCGCCAACGCGGTCCGGCACTCCCCGCCCGGTCTGCCGGTCCTCGTCGGCGCCGGCACGCTGGCCGGCCGGGTCGAGCTGCGTGTCGTCGACCGCGGACCCGGGCTGCCGGCCGCGGACCGCGACCGCGTCTTCGAGCCCTTCCAACGGCTCGGCGACACGGACAACACCGCGGGCGTCGGACTCGGGCTCGCGCTGGCCCGCGGCCTGACCGAGGCCATGGGCGGAACACTCACCCCGGAGGACACCCCCGGCGGCGGCCTGACCATGGTGGTCTCCCTGCCCTGCGCGGCCACGTCCCCGAGCGGATCGATCCGCACGGACGACCGGACGTGCTCCGCGTCGCCGGATCACTGAACGTCAGGCGCAGCAGTCGCATCCGGGGCGGCAGCCGCACGCGTCCGACTCGATGCCGACAGGCAGAACCGGCGGGCCGGCCGGGGCCGCGCAGCATCCTCTGCCCTGCCATGCCTCGCGGCCTTCCTTGACCGCGACGGCGGCGATGACCAGGGCGGCGACGGGGTCGGCCCAGGACCAGCCGAGGGTGGCGTTGAGGACCAGGCCGAGCAGGAGCACGGCCGACAGGTACGTGCACAGCAGGGTCTGCTTGGAGTCGGCGACCGCGCTGGCGGAGCCGAGTTCGCGTCCCGCCTTGCGCTGGGCGGCGGACAGGAAGGGCATGACCGCGAGGGAGAGCGCGGCGATGACGATGCCGGGAATGGAGCGTTCGGCCTCGCCGGCGCCGGCCAGCGCCCGGGCGGCATCGACGGCGACGTACGCGGCGAGTGCGAAGAACGACACGGCGATGATCCGCAGCGTGGTCTTCTCGCGGGCCTCGCGCGCCGCGTGCTCGCGGGCGGAGAACTGCCAGGCGACCGCGGCGGCGGAGGAGACCTCGATGACCGAGTCCAGGCCGAAGCCGATCAGCGCGGTGGAGGAGGCGATCGTCCCCGCGGTGATCGCGACAGCGGCCTCGATGACGTTGTACGTGATGGTCGCCGCGACCAGCAGCCGTATGCGGCGCGTCAGCGCGTCGCGGCGGGTCGGGGCGGGGCCGAGGGACACCGCCGTCATCAGCAGCACCCCTTGGCCTCGGCGTCGGTGCAGGTGCGGTCGGTCTCGACGGCCACCACAGCGGTGCGCAGGTCGTCCAGGGCGTGGCCGAGGCGTTCGTCGGCGAGCTCGTAGCGCGTGCGGCGGCCGTCCGGCACGGTGACGACCAGGCCGCAGTCGCGCAGGCAGGCCAGGTGGTTCGACAGCCGGGTGCGGGAGATGCCGAGCGCGTCCGCGAGGTCGGCGGGGTAGGCGGGGGCTTCGCCCAGGGCGAGCAGGATGCGGCAGCGGATCGGGTCGGCGAGCGCGCGGCCGAACCGGGCCAGCACCTCGATGTCGGAGGCAACAGTCAGCACACCGTGAAAGTACACGAAGTCCTGAATTCAGGAAAGCGTGGATCGTCGCGGTGGGCTGCCGGGCCGCGTAGGGGATGCGTCAAGAGGGGCGTCAAGGCTGTTAGGGGGGCGTCAACGGCGGCGGTGGATGGCTGAAACAGCGCTTTGCTCATCTCGTCCGAGAATCCGTTCTTCACTCAGGAGCTCACGATGGCCGACGTGGCCTTCGTCGTCACCACGATCGCGGTCTTCGCGCTGGTGGCTTTCATCGCCAAGGGGGTGGCGAAGCTGTGACTGCCGAGAACATCGTCGGTCTGATCGTGGCCGCCGCCCTGCTGGGCTATCTCGTCCTCGCCCTCGTCAAGCCGGAGAGGTTCTGAGTACGGATATGAGCCCCGTCCTTGCTGGTGTCCTCCAGCTCCTCGCGCTGATCGCCGCGCTCGGTCTTGCCTACAGGCCGCTCGGTGACCACATGGCCCGGGTCTACTCCTCCGACAAGCATCTGCGGGTCGAGAAGTGGATCTACAAGGGCATCGGTGCCAACCCGAACACGGAGATGCGCTGGCCCGCGTACCTGCGCGGCGTCCTCGCCTTCTCCGCGGTGAGCGTCCTCTTCCTCTACCTGCTCCAGCGGGTGCAGGGATCGCTGCCCGGCTCGCTCGGCTTCGCCTCGATCGACCCGGACCAGGCGTTCAACACGGCCGCGTCCTTCGTGGCCAACACCAACTGGCAGTCGTACTACGGCGAGCAGGCCATGGGCCATGTCGTCCAGACCGGCGGCCTCGCGGTGCAGAACTTCGTCTCGGCGGCGGTGGGCATCGCGGTCGCGGTCGCCCTCGTGCGCGGCTTCGCCAGGTTCCGTACCGGTGAGCTCGGCAACTTCTGGGCCGACCTGGTGCGCGGCACCGTGCGCATCCTGCTCCCGATCTCCGTCGTGGGCGCCCTGGTCCTCGTCGCCTGCGGCGCCATCCAGAACTTCGCCGGAATCCACGAGGTCGGCCAGTTCATGGGCGGCACGCAGCAGTGGAACGGCGGCGCGGTCGCCTCCCAGGAGGTCATCAAGGAGCTGGGCACCAACGGTGGCGGTTACTTCAACGCCAACTCGGCCCACCCCTTCGAGAACCCGAACCCGCTCTCGAACCTCTTCGAGATCTTCCTGATCCTCGTCATCCCCTTCGCGCTGACCCGCACCTTCGGCCGCATGGTCGGCTCGCTCAAGCAGGGTTACGCGATCCTGGCGACGATGGCCACCATCTGGCTCGGCTTCACCGCCCTGATGATGTGGACCGAGTTCCACCACGGCGGACCGGCCTTCGACATCGCCGGCGGCGCCATGGAGGGCAAGGAGACCCGGTTCGGCATCGGCGGCTCGTCGATCTTCGCGGTGGCCACCACGCTCACCTCCACGGGCGCGGTCAACTCCTTCCACTCCTCCTTCACCGGCTTCGGCGGCGGCATCACCATGCTGGGCATGCAGCTCGGCGAGATCGCGCCCGGCGGTGTCGGATCCGGCCTCTACGGCATGCTGATCATGGCGATCATCGCGGTGTTCATCGCCGGTCTGATGGTCGGCCGCACGCCCGAGTACCTGGGCAAGAAGATCGGCACCCGCGAGATCAAGTTCGCGGCCTGCTACATCCTCGTCACCCCGGCGCTGGTGCTCGGCTTCACCGCCGCGGCGATGGCGCTGGACACCCCGGCGAACTCGATGACGAACAGCGGCGCGCACGGATTCTCCGAGATCCTCTACGCCTACACCTCCGGAGCCAACAACAACGGCTCCGCGTTCGCCGGCCTGAACGCCGACACCCAGTGGTTCAACTCGACCATCGGCATCGCGATGCTGCTCGGCCGGTTCCTGCCCATGGTGTTCGTCCTCGCGCTGGCCGGCTCACTCGCCGAGCAGAAGCCCGTCCCCGAGACCGCGGGCACGTTGCGGACCGAGAAGCCGCTGTTCACCGGCCTCCTGGTCGGCACGATCATGATCATCACCGGTCTGACCTACTTCCCGGCCCTGGCGCTGGGACCGCTCGCCGAAGGGCTCGCGGCATGACCATCGACGTAAAGAAGCAGCAGGACACCATGTCCACCGCACCCTCTCCCACGCAGGCCCCGCACAGCGACGTCCCCACCGGTCACAAGCCGACAGCGGGACGGGTCGGCGGCGGACTGTTCGACCCGAAGCAGCTGATCAAGTCCTTCCCGGACGCGATCAGGAAGCTCGACCCGCGCGTCATGATCAAGTCGCCGGTCATGTTCGTGGTCCTCATCGGCTCGGTGGTCACCACCGTGCTGGCGATCAAGGAGCCGGGCGACTGGTTCGGCTGGGCGATCACCGCCTGGCTGTGGCTGACCACGATCTTCGCCAACCTGGCGGAGGCGGTGGCCGAGGGCCGCGGCAAGGCACAGGCCGACACGCTCCGCAAGGCCAAGACCGACACGGTCGCGCGCCGGATCGTCGGCACGAGCGAGGAGCGGGTCCCGGGCACGGAGCTGCGCATCGGCGACCTGGTGGTCTGCGAGGCCGGCGACATCATCCCCGGCGACGGTGACGTCGTCGAAGGCGTCGCCAGCGTCGACGAGTCCGCCATCACCGGCGAGTCCGCGCCCGTCATCCGCGAGTCCGGCGGCGACCGGTCGGCCGTCACCGGCGGTACGAAGGTCCTGTCCGACCGGATCGTCATCAAGATCACGACCAAGCCCGGCGAGACCTTCATCGACCGGATGATCAACCTGGTCGAGGGCGCCGCCCGCCAGAAGACCCCGAACGAGATCGCCCTCAACATCCTGCTGGCGTCCCTCACCATCGTCTTCCTGCTCGCCGTCGTCACGCTGAAGCCGTTCGCCATCTACGCGGGCGCCGACAAGCAGACCTCGATGATCGTCCTGACCGCGCTCCTGGTCTGCCTCATCCCGACCACCATCGGCGCACTGCTCTCCGCGATCGGCATCGCAGGCATGGACCGCCTGGTTCAGCGCAACGTCCTGGCGATGTCGGGCCGCGCGGTCGAGGCCGCCGGCGACGTCTCCACGCTGCTCCTGGACAAGACCGGCACCATCACGCTGGGCAACCGGCAGGCCGCCGAGTTCGTCCCGGTCAAGGGCACCACCGAGGCCGAACTGGCCGACGCAGCCCAGCTCTCCTCGCTCGCCGACGAGACGCCCGAGGGCCGCTCCATCGTGGTTCTCGCGAAGGAGAAGTACGGGCTTCGCGAGCGCCACCAGGGCGAGTTGTCCCACGCCGAGTGGATCGCGTTCACCGCCCAGACCCGTATGTCGGGTGTGGACGTCGACGGCCGCAAGGTCCGCAAGGGCGCCACCGGTTCGGTCGTCGCCTGGGTGAAGGAGCGGGGCGGAAAGGTCTCCGAGGACGCCCAGACCCTCACGGACGCGATCTCCCAGGCCGGCGGCACGCCGCTGCTGGTGGCCGCGGAGGACGACAAGGGCGCCCGCGTCCTCGGCGTCATCCACCTGAAGGACGTCGTCAAGGAGGGCATGCGGGAGCGGTTCGACGAGCTGCGCCGCATGGGCATCAAGACGGTCATGATCACGGGTGACAACCCGCTGACCGCCAAGGCCATCGCCGAGGAGGCGGGCGTCGACGACTTCCTCGCCGAGGCCACCCCCGAGGACAAGATGGCCCTCATCAAGCGCGAGCAGGCCGGCGGCAAGCTCGTCGCGATGACCGGCGACGGTACGAACGACGCCCCGGCCCTCGCCCAGGCGGACGTCGGCGTGGCCATGAACACCGGTACCTCGGCCGCCAAGGAGGCCGGGAACATGGTGGACCTGGACTCCAACCCGACCAAGCTCATCGAGATCGTCGAGATCGGCAAGCAGCTCCTCATCACCCGGGGCGCGCTCACCACCTTCTCGATCGCCAACGACGTGGCCAAGTACTTCGCGATCATCCCCGCGATGTTCGCCGTGGCCTACCCGTCGCTCGACAAGCTCAACATCATGGGCCTCGCCTCGCCGGAGTCGGCGATCCTCTCCGCTGTCATCTTCAACGCGCTGATCATCATCGCGCTGGTCCCGCTCGCCCTCAAGGGCGTCCGCTACCGGCCCTCCAGCGCCGACTCGATGCTCCGCCGGAACCTCGGGATCTACGGTCTCGGCGGCCTGATCGCCCCGTTCATCGGCATCAAGATCATCGACCTGCTCCTCTCCCTCATCCCCGGAATCGGCTGACCACGATGAACAACTCAGCAGCGAACACCGGTCGCGTGCTCTGGGCGGGCCTGCGCGCCCTCCTCGTCCTCACCGTTCTCTGCGGCGTCCTCTACCCGCTCGCGGTCACCGGCATCGCCCAGCTCGCCTTCCCGGGCAAGGCCAACGGCTCCGAGATCGAGGGCGCGCGCGGGAAGGTCGTCGGGTCCGAACTCATCGGCCAGACCTACAACCTGCCGCTCAAGGACGGCGAGGAGACACCGGCGCCCGACCTGCGCTGGTTCCAGCCCCGCCCGTCCAACGGCCTCGGCTCCAACAGCGTCAACACCCAGTACAAGCTGATCCTGTCCGGTGCCACCAACCGCTCCGGCGACAACGTCGATCTGATCCAGTGGGTGAAGGACGCCAAGGCGGCAGTCGTCAAGGACAACTCGACCGCCGACTACACGGTCGAGCCCGAGGACGTGCCGGCCGAGGCCGTCACCTCCTCCGGCTCCGGCCTGGACCCGCACATCTCCCCGGAGTACGCCGAGCTCCAGGTCCACCGGGTCGCGGAGAAGAACCACCTCTCCGTCGCCCAGGTCGACAAACTCGTCGCCGACCACACCGACGACCGCATCCTCGGCTTCATCGGCGAGCCCCGCGTCAACGTCCTCCAACTCAACATCGCGCTCCAGGAATTGACCAAGGGCTGATGGCCTCACCACAGCGGCAGGAGAGCCGGCGGGCCCGGGAACGACCCGGGCCC
>NZ_JBHWJZ010000049.1:0-49718 GCF_042731085.1 Streptomyces sp. NPDC059875
CGCCCGGTTACATTCCGAACCCGGAAGCTAAGCCTTTCAGCGCCGATGGTACTGCAGGGGGGACCCTGTGGGAGAGTAGGACGCCGCCGAACAATTTTTAGCCTCAACCCCCGGACCTTGTCCGGGGGTTGAGGCATTTTTGCGTTCAAAATCGGACAGTCGACCCCTGTGTACTTGTCCGTCGTGGCTGAGGGTAAGGTCAGGGGGCATCATTGGCACGTTTCCCACAGGAGGCCCCCGGGTGGAGGTCCAGGAGACTCGAGTTCAGACGGACCGGGTCCTCACCATCCCCAACATCCTGAGCATGGCTCGCCTCGTCGGCGTGCCGCTCTTCCTGTGGTTGATTCTCCGGCCTGTGTTCGGCGGTCCGAACAGCGATGGCTGGGCCTTGCTCGTGCTGATGCTCAGCGGCGTCAGCGACTATCTCGACGGGAAGCTCGCCCGGCGCTGGAACCAGATCAGCAGCCTCGGCCGGCTCCTCGACCCTGCCGCCGATCGGCTCTACATCGTTTCCACCCTCGTCGGCCTGACCTGGCGCGAGATCCTGCCGCTCTGGCTGACACTCGCCCTTTTCGCCCGCGAGCTGATGTTGCTGGTGATGGTGGGAATCCTCCGCCGGCACGGCTATCCGCCGCCGCAGGTGAACTTCCTCGGGAAAGCTGCGACATTCAACTTGAT
The DNA here is from genome assembly GCF_042731085.1 of Streptomyces sp. NPDC059875. NCBI lineage: Bacteria > Bacillati > Actinomycetota > Actinomycetes > Kitasatosporales > Streptomycetaceae > Streptomyces > Streptomyces sp. NPDC059875. The sequence goes on from NZ_JBHWJZ010000049.1 coordinate 679, forward strand.
GTACGCCTTCCCCTTGCTGCTGCTCAGTGACGGAACGGGCTGGCTTTCGTCACTCGCCGAAGTTTTCGGGTGGGCCTTCGCCGGATGGGGTACAACTCTCTATTGGTGGGCAGGGATCCTCTACGTGGTCCAGGTCCGTCGACTCGTCAAGGCGGATACCGCGGCCGATTGAGCCCGTCTGTCCTGTGCCGTGCAACGTCGCCGGCATGTACGAGGACGCCCGAGGGCCACTGAGCGGACAGGTGAAGTCGGCAGGACCGTCGTCTCTTCAAGGAGGACGCTTCCGACATGAAGGCCGTCGTGATGGCCGGTGGCGAAGGAACCCGACTTCGTCCCATGACCTCGAGCATGCCCAAGCCTCTTCTGCCGGTCGCCAACCGGCCGATCATGGAGCATGTCCTGCGACTGCTCAAGAGGCACGGTCTCACCGAGACCGTCGTCACCGTGCAGTTTCTCGCTTCGCTCGTCAGGAACTACTTCGGTGACGGCGAGGAGCTCGGTATGGAGCTCACGTACGCCAACGAGGAGAAACCGCTCGGCACAGCAGGAAGTGTGAAGAACGCCGAGGAGGCGCTGAAGGACGACGCCTTCCTCGTCATCTCGGGAGACGCACTCACCGACTTCGACCTCACCGATCTGATCGCCTTCCACAAGGCGAAAGGCGCCCTCGTCACCGTCTGTCTGACGCGTGTGCCGAATCCGCTGGAATTCGGCATCACCATCGTGGACGAGGAAGGAAAGGTCGAGCGTTTCCTCGAGAAGCCGACCTGGGGGCAGGTCTTCTCGGACACGGTGAACACGGGCATCTACGTGATGGAGCCCGAGGTCTTCGACTACGTCGAGGCCGACACGTCCGTCGACTGGTCGGGTGATGTCTTCCCGCAGCTCATGAAGGAAGGCAAGCCGATCTACGGCTATGTCGCCGAGGGCTACTGGGAGGACGTCGGCACCCACGAGAGCTACGTGAAGGCGCAGGCCGACGTGCTCGAAGGGAAGGTCCAGGTCGAGCTCGACGGTTTCGAGATCTCGCCCGGCGTGTGGGTCGCGGAAGGGGCGGAAGTCTCTCCCGAGGCCGTCCTGCGCGGGCCGCTGTACATCGGCGACTACGCGAAGGTCGAGGCGGGAGCCGAGATCCGCGAGCACACCGTCATCGGCTCGAACGTGGTCGTCAAGAGCGGCGCCTTCCTTCACAAGGCCGTCATCCACGACAACGTCTACATCGGGCAGCAGAGCAATCTGCGCGGCTGTGTGATCGGGAAGAACACCGATGTCATGCGGGCCGCCCGGATCGAGGACGGCGCCGTCATCGGGGACGAATGCCTGGTCGGTGAAGAATCGATCGTCCAGGGGAACGTCCGGGTCTATCCCTTCAAGACCATCGAGGCCGGCGCCTTCGTCAACACCTCCGTCATCTGGGAGTCCCGCGGACAGGCCCATCTCTTCGGGGCACGCGGGGTCTCCGGGATCCTGAACGTGGAGATCACGCCCGAGCTTGCCGTACGGCTCGCGGGTGCGTACGCCACGACGCTGAAGAAGGGCGCGACCGTCACCACCGCGCGTGACCACTCCAGGGGTGCCCGCGCCCTGAAGCGTGCGGTGATCTCGGCCCTCCAGGCCAGTGCCATCGACGTACGCGACCTGGAGAACGTGCCGCTGCCGGTGGCGCGGCAGCAGACCGCGCGGGGAAGCGCCGGCGGAATCATGCTGCGGACCTCGCCCGGTGTGCCGGACTCCGTGGACATCATGTTCTTCGACGAGCGGGGTGCGGACCTGTCGCAGGCCGGGCAGCGCAAGCTGGACCGGGTCTTCGCACGTCAGGAGTACAGGCGGGCGTTCCCGGGCGAGATCGGCGACCTCTCCTTCCCGGCGAGCGTCTTCGACTCGTACACCGGCTCGCTGCTGCGGAACGTCGACACCTCCGGGATCGCCGAGGCCGGTCTCAAGGTCGTCGTGGACGCCTCCAACGGCAGTGCGGGGCTCGTTCTGCCGAGCCTTCTCGGCCGGCTGCAGGTGGACTCGCTGGTGATCAACCCGGGACTCGACGAGTCGCGGCCCACGGAGTCGGCGGAGACCAGGCGGGCCGGGCTCGTACGGCTCGGGGAGATCGTCGCCTCCGCGCGCGCCGCGTTCGGGGTGCGCTTCGACCCCGTGGGCGAGCGGATTTCGCTCGTCGACGAGCGGGGCCGGATCATCGAGGACGACCGTTCGCTGCTGGTCATGCTCGACCTGGTGGCCGCCGAGCGGCGCTCGGGTCGGGTGGCGCTTCCGGTGACGACCACGAGGATCGCGGAGCAGGTCGCCGCGTACCACGGCACTCAGGTGGAGTGGACGACGACCTCACCGGACGATCTCACGAGGGTCGGCCGGGAGGAGTCCACGATCTTCGGCGGCGACGGTCGTGGCGGGTTCATCATTCCGGAGTTCAGCAGCGTCTTCGACGGCGCCGCCGCGTTCGTACGACTGATCGGGCTCGTGGCGCGGACGCAGCTCACGCTGAGCCAGATCGACGCCCGCATCCCGAGGGCGCATGTCCTGCGGCGGGACGTGGCGACGCCGTGGGCCGTGAAGGGGCTCGTGATGCGCCGGGTCGTGGAGGCGGCCGGCGACCGGTCGGTGGACACCACCGACGGGGTGCGGGTCGTCGAGGCGGACGGGCGCTGGGTGATGGTCCTGCCGGACCCGGCCGAGGCCGTCACCCATCTGTGGGCGGAGGGGCCCGACGACGCCTCTGCCCAGGCCCTGCTCGACGAGTGGTCGAACGTGGTCGACAGCGCAGGTCACTGACCGTTGGGACGGATGGGCCGGGAGGTGTCCGTGGGACGCCTCCCGGCTCTTCGGTGGGGCCATTCGGCGGTAGCACCCCCGACGTGCGACGATGTGCGGCATGTCGCAGCAGCACCCCGTTCGGAGCACCGGATCACCACCACCGCGTCCGGACGCGTCCATGTCGCTGCTGAACAACGTGATGGACCACGCGCTCGACGACGGCTACGCGGAGGCTTCGGCCCGGCGCGCGGCCGAGGGCGGCGGGCTGCCGCGTACGCTGCGGGCCAAGCTCGGTCTCGCGGCCGGCCTCGTGCTTGCCGCGGCCGTGGTGACCGTGGGCGCCGCAGAGGCGCGGATCTCCGCGCCGGTGGTCGCCAAGGAGCGGCAGGAGCTGATCGGCCGGATCGACGCGGAGACCTCCGCGGCCGACGCCCTGGAGCAGGACGTCGAGAAGATCCGCGCCGAGGTGGGGGAGCGGCAGCGCAAGGCGCTCGAGCAGCACGGCGGTGACCAGGCCGAGCTGGTGGCGCTGCTCTCTGGGGCGACTCCGGTGCACGGGCCCGGAGTGAAGCTCGTGGTCGACGACGCCAAGGACACCGACCAGGGTGGCGGGGGTCCGCGGGAGAGCAGCGGGTTCTCCGACACGGGCCGGGTCCGTGACCGTGACATGCAGCGGGTCGTCAACGGTCTGTGGGAGTCCGGCGCCGAGGCCGTCGCGATCAATGGCCAGCGGCTGACATCGCTGTCCGCGATCCGGGCCGCGGGCGACGCCATACTGGTCGACAACAAGCCGCTGGTGCCGCCGTACACGGTGCTCGCGGTGGGGGACGGGCAGCGGCTGAGCACCGCGTTCCAGGACAGCGCCGACGGCCAGTACCTGCACGCGCTGCAGGAGAACTTCGGGATCCGCACCAGCATCTCGGCCGAGACCGAGGTGCGTCTGCCGGCCGCGCCGAGCCTGATCGTACGTACAGCAGAGCCGAGGGGAGCCGGGGCGGCCAAGGCCACCGGACAGGCCACGGCCGACACAGGGAAGGGCACATCTTGATCGCCGTACTGGGCCTGATCGTGGGAGTGGTGGTCGGACTTTTGATCCGGCCCGAGGTTCCGGCGGTGGTCGAGCCCTATCTCCCGATCGCCGTGGTCGCCGCCCTCGACGCGGTCTTCGGCGGCCTCCGTGCCATGCTCGACGGAATCTTCGTCGACAAGGTCTTCGTGGTCTCCTTCCTGTCGAACGTGGTGGTGGCCGCGCTGATCGTCTTCCTCGGCGACAAGCTGGGTGTCGGCGCGCAGCTGTCGACCGGTGTCGTCGTCGTGCTCGGCATCCGGATCTTCTCCAACGCCGCCGCCATCCGGCGGCACGTGTTCCGGGCGTGACGCCGATGAGCAACGACGCGCACCCCGAGACCCCGCAGAACCCGGACGACGACAAGGCGACGCCGGCGACTCCCGCCACCCCCGAGCCGCAGTTGACCGGGCGGCAGCGGCTGGCCGCGGGGCTGTGGCCGCCGCGGGTGAGCCGAGCCCAGCTCATCGTCGCCCTGCTGCTGTTCGTCCTCGGCCTTGGTCTTGCCATCCAGGTCCGCTCCACCAGCGACAACAGCGCGCTGCGCGGTGCTCGTCAGGAGGACCTGGTCCGCATCCTCGACGAGCTCGACGACCGCACGCAGCGCCTGGAGGACGAGAAGACGCGTCTGGAGAACCAGCGCTCCGAGCTCGAGTCCAGTTCGGACCAGGCCGAGGAGGCCCGCAAGCAGACCCAGGAGAAGGAGCGGCAGCTCGGCATCCTGGCAGGCACGGTCGGTGCCGAAGGTCCTGGCATCACGCTGACCGTCGCGGGCGCCTCGGCGGCGGTGGAGTCGGACATGCTGCTCGACGCGATCCAGGAGCTGCGGGCCGCGGGCGCCGAGGCGATCCAGATCAACGACGTACGGGTGGTTGCGGACAGCTACTTCTCGGGTGCGGGCGGCGATATAGAGATCGATGGAACGAAGGTGGCCGCTCCGTACGTCTTCAAGGTCATCGGCAAGCCCGAGGATCTCGAGCCCGCGCTCAACATCCCCGGTGGAGTCATCCAGACACTGGAGAAGGAGCAGGCCACCGCGACCGTGGCCCGGTCCGAGAAGATCGTTGTGGATGCCTTGCGACCTGCGAAGCGGCCTGACTACGCTCAGTCGTCCTCGCAGTGAGGCGGGGGTGCATGGCGGTCGCGCGACAAGGGCAAGACGTTGCGGGGGGTCGCCGCATCACAAGCGTGGTGCGTGGTGGAAACTGTCCGGAGGATACGGACGTTGTGAGGATGTCCGGGTCGGCAGGTGTGTTCATTCAGGGTTCGTCCTGCCCCACGGGCGGGTCTGTTTCGGTCAAGGGGAATCGCCCGTGAGTTTTTTTGCGAAGTTGTTCGGCAAGAGCGCACGCGAGGACGGCGGCAACGCCAAGCACCGCGCGCCGCGCCACGCCCAGAGCGAGGAGCAGGGTGGCGAACGCCCGCTCTTCCGTGACGAGGTCGACGGCCAGGGCGCGTCGTCTGTTGACCCTGCCGGTGCCGGCCGCATAGGTTTCGGAGAGCCATCGACCTCAAGTACGGGTGGAGGGTTCACCCCCGATCCGTATGCGACCCAGACCTCCGCGGGTCAGCCGCGGCAGGAGGATGCGTCCATGCCGGTGTGTACGAGGTGCGGTCACCGCAACGCCGCGGACAGCCGTTTCTGCTCCCACTGCGGCACGCCGCTGCGGGGCGGGGCGCCCGTGGAGCGCGCGTCCGAGACGACGTCGACGATCTCGATCTCCGGCCTCGAGGCGTACGACGCCGAGGTCACCGGTCAGACCGCGATGCCGTCCCTGTCGCCCGAGGCCCTGGCGGCCGTCGAGGCGCTGCCGGCCGGATCGGCGCTGCTCGTCGTGCGCCGTGGCCCGAACTCGGGCAGCCGCTTCCTGCTGGACGGCGAGCTGACCACGGCCGGCCGTCACCCGCAGAGCGACATCTTCCTCGACGACTTCACCGTGTCGCGGCGCCATGTGGAGTTCCGGCGGGCGCAGGACGGCAGCTTCACGGTCGCCGATGTCGGCAGCCTCAACGGCACGTACGTCAACCGTGAGCCGATCGAATCGGTCGTTCTGTCCAACGGCGACGAGGTGCAGATCGGCAAGTACCGGCTGGTCTTCTACTCGAGCCAGCGGGGCGTGTGACGCCTCCGGGAAGCCTTCAGGGAAGGTCCATGCTGCGAACACCGACGGGCGGTGCCGGACACGGCACCGCCACCGCGGGCGACCGGCTGGTCAGCATCGGGACGGTGCTGAACCAACTGCGTGACGAGTTTCCCGAAGTGACCATTTCCAAGATCCGGTTCCTGGAGGCCGAGGGGCTCGTCGAGCCCCGGCGCACGGCCTCCGGTTACCGGAAGTTCAGCCCGCAGGACGTGGAGCGGCTCGCTCAGATCCTGCGGATGCAGCGGGACCACTATCTTCCGCTGAAGGTCATCCGGGAGCATCTCGACGCCCTTGCCCGGGGCGAGCAGATCAAGCTCCCGTCCCCCAGCCCGCAGCGGGATCTGCTCGACGGGGCCTGGGAATCGGAGAGTGACCGTCCGACCGCCGCGCGGGTGGGACGCGCCGAGCTGCTCGCCGCCGCCGAGGTGAGCGAGGAGGAGCTCGCCGAGTGGGAGTCGTACGGGCTCATCACCGCGGGAGCCGAGGGCGGCTACGACGCCGAGGCGGTCACCGTCGCCAGACTTGTCGCGGATCTGGGGAGATTCGGTCTGGAACCGCGGCACCTGAGGGCGGTCAAAGCGGCCGCCGATCGGGAGGCGGGGCTGATCGAGCAGATGGTCGCGCCGCTGCGCCGGCACCGTAATCCGCAGACCAGAGCCCATGCGGAGGCCACCGCGAAGGAGCTCGCCGGGCTCTCCGTACGGCTGCACGCGGCACTGGTCCAGACCGCTCTGGGGCTCAAGCTGCAGTGATCTTGTAGGGGCCCGACTACCCAAACCGGTCGGGCACGTCCTAGGGTTGCTGTGTGAACGAGCTCGACGTTGTGGGTGTCCGGGTGGAAATGCCCTCCAACCAGCCGATCGTGCTCCTGCGTGAAGTGGGAGGCGATCGGTACCTCCCCATCTGGATCGGACCGGGTGAGGCGACCGCGATCGCCTTCGCCCAGCAGGGGATGGCCCCTGCCAGGCCGCTGACGCACGACCTCTTCAAGGACGTCCTTGAAGCCGTGGGCCAGGAGCTCACCGAGGTCCGCATCACGGATCTCCGTGAAGGCGTCTTCTACGCGGAGCTGGTCTTCGCCAGCGGCGTCGAGGTGAGCGCCAGGCCGTCCGACGCGATAGCGCTGGCCCTGCGCACCGGGACGCCGATCTTCGGCAGTGACGGTGTGCTCGACGACGCCGGTATCGCGATTCCGGACGAGCAGGAGGACGAGGTGGAGAAGTTCCGCGAGTTCCTCGACCAGATCTCCCCGGAGGACTTCGGGTCCAGCAGCCAGTGAGGCGGGCCGGGTCCACCAGCCGGTGAGGCGGGCCGGCCGTGGTCCGGTCATTGGCTGTCGCGCGCCGGGTGCGGTCAGAGCATTCGAGTAGCCGTTCCCTGGAGAGGGACACGGGAAACCACTCTCTGGGTGATTATCACTCGGCGTGCCGAGTGTGGCGATCGTTGACGCACCCCGAGTGACTGCCTACCTTCGTGTGGGCAGGTCAAGGACGGAGGGTCGGCGTGATGAGCAGCGGCGACGGTACGGCAGGGGGCTCTCTCGGGCGTGCGCCCGGGGAGAACGGTCCGTATCCGCTACACGGCAGTGTGGGCGACTTCGGTACGGACACGAGTGCGGGCGAGGGTGTGGCGTCCGGTACGGACGTGGTGGGCTACCGCGGTCCGACGGCGTGTGCGGCGGCCGGGATCACCTACCGCCAATTGGACTACTGGGCGCGTACCGGCCTTGTCGAGCCGAGCGTGCGGCCCGCGTACGGATCCGGGACGCAGCGGCTGTACAGCTTCCGCGACGTCGTCGTTCTCAAGATCGTCAAGCGGTTCCTGGACACCGGGGTCGCGCTCCAGAACATCCGGGCCGCCGTGCAGCACCTGCGGGCCCGCGGCTTCCGTGACCTGGAGCGGATGACCCTGATGAGCGACGGGGCCACGGTGTACGAGTGCTCCTCGCCCGACGAGGTCGTCGACCTGCTCCAGGGCGGGCAGGGCGTCTTCGGGATCGCGGTGGGTGTCGTCTGGCGCGATGTGGAGGCGGCGCTCTCGCAGTTGCACGGGGAGCGCATCGATACCGGTGAGACGCTGATCGGCCACAATCCGGGCGACGAGCTCGCGCGGCGGCGGCGCGACCGGGCGGTCTGAGCGCGTCGGGCGGGGCCTGGGGCGTACTTGGGCGGGCTGAGCGTGTCGGGCGGCGTCTGGGGCGAGCCCGGGGGTCTGAGCATGTCGGGCGGCGACCGGGCGAACCCGGGCGATCTGAGCGTGTCGTACGTCAGTGCGAGTCGGTTGTCAGTGGCGTAGGGGAGCATCGGAGATGTGAGAGCCGCGCCGACGATCCTGCATCTGGACATGGATGCCTTCTTCGCCGCCGCCGAGCAGGCGGCGAAGCCGAGTCTGCGCGGAAAACCGGTGGTGGTCGGGGGATTGGGCCCGCGCGGGGTCGTCGCCACGGCCTCGTACGAGGCACGGCGCTTCGGGGTCCACTCCGCGATGCCGATGGCGCAGGCCCGGCGACTGGCGCCCAACGCCGCCTACCTCGTGCCGCGCTTCGGTTTCTACCGGGCGATCAGCGAGCAGGTCATGGAGCTCCTCGGGCGGCTGTCGCCGCTCGTGGAGCCGCTGAGCCTGGACGAGGCCTTCGTCGACCTGGAGGCCGGGGGTGTGGCCGACAACAGCGCGAGCGCGCGCGAGGCCGGTGAGCGGCTGCGCAGGGACATTCTCGCCACCACGGGGCTGACGGGGTCGGTGGGGCTCGCCGGGTCGAAGATGCTCGCGAAGATCGCCTCGGAGGAGGCCAAGCCGGACGGTCTGGTGCTCATAGAGCCGGGGACCGAGCGGGAGCTGCTGGGGCCGAAGTCGGTGCGGATCCTGCCGGGGGTCGGGCCGGCCACTGGGGAGCATCTGCGGCGGGCGGGGATGACGACGGTGTCGGACCTCGCGGAAGCGGGCGAGGACGAGCTTGTACGGCTCCTTGGGCGCGCGCACGGGGCCTCCCTGTACCGGATGGCCCAGGGGTACGACGATCGGCCCGTGGTGGCCGAGCGGGACGCGAAGTCGGTGTCGGTGGAGGACACCTTCGACGTGGACCTGCACGACCGGGTGCGGATCCGGATCGAGGTGGAGCGGCTCGCGGAGCGGTGCGTGGGCCGGTTGCGGGCGTCGGGTCACTCGGGGCGGACGATCGTCCTGAAGGTGCGGCGGTTCGACTTCTCGACGCTGACGCGTTCCGAGACGCTGCGGGGGCCGACGGACGACCCGGTGGTGGTGCGGGAAGCGGCGGGGCGGCTGCTCGAGGGGGTGGACACGACGGGCGGGGTCCGGCTGCTGGGCGTGGGGGTGAGCGGGCTCGCGGACTACACGCAGGAGGATCTGTTCGCGCAGGCGGAAGCGGCGGGGGCGGCGGAGCCGCCGGCGGGGGGTGTGGTGGAGGAGGCACCTCTGGATCAGGGGCCTGAGCCGGAGGCGCCGCACTTCGAGCGGCGGTGGTCGCCCGGGCACGACGTACGGCACGCCGTGTACGGGGCCGGGTGGGTGCAGGGGAGCGGGGTGGGGCGGGTCACCGTGCGCTTCGAGGAGCCGGGGTCTGCGCCGGGGCGGGTGCGGACGTTTCTCGTGGACGATCCGGAGCTGGAGGTCGGGGAGCCGCTGCCCTTGGTGGGGGGCGGGGCGGGTACGGCGGCGGTCGCGTAGTGGGGTGCGCCCGGCCTTCGGCCGGGCTTGTCGTTCCCACCCGCACCACCCGTGCAACTCGGATGAAGAGGTGCGGGCCTTCCCGTGGGTGGCTGGACGCCGTCGGCGGCCGTGGGATGCGTCCGTGCTGGCGGGCGCGGTGAAGTCGTCAGGCTTCTTCTTGGCCGGCCAGGCGGCCGAAGTCGTGGTCTGGGGGTGGTGGGGGTGGGAGGGCGATGTTGTAGTGGCGGTAGAGCTGGAGCTCTTGTTCCGGGGAGAGGTGGCGGCCCACGCCGAAGTCCGGGGCGTCCTTGATCAGGGACCGGTCGTACGGGATGTGGAGGCCGTCCCCCGCCAGTTCGCTCGGCTCGAGGGGGACGAAGGCGTCCCGGCTGAAGAGGCCCGTGCGGACCGCGGCCCACTCCGGTACCCCGGTCGCGTCGTCCAGGTACACCTCGTCCACGGTCCCGATCTTGTGTCCCTCGCGGTCGAACGCCTTGCGGCCGATCAGGCTGCGCGGATCGATGTCGGTCTGCACGGTCCCTCCAACTGGTCGCAACTGCTCTACAAAGACTACGAAAGTGCACATCTGGGATGTCGGCCACTTGAGCGATGGGACCGGGAACCTCGCTGGTAGGCTGGCTGTGGCTGTCGACCCTGTGCGGGAGAGTCCTCCGGAGAAACCTTTCGGAGGCGCCGAAGGAGCAAATCCTCCCCGGAATCTCTCAGGCCCCTGTACCGCACGGACGAGGTCACTCTGGAAAGCAGAGCGGAGGTCCGACGGCATCCGCTCTCACCGACGGTGAAAACCGGCGAGCCGTTTTGGCGTGCCGGTGAAGCTCTCAGGTTGAGATGACAGAGGGGGAGGCCGTCCGGGCACCCGCGCCGTGGTGTCCCTCGCAGGTCGTGACGACCAGGAGGCCTCCGTACATGACCGCCAACCGCACTCCGCTCTCCGAACTCGAACAGGGCATCCCGTTCGAGCAGCGGCACATCGGGCCCGACGCCGAAGCCCGGGCCAAGATGCTCGCGCAGGTCGGCTACGGCTCCCTCGACGAGCTCACGGCCGCCGCCGTGCCGGACGTGATCAAGAACGCCGAGGCGCTGGGCCTGCCCGCCGCCCGCACCGAGGCCGAGGTCCTCGCCGAGCTGCGTGAGCTCGCCGACCGCAACCAGGTCCTCGCCCCGATGATCGGCCTCGGGTACTACGGGACCTTCACCCCGCCGGTGATTCTTCGGAATGTCATGGAGAATCCGGCCTGGTACACCGCCTACACGCCCTACCAGCCCGAGATCTCTCAGGGCCGCCTCGAGGCGCTGCTCAACTTCCAGACCATGGTCGCCGACCTCACCGGTCTGCCCACCTCCGGCGCCTCGCTCCTCGACGAGGGCACCGCGGCCGCCGAGGCCATGGCGCTCTCCCGCCGGGTCGGCAAGGTCAAGAACGGTGTCTTCCTCATCGACGCCGACGCCCTGCCGCAGACCATCGCCGTCATCGAGACCCGCGCCGAGCCGACCGGCGTCGAGGTCGTCGTGGCGGATCTCAGCGAGGGCATTCCGGCAGAGATCGCCGAGCGCGGCGTGTTCGGCGTGCTCCTGCAGTACCCGGGTGCTTCCGGTGCCGTCCGTGACATCAAGCCGCTCATCGACGCGGCCCACGAGCTCGGTGCGATCGTCACCGTCGCCGCCGACCTGCTCGCGCTGACCCTGCTCACCTCGCCCGGTGCTCTCGGGGCCGACATCGCCGTCGGCACCACCCAGCGCTTCGGTGTGCCCATGGGCTTCGGCGGACCCCACGCCGGCTACATGGCCGTCCAGGACAAGCACGCCCGCTCGCTGCCCGGCCGCCTCGTCGGCGTCTCCGTCGACGCCGACGGCAACAGGGCGTACCGCCTGGCCCTGCAGACCCGTGAGCAGCACATCCGCCGCGAGAAGGCCACCAGCAACATCTGTACGGCTCAGGTGCTGCTCGCCGTCATGGCCGGCATGTACGCCGTCTACCACGGTCCCGACGGCCTGAAGCAGATCGCTCAGCGCGTCCACCGGTACGCCACCGTGCTCGCCGCCGGCCTCACCGCCGGTGGCGTCGAGGTCGTCCACGGCAGCTTCTTCGACACCCTCACCGTCCGCGTGCCCGGCAAGGCCGCCGAGGCCGTCGCCGCCGCCCGCGAGGCCGGTGTCAACCTGTACCTCGTCGACGCCGACCACGTGTCGATCTCCTGCGACGAGACCACCGGTCGCGCCCAGGTCGCCGCCGTCTGGGCCGCCTTCGGTGTCGACGCCGACATCGAGGCGCTGGACGCCGCCACGGAGGAAGCGCTGCCCGCCGGGCTGCTGCGCTCCGACGCGTACCTCACCCACCCGGTCTTCCACGCGCACCGCTCCGAGACGTCGATGCTGCGCTACCTGCGCAAGCTCGCCGACCGCGACTACGCGCTCGACCGCGGCATGATCCCGCTCGGCTCCTGCACCATGAAGCTGAACGCGACCACCGAGATGGAGCCGGTGACCTGGCCCGAGTTCGGCCAGATCCACCCCTTCGCCCCGGTCGAGCAGGCGCAGGGCTACCTCACGCTGATCACCGAGCTGGAGGAGCGCCTCGCCGAGGTCACCGGCTACGACAAGGTGTCGATCCAGCCCAACGCCGGTTCGCAGGGCGAGCTGGCCGGTCTGCTCGCCGTCCGCGCCTACCACCGCGCCAACGGCGACGAGCAGCGCACCGTCTGCCTCATCCCGTCCTCCGCGCACGGCACCAACGCCGCCTCCGCGGTCATGGCCGGGATGAAGGTCGTGGTCGTCAAGACCGCCGACGACGGCGAGGTCGACGTCGCGGACCTGCGCGCCAAGATCGAGCAGTACCGTGACGAGCTGTCCGTGCTGATGATCACGTACCCGTCCACGCACGGTGTGTTCGAGGAGCACGTCGCGGACATCTGCGCCGAGGTGCACGACGCCGGCGGTCAGGTGTACGTCGACGGCGCCAACCTCAACGCGCTGGTGGGGCTGGCCAAGCCGGGCAAGTTCGGCGGCGATGTGTCCCACCTGAACCTGCACAAGACCTTCTGCATTCCGCACGGCGGCGGCGGCCCCGGCGTCGGCCCGGTCGGTGTGCGCGCACACCTCGCGCCGTACCTGCCCAACCACCCGCTGCAGCCGTCCGCCGGTCCGGAGACGGGCGTCGGCCCGATCTCGGCGGCCCCGTGGGGCTCGGCCGGCATCCTGCCGATCTCGTGGTCGTACGTGCGTCTGATGGGGGGCGAGGGCCTCAAGCGCGCCACGCAGGTGGCCGTCCTCGCCGCGAACTACATCGCCAAGCGCCTGGAGCCGCACTACCCGGTGCTCTACACCGGTCCGGCCGGTCTGGTCGCCCACGAGTGCATCGTCGACCTGCGTCCGCTGTCCAAGGCGACCGGCGTCAGCGTCGACGACATCGCCAAGCGCCTGATCGACTACGGCTTCCACGCGCCGACGATGTCGTTCCCGGTGGCCGGCACGCTGATGATCGAGCCGACCGAGTCCGAGGACCTGACCGAGCTCGACCGCTTCTGCGACACGATGATCGCGATCCGCGGCGAGATCGAGAAGGTCGCATCGGGTGTGTGGCCGGCGGACGACAACCCGCTGCACAACGCCCCGCACACGGCGGCCGCGCTGGGCGGCGAGTGGAACCACGCGTACACCCGTGACGAGGCGGTCTTCCCGGCCGGTGTCTCGGCCGCGGACAAGTACTGGCCGCCGGTCCGCCGGATCGACGGTGCGTTCGGCGACCGCAACCTGGTCTGCTCCTGCCCGCCGATGGACGAGTACGACAACTGAGCGTGAGCGCGAGCATGAGCTGATCGCCCTCGGCAACAGGGCATGAGTCAGGGCCGGTTCGGAGACTTCTCCGGGCCGGCCCTTGGCGTGTTCCCTCGTACGGTGTGGTGCCCGACGGTGCCCGGTCGTCAGGCGGCAGTCGTCACCCGGCCCGTCGTCAGCGGGCGGTGCGGGGCGATGATCTTTCCGTCCGGCAGCAGTTCACCGGTGTCCTCGAAGAGCAGGACGCCGTTGCACAGCAGGCTCCAGCCCTGCTCCGGGTGGTGCGCCATCATTCGGGCCGCCTCCCGGTCGGCGGAGTCGGCGGTGGGACAGGCGGGCTGGTGCTGGCACATGGGTGGGTTCTTTCGCTGCGTCGTGGTGTCTGTCGTCCTGCGGCTCGATGCGGTGCTCATGGCCGCCCCCCGTTTGTCGGTTCGGTTGGTCCAGTGTTCCCCCACGGACGTCGATCCGCAGGTATTTCACGGCAGCTCTTCCTACTGCATGAAGACGTATCACCCGCGCGGGCGGTTCAGCTCAACTGGGCGGTCTCTTCGGGTGGTTCGGGGTAGCCCTGGTGGGCTAGTCCGTACGGGGCGGGGTGTTCGACGGCGGCGTTCGGACAGAAAGGCGCCCCGCGGCCCGGTGCTGGAGGCGGGCCGCGGGGCGTGCGCGCTACGGGTGCGGTGGTTCAGGCCGGCGCCGGAGTGCCGAACAGCGGCGGCGGCGCGAGGCGCAGGGTGAGGACGGGCATCAGGTCGGCGACGCGGTGCGGACGGTGGGCGGCGATGCCCGGCGGCGCCGGGGCGAGCGGGACGAGGAGATCGGCCGGTGCGGGCGAATCCGATGCCCCGTCGGCCTCCGTGTCGCCGTGGAGCCACAGCGTCAGCATGTAGAGCTCCGGTACGGAGAGCAGGCGCGGCTGGTACGTCATGGGCAGCGCCTCGGCCTGGAGCAGGGCGCGTTCGGTGGCGGTGATGTACGGACCCTCGAAGAAGTGCGAGAAGGACCAGCCGTCGGGCGTGAGCATGGTGTCGGCGGCGGCGACGGCCCGGTCGGTGCCCCGGATCAGGAACCGCCAGCCGGTGAGCCGGGTGCGCGGAGCCTGCCCGGACGGGACGAGTTGGTCCCGCACGTCGAGGACGTGGACGGGCAGGGGCAGTTCGGGGCTCAGCGGCCCCTGGGCGGACCGGAGGGCGGGGGTTCGTGCCTCGCGGACGGCGGTGGGGGAACCGAGGGCCGCGAGGACACTGCGCAGGGCCGGCGCAGGGGCCGGGGAGGGTCGGAGCATGGTGGGTCGCCTCTCGCTCAGGAGACACGGTGATGCGTGGGCAGGTACGACGGCGCTGTGGGCTGCCGGGCCGGAGGGGCCATGAAGCCATGGCCGGGCGCCAACACTCTGCCTCGTTCACGGAGTTTATACGAGACGTGTTCACGCGGTGTTTCCGGTAGCCGTCGCCGATATTGCGAGCAAGGCGTCATCCGGCCTTGTTCCGGGGGAGATTCGCAACATTTGCGGTGAGGGCGCTTCGTCTGCCTGCGACTTCGTCGCCGCTGCGGACGGCCGAATATCGACCCCATGCTTTCCACGATTATGGCAACGGAATATGTCCTTTGCCATGTGCCCCGGGGGTGTGCCGGGCGATTGCTCAATCCAGCCTAGCGTTCGGTGGGGTCGGTCCGCAGGCGTTATGGATCAATCGGCTGGGCATCATCGTCCGTGACGCGCGCGGCCGTCGCCGTGGCCGCCCAATCGGGGAGGGACGCTTCCATGGGGGAGAAGGTCGTGGCAGACGGGTTCGACCTGTCCGATCGGCAGAGATACCGCAGGAAGCTCCAGCAGTGCCTGGCGGGGCTCGCGAGGCTCCTGGCGGAGAAGAGGTTCGACCGTCCGCAGAATCTGATGGGCCTGGAGATCGAACTCAATCTCGCGGGCGCGGACGGCTTGCCCCGGATGGTGAATGGCGAGGTCCTCGAGCGCATCGCGAGTTCGGATTTCCAGACGGAACTCGGCATGTTCAATCTCGAAGTGAACATCGCTCCGCACCGGCTCGGCGGCCGCGTTTTCGACCGGCTCGCGGAAGAGCTGAGGACCGGTCTGGGATATGCCGACCGCAAGGCCCGCGAAGTCGACGCCGGCGTCGTCATGATCGGAATTCTGCCGACGCTCGCGCAGCGTGATCTCGTCTTCGAGAATCTCTCGGCCGTGGACCGGTACACCCTGCTCAACGACCAGATCGTCGCCGCCCGGGGCGAGGACTTCACCCTCGACATCCAAGGCGTGGAGCGGCTCACCTGCACGTCCACGTCGATTGTGCCCGAGGCGGCCTGCACCTCCGTGCAGCTGCACCTCCAGGTCACCCCGGGCCGGTTCGCCGCGGTGTGGAACGCGGCCCAGGCGGTGGCAGCCGTCCAGATAGCCGTGGGCGCCAACTCGCCGTTCCTCTTCGGACGGGAGCTCTGGCGCGAGTCCCGCCCGCCGCTCTTCCAGCAGGCCACGGACACCAGGCCGCCCGAGCTCCAGGCGCAGGGGGTGCGGCCGCGCACCTGGTTCGGGGAGCGGTGGGTGGATTCGGCGTACGACCTCTTCGAGGAGAACCTGCGGTACTTCCCCCCGCTGCTGCCGATCTGCGACGAGGAGGACCCGCTCCTCGTCCTCGATCAGGGCGGGGTGCCGCGCCTGCAGGAGCTCGTCCTGCACAACGGGACGGTCTACCGCTGGAACCGGCCCGTCTACGGCTGGGTGGACGGGGTCCCGCATCTGCGGGTGGAGAACCGGGTGTTGCCGGCCGGACCCACGGTCACCGACGTCGTCGCCAACGCGGCCTTCTACTACGGGCTGGTGCGGGCGCTCGCCGAGGAGGCCCGGCCCGTGTGGAAGAGGCTGCCGTTCGAGGACGCCGCCGCGAACTTCGACGCCGCCTGTCGCCACGGGATCGAGGCCGAGCTGCGCTGGCCGCGGCCGGGGCGCTCCGGCGGGGTGGCGACGGTGTCCGCGGTACGTCTCGTCCTCGACGAGCTGCTGCCGCTGGCCGCGGCGGGGCTCGACGCCTGGCACGTCGAGCCGGCCGACCGGGACTTCTATCTCGGTGTGATCGAGGAGCGCTGTCGGGGCCGGGTCAACGGCGCCTCCTGGCAGGCCGAGACCTTCCGCCGGGCACGGGAGTCCGGCCTCGACCGTGAGGCCGCCCTGGCGGCCACGACCCGTCGGTACGCCGAGCTGATGCACGGCGGCGAACCGGTGCACCGGTGGCCGGTGGGGATCGAGTAGACGTCCCCGCGGCCCCGGAATGGCGCCCGGCAGGGCCCGTCACGCATGATCTCCGTACCCGGAACGCGATGGGGAAGTGGAGACAGGTGTGGTGTCGGAGCAACGAGTGGTCGCCGATTCTCTTCCCCCCGACGGCCTGCCGCGCAGGGTCCTGCGGTCCGAGACGCTGATCGTCCTGGCGCTCTCGCTCGGTGCGAGCGCGCTCTCGTCCCTCATCAGCTTCGTCGGTTCGCTGACCAAGCCGGGCGGGCTGAAGGAACAGGCGGCGATGCTCAACAGCTCGTACGCCCCCGGGCGGCCGTGGCTCGATCTGGCCTGGCAGCTCTTCGGCATCGCTACGGCGCTCGTACCGGTCGCCCTAGTCGCCCATCTCCTGATGCGCGAGGGATCGGGGCTGCGGGCGATCGGCTTCGACCGGACCCGACCCTGGCCGGACCTCGGGCGGGGCGCGCTGGTGGCCGCCGCGATCGGGAGCGCCGGGCTCGCGTTCTACCTGGGGGCACGGGCGGCCGGCTTCAATCTGACCGTGGTGCCCGAGTCGCTGCCGGACGTGTGGTGGAAGTACCCCGTCCTGATTCTTTCGGCGGTGCAGAACTCCGTACTGGAGGAGGTCATCGTCGTCGGCTATCTGCTGCGCCGGCTCGGGCAGTTGGGCTGGTCACCGATGGCAGCGCTGGTCGCGAGTTCGGTGTTGCGCGGTTCGTACCACCTCTATCAGGGCGTCGGCGGGTTCGTCGGGAACATGGTCATGGGCGTCGTCTTCGTGTGGCTGTACCGCCGCTGGGGGCGGGTCGGGCCGCTGGTCGTGGCGCACGCGCTGCTCGACATCGTCGCATTCGTCGGATACGGGCTGCTGGCCGGGAAGGTGGACTGGCTGCCGACCGCGTAGGCGAAGGAGCGACGCGTAGGGGACGGAAAGCCTGAAGGGGCGTACGGCGATGGCCGTACGCCCCTTCGTCATGTGCGGGGTCAGGCGCGCAGTTCGCCGTCGATGACGGTGACGGCGTGGCCGGTCAGCAGGGTGCGGTCGCCGCGCAGCCGGGTACGGACGACGCCGGTGCGGGCGCCGCCCTGGAAGCCGGTCAGGTCGTCGCGGCCGAAGCGCGCGGACCAGAGCGGGGCGAGCGCGGTGTGGGCGCTGCCGGTGACCGGGTCCTCGTCGATGCCGAGGCCGGGGAAGAAGCCGCGGGAGACGAAGTCGTAGCCGCGCTCGGGCTGTTCGGCGGCCGCGGTCACGATGACACCCCGGTCGGAGAGGTGCGCCAGGGCCGCGAAGTCCGGCTCCAGGGAGCGGACGGTCGCCTCGTCGCGCAGCTCGACGACGAGATCGCCGACCGCGGTGTCGTGGACGGACACGGCCTCCGCGCCCAGCGCCTTCGCCAGGCCGTCCGGGGCCGGCACGGCCGTGAGCTCGGAGGTCGGGAAGTCCATCGTGATGGTGCCGTCCTCCTCGGCGGTGGCACCGAGGATGCCGCAGCGGGCGGCGAACCGGACGGTCCCGGTCGCGGCGCCGGTGGTGTGCAGGACGTGGGCGGTGGCGAGCGTGGCGTGGCCGCACATGTCGACCTCGGTGGTCGGTGTGAACCAGCGCAGGGCCCAGTCGGCCTCGCCGCCCGGCGGCAGCGGGTGGGCGAAGGCGGTCTCGGAGAGGTTGACCTCGGCGGCCACCTTCTGGAGCCAGTGGTCGTCGGGGAAGGAGTCGAGGAGGAGGACCCCTGCCGGATTGCCGGAGAAGGGGCGGTCGGTGAAGGCGTCGACGATTCGGATCCGCATGGCACGGACCGTACCGGGGTGGAAAACCCGCAGGCCAAGGCCAATCCGGGATGGCTGGACCGCTTGAGTGTTGGCAAACGAAGTATTCCGATATATCGTTGAGGCATCGCGACAGTTCAACGATGTATACCCGATGGAAGGAGCGTTGCGATGCGTTCACATGGACACGAACACGGACATGGTCACGGACACTGCGGACCCGGCCCTCGCGGTGACTTCGAGGGGCGGCGTGCCGCCTTCGGTCAGTTCGGGCCGGGCTTCGGCGGTGGACCGTGGGGCGGAGGCCCCTTCGGCGGCCGTGGTCGCGGAGGCGGCCGGGGCAGGGCGCGGCGCGGAGACGTGCGCGCCTCGATCCTGGCGCTGCTGAAGGACCGCCCGATGCACGGTTACGAGATGATCCAGGAGATCGGCGAGCGCAGTGGCGGGGCATGGAAGCCAAGCCCCGGCTCCGTCTACCCGACGCTTCAGCTCCTCGAGGACGAGGGTCTGATCGCCAGTGCGAGCGAGGGCGGCAAGAAGCTGTTCACGCTCACCGACGCCGGCCGCACCGAGGCCGAGTCGGGGCCGGAGGCCCCCTGGGAGGAGGCCGGGCGCGGCGTCGACTGGGAGGCCGTGAACGAGATCCGGCAGGCCGGCTTCGGTCTGATGGAGGCGTTCGGGCAGGTCTGGAAGACCGGCAGTACCGAGCAGCGGCAGAAGGCCGTCGCCGTCATCAACGAGGCCCGCAAGAAGCTGTACCTGATCCTGGCCGACGAGCACTGAGCCGTCGGACAGCTGGAGGGGCCCCGCGGCGCTGCGCCGCGGGGCCCCTCGGTGTGTGTGTCAGTGGGGCGATCGGTCGGTCGTCGGGTCGGCCGGTGGGTCAGGTGACCAGGCCGGCCAGCTTCCGCAGGGACTCGTTCAGTGCCGCGGTGGCCGAATCCTTCAGCTTGCCCGCCATCAAGGAGACCGCCGCGCCCGTGAACTCGCCGTCGATCCGGACCGTGGTGGCGTCCCCTTCGGCCGCGAGCGAGTAGCGCGTGCCGACGTTGACCCCCATAGGGCCCTTGCCCCGGATGGCCAGCACCCGGGTGGTCTCCAGCTCCTCGACCGTCCAGGTCACCTCGGCGGGGAAGCCCATCAGCTTCATGTTCTCCGCGAAGGTGGCGCCCGTCTCCAGCGTGGCCGGACCGCCGTTCGGGAAGTTGGTGTGGGTGGCGTTCCACTCGCCGTACGAGGTGAAGTCCGTCAGCTGCGCCCAGACCTTCTCGGCCGGCGCCTCGATCCGTGCCTCCGCGCTGACTTCGGCCATACGACCACCCCTTCGCGGGTTCGCGTGTTCTCGTCGGTCTTCGGTGTCGACGGAACGTAGCCGGGCGGCCGTCAACATTCAATACTGATGAACCGTCAGTTCTTCGACTTCGCCGATCCACCACATCTGTGCGGAGTCGAACCAGTCGGAGGCCCGCGGCCCTCCGCCCTCGTCGTGGCAGTGGAACGCGGCCCAGAAGAGATCGGCAGGCAGCGCTTCCCGCGGTGCGTACACGCGGTAGACGTACTGCCGCCCGTCGAGTGCGAGCAGGGCGACCATCCAGAACATACTCAAAGGACGAAACGGGAGGGCGCCGTGGTTGCATTCGGGGCGCAAAGCAAGGCGGCGCGCGCCCCCCGAGGGAGAACGCCCGAAATCTCCTCCGTAGGGAGGAGGCACCGTGCACCGGTGCCCAACTCCGGTGGGATGCGGACATGCTTCTCGCCGGGGATGTTCCGGCCGCCCGAGGCTGATGAGGTGGGAGGGTGCATAGTCCTGTCCCTCGCGTGCCCCGGCAGCCCGTGGCCCGCCGCCCGGAAATCCAACTCGGCCGCCTCACCGCCGAACTCGCGACGGTCGTGGCGAGCGCGCGCCGCAGAGCCCTGCGCGACGGGGACCGGCAGATCGACACCGCTCATCTGCTCCACTCCCTCATCGAATCCGATCCCGAGGTCGGCACCGCCTTCGAGGGCCGACCGCAGCTCGCGCGCGTGCTCGGCTACCTGGTCCAGCGCTCCATCGGCTACGGCCTGCGCTGGCAGGGATCCGTCGAGGACTCCGGCACCCTGGGCGTCGTACGCGAGGCCGACCCGGCGGCGGACGGCTGGTCGCCCGCCGCGGCCGCCGCGATGGGCCGCGCCTGGGAGCGGGCAGCGCTGCGCGGCGATCCCCGCGCGCGTGGCCTCGATCTGCTGGCCGTGATCGCGGCGGATCCGGAGTGCCGGGCGGTCGAGGTGCTCGGCCGGGCAGGGGTCGATCCGGGGGTGCTGGCCGACCGTATCGGGGAGCTGTCTCAACAGGTGTAACGGGGGTTACGCACCTGACGCGGTGCTGTCAGAATGGCCCGATGCACGCGTCTCAGGGGAGAAGCGCCGGCCTGGGACTAGCCCTGGCCTCGGCCTTCGCATTCGGTGGTTCAGGTGTGGCGGCGAAGCCGCTCATCGAGGCGGGACTCGACCCGCTTCATGTGGTGTGGCTCCGGGTGGCCGGCGCCGCCCTCGTCATGCTGCCGGTGGCCTGGCGCCATCGCGACCTGCTGCGTCGCAGGCCGGCGCTCCTCGTCGGCTTCGGACTGCTCGCCGTCGCGGGCGTCCAGGCCTGCTATTTCGCCTCGATCTCGCGGATCCCCGTCGGCGTCGCGCTGCTCATCGAGTACCTCGCCCCCGCCCTCGTCCTCGGCTGGGTCCGGTTCGTCCAGCGACGACCGGTCACCCGCGCCGCGGCGCTCGGCGTCGTCCTCGCCGCCGGTGGTCTGGCGTGCGTGGTCCAGGTCTGGTCGGAGCTCAGCTTCGACCTGCTCGGCCTGCTGCTCGCGCTCGGCGCAGCCTGCTGCCAGGTCGGCTACTTCGTCCTCTCCGACCACGGCGGCGACGAGTCCGACCCGGTCGACCCGCTGGGCGTCATCGCGTACGGACTGCTGATCGGCGCGCTCGTACTGACCGTCGTCGCCCGGCCGTGGGGGATGGAGTGGTCCGTGCTCGGAGGCGAGGCGGACATGAACGGTACGGGCGTGGCCGCGTGGCTGCTCCTGGGGTGGATCGTGCTGATCGCCACGGTCCTCGCCTACATCACCGGCATCGTGTCGGTGCGCAGGCTCTCGCCGCAGGTGGCCGGTGTCGTCGCCTGCCTGGAGGCCGTGATCGCGACCGTGCTGGCCTGGGTGCTGCTCGGCGAGCACCTGGCGGCGCCGCAGATCATCGGCGGCGTGATCGTCCTCGTCGGCGCGTTCATCGCCCAGTCGTCGACGCCGAAGGCGGCGTCGACGGAACCGGTGGCGGGGTCAGAGTCGGGGGCGGAGTCCGGGGGCGGGGCGGAGTCCGGGGCTGGAGCCGCGCCGAGCGCCCGCGAGAGCGAGTTGTCGGCGGGCAAGACCGCTCCCTAGGGGGACGGCGAACATCGCCTGGCGCTGCTGATGGTGGCGCCGGCTCCGCGGGACGTCCTTGACTGCCTGCGGCACGGTGGGGTGTAACCCCTAAGGCCTGTCCGGCGGATCAGGGTCGGACAGGCCCTAGGCGCGTCGGCGGCGTTGGTGGGCTGCCGCCTCGTGGTCGCCGGGGGACGCGCGGGTCGTCAGGCCCTGGACGATGCGGTCCTGGGTCGGCTCCGGTTTGTGGTTGGCGTACTTGAACTTGGCGCGGACGTCCGTCACGTCGAGGCGTAGCACCCGCAGGCCCGACAGGAGGCGGCCGAAGGGGGCCTCGCCGGGGGTGACCGGGGCGGTGCCGCCCTCGGGCTGGAAGTGGGCGACCTGGCGGTTCAGCAGCTCCGCCTTCTCCGCCGGGTCGTCGACCACGTGGGCGGTGCAGCGCAGTTGGACCGCTGCGTAGAAGGACGTGGGGGTGCCGTGCTCGGTCGGGGCGCCCTCCGGGGCCGTCCACGGGCCGGGGATGAACGCGTAGTCGTCGACCACGCTGAGCAGGACCGTGGGGTTCTCGTCCAGGGCCCGCCACAGCGGGTTGGGGCGGGCGAGGTGGGCCAGCACTCGGCCGTAGGGGCCGGGCTCGGCCTCGTACCGGAAGTGCATCGGCTGCACCCACGGCGGCTCGCCGCCGAGTCCGTTGACGGCGAGCTGGCCGAAGTCGTGGCGGGACAGCCAGCCGCGCCACTCGTCGGCGTCGTGGGCGGCGTCCCAGGGGTGGATCAGCATGGCGCGGCCTCAGATGGCGGACAGGTAGTCGGGCAGGGCGATGGCCGGGTCGTGGTCGTCGGCCGGGATCGGCGTTCCGTAGGTCTTCCGTACGGGGATCACGCCGCTCCAGTGGGGGAGGGCCGCGTCCTCCGGCTCGTCGTTGGGGCCGCCGGTGCGGACCTTGGCGGAGACCTCGTCGAGGTCGAGGCGCAGGACGGCGGTCGCCGCGAGCTCCTTGGCGTCGGCCGGGCGGGAGTCGCGGGAGCGGCCCGGCACGACGTGGTCGACCAGGGCGTCGAGGGCGGTGCGCAGCTCCTCGGGGTCGGTGACCTGGTGGGCGGTGCCGTGGACCACGACCGAGCGGTAGTTGATCGAGTGGTGGAACGCGGACCGGGCCAGCACGAGGCCGTCGACGTGGGTCACTGTCAGGCAGACCGGCAGCCCGGGGGCCTCGCCGCCCCTGCCGCCCGCCATGCGCAGCGGGCGCGAGCCGGTGGAGCCGTGGACGTAGAGGCGGTCGCCGATCCGGCCGTAGAGCGTCGGCAGCACGACGGGGGCGCCGTCACGGACGAAGCCGAGGTGGCAGACGTACGCCTCGTCGAGTATCGAGTGCACGGTAGCGCGGTCGTAAGAGGCGCGGTGGCGGGAGCGGGTGGGGATGGTCCGCTCGGTCGGCTCGTAGGAATCCGTCATTGCGCTCTCCATTGCACTAGTGCATAATCTTGTTTGTGCTAGGAGAGTATCGGATCGAAGGTCGTCGCGCATCGGAGATTGCCGCCAGCGTCGAGCGGGGGGTCGGTGCGGGGGCGCTCGGTCCCGGTCAACTGCTGCCGCCGATGCGGGAGTTGGCCCTCACGCTGGGCGTGAACCCGAACACCGTCGCGGCCGCGTACCGGACCCTGCGGGAGCGCGGGGTCATCGAGACGGACGGTCGGCGCGGCAGCCGAGTGCGGCCCCGGCCCGCCACGACGGCCCGCGGGTCGATCCGGGTGGACGCCCCGGTCGGCGTACGGGACGTGAGCAGGGGCAATCCGGACCCCGCCCTGCTGCCCCCGCTGGGCGCGGCGCTCGCCGAGGCCGCGCGGCGTGAGGCCGAACGGCCCGGGTTGTACGGGGAGGCCCCGGTCGACGAGGAGTTCGCCCGGCTCGCGCGTGCCGCGCTGGACGCCGAAGGGGTCCCCGACGGGCCGATCGGCGTCGCCTCGGGGTCGCTGGACGCCATCGAACGGGTGCTGGCCGTCCACCTCCGGGCGGGGGACGCCGTCGCCGTCGAGGACCCGGGGTGGGGGAGCCTGCTCGACCTCGTACCGGCGCTCGGACTCCGGCCGGTGCCGATCGCGGTCGACGACGAGGGGCCGCTGCCCGAGGCGGTGGCGAGTGCCCTGCGGGACGGCGTACGGGCGGTGATCGTCACCGACCGCGCGCAGAACCCGACCGGCGCGGCCGTCGGGGCTGCCCGTGCCGCCGCCTTGCGGCGGGTGCTCGCGGACCGTCCGGACGTGCTGCTCATCGAGGACGACCACGGCCACGGCATCGTCGACCTGCCGCTGCATCCGCTCGCCGGGGTGACCCGCCACTGGGCCTTCGTGCGCTCGGTCGCCAAGGCGTACGGGCCGGATCTGCGGATCGCCACGTTCACCGGCGACGCCGAGACCGTCGACCGGGTCCTCGGGCGCCAGAGGCTCGGCCCCGGCTGGGTCAGCCGGCTGCTCCAGCACGCGGTGGTGCACCTGTGGACGACGGGGGCGGTGGACGCCGCGGTCGTCGCGGGCGCGTACGCGGAGCGGCGTGACGGGCTCGTCCGCGCGTTGCGGCGACGGGGCGTTGAGGCGCAGGGGCGGAGCGGGATGAACGTCTGGGTGCCGGTCTCCGACGAGACCGGCGCGGTGGCCCGGCTGCTCGGCGCGGGCTGGGCGGTGGCCCCCGGCGCCCGGTTCCGGCTGGACGCCGGGCCCGCGGTCAGGGTGACCGTCTCCGGCCTGTCCGTCACCGACGTCGAGGCCCTGGCGGACGCGATCGCGGGCGCTGCGGGGCCGGCGCCGGCGCGGAGTTACGGCTGAGGGTCCGTCCCTCGGCCCCGAGGGGCGGGTACGGGACGGCCCGATGCCGGGGGTGGCGGGCCGACACCCCCGGTACTCGGCCGGGGGGAGTCGGGGCGGCGCACGGTACTCGGCCGGGGGGAGTCGGGGCGTCCGCACGGCCGCGGATTCGGGGAGGCGGGCGTCCCTGCCTCAGGCAGCCCACGAGCGGTGTGGGACCGGCGGAACGGCGACTGCCTCGCCCCTGCGGCCGAAGGCCCCGCCCGCAG
This sequence comes from Streptomyces sp. NPDC059875, assembly GCF_042731085.1. Taxonomy (NCBI): domain Bacteria; kingdom Bacillati; phylum Actinomycetota; class Actinomycetes; order Kitasatosporales; family Streptomycetaceae; genus Streptomyces; species Streptomyces sp. NPDC059875. The sequence continues at coordinate 25,604 of NZ_JBHWJZ010000049.1, forward strand.
CCGGGGCAGCGGGCGGGGTCTACGGGGGGCGGCCCGGGGTCTACCGGTGGCCGGCCGCCGGGGTTGCCGGCTGGGGTGCGGGGTTCTTGTCCGGGGTGCCGGACGCGTGGATGGTCTTCGTCGCGGCGCCGGGGCCGCGGGTCTGTGTGAGGGCCGCGCCCGCGAGGACGATGACGGCGCCGACCGGGGTGTTCCAGCTGAGCTGCTCGTCCAGGAGGGCGACGCCCGCCGCCGTCGCGATGACCGGGATGAAGTACGTGACCATCGCCGCCGTCGTCGGGCCGACCTCGGCGACCACGCCGTACTGCAGCAGCATCGCGTACCCCGTCCCCAGTGCACCCAGGGCGATCACCGCGAGCAGCGGAACGATCTCGACCGACGAGGGGAGCGAGGTGAACAGGGGCGTCACCACCGCCAGTTGCAACGTCGCCAGGCCCACCTGGGAGCCGGCGAGCGAGAGGTTCGACGCGCCCGTGCCGGTCAGGGTGCGGCGGACGTAGATCCATCCCACCGCGTAGCTGAACGAGGCGAGCAGCGCCAGCATCGTGCCGGTGACGTCGAGCCCGGAGAAGCCCTGCCAGGCTCCGAGCACCGTCAGCACGCCGATGAAGCCGATGCCCAGACCCGCCGCACGCACGCGCGTCGGGCGGTCCTCGGAGAGCGCGACGAGCGAGAGGAGCATGCCCCACAGGGGCGTCGTGGCGTTGCAGATGCCCGCCAGCGTCGAGGGGATCGTCAGCTCCGCGTACGAGAAGAGCGAGAACGGCAGGGCGTTCAGCAGGAACGCGGCGACGGTCAGATGCAGCCAGGTGCGCCGGCCGCGCGGCAGCCGCTCCCGCTTGATCACCATGGCGACGGCCAGCACCGCCGTACCGAACAGCAGGCGGCCGAAGGTCACCTGGAACGGTGCGAACCCTTCCGTGCCGACCTTGATGAAGAGAAAGCTGAAGCCCCAGATCAGGGCCAGCACACCGAAGCGGATCCGCCAGTCGACCATCATGGGATCCAGAGTGACGGCTGCCATCTCGTAGAACAAGCGAGATTAAATGAATCCCTTCGATTAGCATTGCTTACATGTTGAATCTGGAGCGCCTGCGGACCCTGGACGCCGTCGCGCGGCACGGCTCGGTCAGCGGAGCCGCCGACGGACTGCACGTCACCACCTCGGCCGTCTCGCAGCAGCTGTCCAAGCTGGAGCGGGAGATCGGTCAGCAACTGCTCGCCAAGAACGGCCGGGGCGTTCGGCTCACGGACGCCGGGCTGCTCCTCGCCGAGCACGCCGCGCGCATCCTGTCCCAGGTCGAGCTCGCGCAGGCGGACATCGAGGCGCAGCGCGGACAGGTCGTGGGCGAGGTCCGGATCGCGGCCTTCCCCACCGCCGCGCGCGGACTGCTGCCCGGCGCGCTCGGTGCCCTGCGCACCGCCCACCCCGACCTGCGGGTGAGAACCACCGAGCTGGAGCCGGAGCAGGGCATCCGCGAGGTGCTGCGGGGCGATGCCGACCTCGCGATCGTCCTCGACTGGAGCAACAAGCGGGCGCCGGTGCCGGGTGGACTGGAGCGGGCCCACCTCCTCGACGACGCCGCCGACGTCGCCGTGCCGGCCGACCATCCGCTCGCCGGGCGCGAGGAGGTGGATCTCGTGGACTTCGGTGACGAGGAGTGGGTCTCCTGGCCGGAGGGAGAGTTCTGCCACGACTGGCTGATGTTCACCCTGCGCTCGCAGGGCATGGAGCCGCGCATCGCCCATTTCGCGGCGGAGCACCACACCCAGCTCGCCCTGATCGCCGCGGGGTTCGGCGTGTGCGTGACGCCGCGGCTCGGCCGTGGCCCGACCCCGGACGGGATCGCGTTCGTCCCCGTCCGGCAGAAGATGCGCCGCCACATCTACGCGACCTGGCGCACCGACGCCGACCGGCGGCCGTCGATCCGGGCGGCGGTCGAGGCGCTGCGTGAGGTGGGGGCGCCGCTGAGCATCTGACGGGACGAGAGCTCAGAGGCCCGCCAGTTTGCGGAAGTCCCAGGACGCCACGGCGTCCGGCGTCAGCTTCAGCCAGGCGTGGCGGCCGTCGTGCGGCATCGTGTCCAGGCCGAAGTTCTTCGCGGCGAAGAGCCGTTCGGGGACGTCGAGTTCGGGGCAGGGCTCGCCGGTGCGCGGGGCTTCGCCGACGAAGACCGCCGTGCCCGACAGTTCGGCGCCGCGCAGTTCTCCGTACTCCTCGCCGTCGTCCACCACCACCGCGATCCGGGGGTTGGCGCACAGCTCCGCCCAACGGCGGCTCCGGGTGATCGAGTAGAGCCAGAGCGAGGTCCCGTCCCAGGCGAACCAGAGCGCGCCGACGTGCGGGCGGCCGTCGGCCGAGACGGTCGCGACCCGACAGGTGCGCTGCTCGGTCAGGAAGGTGTCCAGCTCGGCCGGGGTCATCATGATCCGGCGTCCCCGGCGCTGTGCGACGGTCATCGTCCGCCCCCTTCTATGATTCTGATGGAGTGTCAGAAATCATGGGGGCTCTTCCCTCCTGGGGCAAGGGTGGCTAACCTCGCCCGCCCGGAGTGCCAAGCCAGGGGGGACCATGACCAGCACGAATCGATGGGCACAGCTCCAGGAGCAGCTCGACCCCGCCGGCACGGTCCTGCTCACCGTCGAGTGCCAACAGGGCGTCGTGGGCCCCACGAGCGCGCTGCCCGAACTCGCCGCCGCCGCCCGCGCGTCGGGCGCCCTGCAGAACGTCGCCCGGCTGGTCGCGGCCGCGCACGAGGCCGATGTGCAGGTGCTGCACGCGGTCGCCGAGCGCCGGCCCGACGGCCGCGGCGCCAACAGCAACGCCCGGCTGTTCCGGGCCGCCGCCCGGCTCCCTGTGCAGCAGCACAGCGGGAGCACGGCGGTACGGATCGCCGAACCCATCGAGGTCGCGGACGAGGACCTGGTGGTGCGACGTCTGCACGGCCTCTCGCCGCTCGCCGGTACCGACGTCGACCCGCTGCTCCGCAACCTCGGCTGCCGCACGCTCGTCGTCACCGGGGTCTCCGCCAACGTGGCCGTCCCCAACGCCGTCTTCGACGCCGTCAACCTGGGCTACACCGTGGTCGTGCCCGGCGACGCCATCGCGGGGGTGCCGGCCGACTACACCCCCGCGATGATCCGTCACACGCTCGCGCTCGTCTCCACCATCGCCACCACCGAGGAGGTGCTGGGCTGCTGGAAGAGCCCCCAGCGCGTCACGCGAGCGTGACCGATCACGCGAGCGTGATCGCGTCCCCTTCCACCTTGATCGGCGTCGGCGGCAGCGGAGACGTGGCGGGGCCGCCCTTCACGCTGCCGTCCGAGGCGTCGAACAGGCTCTGGTGGCACGGGCACGTGATGACCCCGTCGGCGACCCCGCTGACGGCACAGCCCTGGTGCGTGCACTTGGACGAGAACGCCTTGAACTCACCGGCGGCCGGCTGGGTGATCACCACGCCCTGATCGGCCAGCACCTTGCCGCCGCCCACCGGGATGTCCGCGGTCTTCGCCAGGGGCGCGCCCGGCTCCTTCGCGGCGTCCGCAGCGCCGCCGCCCGCGGTGTCCTTCGAACCCCCGCCGCATGCGGTGAGTACGGCCACCAGGCCCGCCCCGCCCGCCGCCGAGACCACTGTCCGGCGTGCCACTTCACTCATGTGCTCCCCTTGCCTTCCGCTCATGTCGAGGCGATCACCCTGTCAGGAGTCTGTACGAGTCAGCGCTCCGAAACGTTCAACGCTCCGAAACGTTCAACCGTCGACGACTTGGCCAGGGCCGCCCGTACCTCGCCCGCCAGGGCGACGGGGTCACCGGTCGGAGTCGTCGGGTAGCGCCGGTGGCCGCGTGCCCAGGCGTCGTCCCGCGCGAACCAGTCGATGGCGACCGGATCGGTGCCGTTCACCAGCGCGCTGTCCAGACTCGCGAAGTACGCGGCCCAGCGGGGCGCGTAGACGTCCTGGACCAGCCCGGCCCACTCGCGGTTGGCATAGTCGTGCAGGCCGCCGTTCTCGCTCGGTTCCCGGTCGCCCCAGGTGGTCAGGATCGAGCGGGCGTCGTACTCCAGCCGGTCGCGCTCCGCGGGGTCGGCCCCCCAGGAGCGGGCGTCGGCGAGCCAGGGGCCGAGGAGGAACCGCCGGTCGGAGCCGACAAGGCGTCCGAGCAGCTCCTCGTCGGCGTTCCACTCGCGCACCAGCGTCCGGAAGCCGGCCAGGTCCTCGGCTTCGTACGCGGCCCTGATGCGGGGCAGCAGGACGCGGCCGCGGTTGGTGAGCGCCTGCCGTGCCACGTCCACGAGGTCGAACCGGTACGCGTCCGTGGTCCGCAGTTCGGGAGCCACCTGGAGCAGCTCCGAGAGCGCGCGCTCCACCGTCTCGGGGCCGTAGCGCATGGCGGTCGGGCTCCAGCGCGCGGCCCGGGTCGTCGTCAGACCCGGCCGCGCGGCGAACAGGCTGTCCTGTGGCTCGCTCCACGAACCGGAACGCGTGCTGTACGGGCCGAGGCGCAGCTGCTCCCACGCGGCGGTCGCGTGCGGGTCGGCGCCGCCGTAGCGCCGGGCGGCGTACGAGGCGAACCAGGCCCGCTGGTCGGTCGGGCCCGGCTGCCAGGCGAGTTCGGTGAACAGGTCGAACGCGGCGGGGTTCCCGCCGGTGCCCTCCGGGAGGTACGCGATGCCGCGCAGCGCGCTGTCGGACTTGCTCAGCCACGCGTGGAAACGGCTCGCCCACACCCCGGTGTTGGCACCCAGGGTGGTGTGGCCGCCGAAGTTGTCGATCGAGCCGAAGGCGTAGGGGGTACCACCCCACTGCTTCTCGCGGTCGAGGCCGTCGTAACGGTCCGAGAGACCGTCGACGATCAGCACCCGACTGCGGTCCACGCCGCTCAGGACTGCCGCGGTCGGGTTCCGCTGCCAGCCGAGCATGACCCAGGTGGCGCCGGGATGTGCGGCCTCGAGCGCCCGCTGGACGGCCCCGGCCGCACCTGCGACATCGACCGGTCCCGGGATGCCGCCCTCGTGCAACAGGTCGATCTTGAACATGGAGCTGTCACCGAACTGCCGCTGCTGGATCAGGTAGTAGGCGGCGGCCAGCCGGTCGAAGACCGGTCCGGTCGGATCCAGCCAGTCGGGCCGGTCGAAACCCACCCACCTGCCCTGCGGGACCGTGACCGCGCCCGGGTTCCGGGCGGCGAAGCCGGGTGGCACCGTGCCGAAGAAGCCCGGCAGGACGGGAGTCATCCCCAACGAGCGCAGGTGGTCCGCGATCCGCCGCCCCAGCGCCGCGCGGGCCTCGATCAGCTGCTCGGAGACCGGGCCTGCGAAGCCCGACATGTTCTGCAGCAGCCACCAGCCCTGATGGGCCGGGCCGGGGATCCAGCCGCGCAACTCCGCGGCGTCGTAGCCGAACTGCTGGAGCGCCCGGTAGTACGTGTACTCCGCCCCCGTCGGGACGAAGACCTCGTTCACGCCGTGCAGCGCCATCAGGTCGATCTCGTGCCGGTACGTGGCGAAGTCGCGGTACGCGCCGGAGTAGCCCTCGTCGGTGTCGTTCAGTGCGTAGCGGTGGGGGACGGTCGCCGACCGCGTGACCTCGCCGCCGACCGCCGGGAGCGTGGCGGGCAGCCGGCCGAGGCTGTCGCCCGGCCAGCCGATGTCGACACCGGCGACGTGCTCCAGGTACCAGCCCACTCCGGTGAGGAGCGTGGCCGGCGAGGTGCCCCGCACCCGGATCGCCCCGGGCGTCCCGGAGACGGAGAAGTAGTCGCCGGAAGCGGGCTGCTCGACCGCCACCAAGGTGAACTGCGCGGACCGGGAGGACAGCAGGCGCCGCAGACTCGCCCGGGCGGGCGCCGAGTCGAAGGCGGGCGCGACCGTGGACCTGCCTGCCACGTGGCCGGCGGCCACGGAGGGCACGGGACCCGGCAGCCACAGCGCGCCGGTCGCCGCCAGCACCAGGGCGGCCAGCACCCTTCGCCATCGAAGGACCAGGCGGCTCTCCAGCCGACTGCCCGCGTGGCTCCCTGCTCGGAGTGGTCGACGCATGACGCCCACTCTCCGACCACCGGCCGGTCCGGCGACGCAGGCGGAGCCGACGATCTGACGGCGCTCATCCGTGCGGGTGCAAGCGGAGGACGTGATCGAGGCAGGCGCCCCCGGATAGCCTGTGGAAATGCTTACAGAAGTGACAGCGACCCGCTACGTCACGCCTTTGCGTGAGGGCGGCTCGCTCCCCGGGATCGTCGAGGCCGACGATCTCGGCACGTACGTCATGAAGTTCACCGGCGCCGGGCAGGGCCGGAAGACGCTCGTCGCCGAGGTGATCTGCGGGCAGCTCGCGCGGCGCCTCGGGCTGCGCGTGCCCGAGCTGGTCGCCATCGAGCTCGACCCCGTCATCGGGCTCTCCGAGCCCGACCAGGAGGTCCAGGAGCTGCTGAAGGCGAGCGGCGGACTCAACCTCGGGATGGACTACCTTCCCGGCTCGCTGGGCTTCGACCCGCTGGCGTACGAGGTGGACCCGAAGGAGGCGGGGAAGGTCGTCTGGTTCGACGCGGTGATCAACAACGTCGACCGGTCCTGGCGCAACCCGAACATGCTCGTCTGGCACGGCGACCTGTGGCTCATCGACCACGGCGCCACCATGATCTGGCACCACAACTGGCCGGGCGCCCAGGCCTCCGCCGCGAAGCCGTACGACGCCTCCGACCACGCCCTCGCGCCGTTCTCGCCGGACATCGCCGCCGCGGCGGCCGAGCTGGCCCCCCTGGTCACGAGGGAGCTGCTCGAGGAGGTCGCCGCCGACGTGCCCGACGAGTGGCTGGTGGACGAGCCCGGCTTCGAGAGCACCGACGCGCTGCGGGCCGCGTACGTGGAGGCGCTGCTGCCGCGCGCCGCCACCATCCACGAGCGGATCACCGTCGGCCCGCGCGTCGAGCGCGGGCCCGCGCAGCCGCCCGGCTGGCTCGCCGACCGTCTCGCCCCCCGGCCGCACTCCGCCCAGAAGGACCGCACCACGTGACCGACCGCGATGTCTTCGAGTACGCGCTGCTGCGCGTCGTGCCACGCGTCGAGCGCGGCGAGTTCTTCAACGCCGGCGTGGTGGTCTACTGCCGTGCCAAGTCCTTCGTCGCCGCCCGCACCCATCTCGACGAGACCAAGCTCAGGGTGCTCGACCCGGGCGCCGACGTGACCGGCGTACGGGCCGCGCTGCACGCCGTCGAGGGGGTGTGCCGGGGCGGCGAGGACGCCGGACAGGCGGCCAGGGACGACGCCGGCCGGCGCTTTCGCTGGCTGATCGCGCCCCGCTCCACGGTCGTCCAGCCGGGCCCGGTGCACACCGGTCTGACCGCAGACCCGGAGAGCGAGGTCGAAAGGCTGCTCGATCTGCTGGTTCGCTGAGCCCCCGGAACCCGACGCGGAGTGATCCGGTGCACCCGGTGGGCCGTTGACACCGGGTGCCAGGGCTTCTAGCGTCTCGTCTGCGGAAGGTACTAAGCGGTCGCTCATGTTTGGGACGCACCGTGTGGGCCGCATCCATGGATGATCCAAGGGCGAGGAGAACCAGCATGTCGACCACCGAGCAGCGCGTAGCCGTCGTCACCGGCGCGGCGCGGGGCATTGGCGCCGCGACCGCGGTACGGCTGGCCGCGGAGGGCCGCGCCGTCGCCGTACTCGACCTCGACGAGGCGGCCTGCAAGGACACCGTCGAGAAGATCACGGCCGCCGGTGGCACCGCCATCGCCGTCGGCTGCGACGTCTCCGACAGCGCGCAGGTGGAGGCCGCCGTCGCACGCGTGGCCACCGAGCTCGGCGCACCGACGATCCTCGTCAACAACGCGGGTGTGCTCCGCGACAACCTGCTCTTCAAGATGACCGAGTCCGACTGGGACGCGGTCATGAACGTGCACCTCAAGGGCGCGTTCCTGATGGCCAAGGCGTGCCAGAAGCACATGGTGGACGCGGGCTTCGGCCGGATCGTCTCGCTCTCCTCGTCCTCCGCGCTCGGCAACCGCGGCCAGGCGAACTACTCGGCCGTCAAGGCCGGTCTGCAGGGCTTCACCAAGACCCTCGCCAAGGAGCTCGGCAAGTTCAACATCACCGCCAACGCCGTCGCCCCGGGCTTCATCGTCACCGAGATGACCGCGCAGACCGCCGAGCGCGTCGGCATGGGCTTCGAGGAGTTCCAGGCCGCGGCCGCCTCCATGATCCCGGTGCAGCGGGTCGGTAAGCCGGAGGACATCGCCAACGCCATCGCCTTCTTCACGGGCGACGACGCCGGCTTCGTCTCCGGTCAGGTCCTGTACGTGGCCGGCGGCCCGCTCAACTGACGCCCGAGCGGAAGAGGAGACGTACATGAGCACGAAGGAACTGCCCGAGCCGTCCGGCAAGGTCGCTCTGGTCACCGGCGCCAGCCGGGGCATCGGCTACGGTGTCGCCGAGGCGCTGGTCGCCCGCGGCGACCGCGTGTGCATCACGGGCCGTGGCGAGGAGGCCCTCAAGGAGGCCGTCGAGCGGCTCGGCGCCGACCGGGTCATCGCCGTGCCCGGCAAGGCCCACGACGAGGCCCACCAGGCCGCTGCCGTCGAGGCGACGATGGAGGCGTTCGGCCGGGTCGACTTCCTGGTGAACAACGCCGGCACGAACCCGGTCTTCGGGCCGATCGCCGAGCTCGACCTGAACGTCGCCCGCAAGGTCTACGAGACGAATGTGATCTCGGCCCTGGGATTCGCCCAGCTGACCTGGCGCGCCTGGCAGAAGGACCACGGCGGAGCGATCGTGAACATCGCCTCGATCGCCGGCATCTCCGCCTCGCCGTTCATCGGCGCGTACGGGATGAGCAAGGCGGCCATGGTCAATCTGACCCTCCAGCTGGCGCACGAATTCGCCCCGGTGGTCCGGGTCAACGCGATCGCCCCGGCCGTCGTCAAGACCAAGTTCGCCCAGGCCCTCTACGAGGGCCGCGAGGCGGAGGCGGCGGCCGCGTACCCGCTCGGTCGGCTGGGGGTCCCGGAGGACATCGGCGGCGCCGCGGCCTTCCTCACCTCCGACCAGTCGGACTGGATCACGGGCCAGACGCTCGTGGTCGACGGGGGTCTTTTCCTCAACTCCGGCGTCGAGTGACCGATATCCGGACACTTTCCTGAATTCCTGACCGGTTTGACCCCGGTTAATCGTTGAATGCCTCAAGTGCCCCGTCAGGGTCGAACATTGACCTGGCGGGGCGCTGCGGTATGGTCGGCCGACCCATGGCTGAACGAGGAGCGTGCACGTGTTCAACCGGACCAGTCTGCAGGCCGCTGCAGCCCTTGCGTCCATATCCCTGGTGTCCGGATGCAGCCTGTTTTCGGACGCTGAATCCGCCGGGGAGCAGAGAATCGTCGTCGGCACGACGAGTTCTCCCACCACGCTTGATCCGGCAGCCGCTTGGGACAATTCCTGGGAGCTGTTCCGAAATGTCTTCCAGACGCTGGTGAGTTTTCCGACCGGCAGCACGACCCCGCAGTCCGACGCCGCGGACTGCAAATTCTCCGACACCGCCAGCCGGATCTTCGAGTGCAAGCTCCTCGACGGCCTGACGTTCTCGAACGGGCACAAACTGGACGCGAAGGCGGTCCAGCACTCCATCGAGCGCATCCGCACGATCAACGTCGAGGGCGGTCCCAACGGGATGCTCGGCTCGCTCGACAAGATCGAGACCGTGGACGACCGCACCGTCGTCTTCAAGCTGAACAAGCCCGACGCGACCTTCCCCTTCGTCCTCGCGACGCCCGCCATGTCCCTGGTGGACCCGGCGGAGTACCCCGCCGACAAGCTCCGCGAAGACGGCGAGCTCACCGGCTCCGGCCCCTACGTCCTCGACGAGTACACCGAGGGCGACAAGGCCGAGCTGACCAAGAACCCCACCTACAAGGGGTTCGCGGACCGCAAGAACGGCGGCGTGACCATCCGGTACTTCAAGGAGTCCGAGGCCATGGTCGGCGCGCTGAAGAAGAAGGAGATCGACGCCACCTACCGGGGTCTCACCGCCGAGGAGGTGGTCGAGCTCCAGGAGGACGAGAAGCTCCAGCTCGTGGAGTCGACCGGCGCCGACATCCGCTACCTCGTCTTCAACGCCCGGGACGCCTCGGTCGCCAAGGAGCCGGTCCGCAAGGCGATCGCCCAGATCGTCGACCGCGAGGAACTGGTCGCCAAGGCCTACAAGGGCACGGCCGAACCGCTGTACTCCATGGTCCCCAAGGGCATCGTCGGCCACACCACCGAGTTCTTCGACCGCTTCGGCGAGCCCAGCGCCGCCAAGGCCAAGGCGATCCTTCGCGACGCCGGGATCACCAAGCCCGTCGAGCTGACCTTCTGGTACACCACCGACCGGTACGGCTCCGCCACCGCGCTCGAGTTCGCCGAGCTCAAGCGGCAGCTGGACGCGTCGGGGCTCTTCGAGGTGACCCTCCGCAGCAAGCCGTGGAAGGAGTTCGCGGCGGGCTACCAGAAGGGCGAGTACCCCGTCTTCGGGCGCGGCTGGTTCCCCGACTTCCCCGACGCGGACAACTTCATCGCCCCGTTCGTCGGCAAGCAGAACGCGCTGGGGACGCCGTACGTGAGCCCCCGCATCACCGACGAGATCCTGCCGAAGTCCCGGCGCGAGAGCGACCGCGGGGCCGTCGCGGACGAGTTCAAGGAAGCCCAGGAGATCATGGTGGAGGACGTCCGGCTCCTTCCGCTGTGGCAGGGCAAGCTCTACATCGCGGCCGGTGAGGACATCGCGGGCGGCGAGCGCGCGCTCGACCCGCAGACCGTCATGCAGATGTGGGAGCTCAGCCGCAGGGCCAGCTGGTAGCGGCGTTGTCAGTGGCCACCGGTAGGTTCTGGGGACGTACAAGACATGCCCTACCGGAGGTTGTTGACGTGACCGACACCGACATGCTGCCCGAGTCCTGGCGCGGCGTCCTCGGCGACGAGCTGCAGAAGCCCTACTTCAAGCAGCTCACCGAGTTCGTCGAGGAGGAGCGGGCGAAGGGGCCGGTCTACCCGCCGCGCGACGAGGTCTTCGCCGCCCTCGCCGCGACCCCGTACGACAAGGTGAAGGTCCTGGTCCTCGGCCAGGACCCGTACCACGGAGAGGGGCAGGGGCACGGCCTCTGCTTCTCCGTCCGGCCGGGGGTCAAGACTCCGCCCTCCCTCCGCAACATCTACAAGGAGATGAAGGAGGAGCTCGGTCACCCGGTGCCGGACAACGGCTATCTGATGCCGTGGGCCGAGCAGGGCGTCCTGCTGCTCAACGCGGTCCTCACCGTCCGCGCCGGCGAGGCCAACTCGCACAAGGGCCAGGGCTGGGAGAAGTTCACGGACGCGGTGATCGGCGCGGTGGCCTCCCGGCCCGACCCGGCCGTCTTCGTGCTGTGGGGGAACTACGCGCAGAAGAAGCTCCCGCTGATCGACGAGGAGCGCCACGTGGTGGTGAAGGGCGCGCACCCCTCGCCGCTGTCGGCGAAGAAGTTCTTCGGGTCCCACCCCTTCACGCAGATCAACGAGGCCATCGCGGCCCAGGGCCACGAGCCGATCGACTGGCGCATCCCCGACCTGGGCTGAGCCCTTCCGCGCGGGGGTGTCGTCCGGGCGGGGTGTCGTCCGGGCGGGCGTAGAGCCCGCCCGGCTGACAGCCCCCGGCCGGCGCCCGAGCCTGTGCCGGATCGGCGGTCGCTGCGGCTAGCTTCGGTGTTCCCGGACGGAGAGCGCGTGGAGGCCGCAGTGACCGAGCAGCAGCAGGTGTCGGACGACGGCGTCATGACCAGGATCGGGCAGGCGACGATGCTGCTCCACGGCGGGGACCGCGAGGAGGCCCGCAACCGCTTCGGGGTGCTGTGGGCGCAGATCGGTCCGGATGGCGACCCCCTGCACCGCTGCACGCTCGCGCACTACATGGCCGATGCGCAGGACGACCCGGACGCGGAGCTGGCCTGGGACCTGCGGGCCCTCCTGGCGGCCGAGGGGCTGAGCGAGGAGCGGCTCGCCGAACACGACTCCGCGGTCGCGCTGCGGGCGCTGTACCCCTCGCTCCATCTGAACCTCGCCGCCGACTACGTGAAACTGCAGCGGCCCGACGCGGCGCGGGTCCATCTGGACCGGGCCCGCGCGGCCTCCGACGCCCTGGACGACGACGGATACGGCAACGGGGTGCGCGCCGCGATCGAGCGCCTGGAGGTACGGCTCCGCTCGCGGTAGCGGCGGGTCACTTCCGGTACGTACCCCGGCAGATGCTCGCCTGCGGGCTGTCCGGGCGCCAGCCCCCGTACTGCTCGCCCAGCTCGCAGACGTCCGCCCGGGAGCGGGGCGGCCGGGGCGGCTCGGGCGGCCTCGCGTCCGGCACCCGGGCGTGTGGGCGGGGTGTGGACGGAGGCCGTTTCTTGGCCTTTCGCGTCCCGGCCCCACCCTTCTCCTTGCGCTGCGCCGGTGTCGCGCGGGGTGACGGGGGAGGGGGATCAGGCAGCGCCGCTTCGAGCGCCTCGCGCGCCGGTCCCTCGACGATCTGCGGGGCCGTCTCCACGTCCTGGGCGGGCCGGCTGACCTCCTTCGGCGGTACGGGGGCCGGGGGCGGCACCTCGATCGAGACGCAGCCGGAGAGGGCGGCGACGGCCATCCCGACCAGGATCTTCGCTGTGGTTCTCGTTCCATGCACCCGCGCAACTCTGCTGGCCGGGCGGTGATCTTCGCGCCCCTACCGACCGGGAATGCCCCGCACGGGTGACGGCCCCGAACCGGGTGACGCGTGGCGTCCCGGTGCGTCAGTCCGAGGCCCGGGGGTCGCGGTGGTCGGCCTCGTCCTGTTTCCAGTAGCCCTTCGCGTAGGCGCGGTCGCGGTCCAGGCCGAGGCCGGTGAGGAAGTGACGGCGGATGTCCTTGATGGCGCCCGACTCGCCGGCCGCCCAGGTGGCGACGCGCTGGTGCGGGACCAGTGCGCTGAGGACGGCGTCCCGCAGCGCCTCGCCCTTGGCGCGGCCGGCGGTCCGGTGGACCCAGACGATGTCGAGGTCGGCCCGCCGGTCCACCTCGACCTCGGCTTCGGGCCCTTCCACCTCCAGGTAGACGGCGCCGCGGACGCCGGGCGGCAGGGACTCGGCGATGGTGAGGACGGCGGGCTGTGCGCTCTCGTCGCCGGCGAGCAGGTAGAAGTCGGCGTCCGGGGTGGGGCGGAAGGAGCCCTTGGGCCCGCCGAAGGAGACTTCCTGGCCGGGGCGCGCGGCGTCGGCCCAACGTGCGGCCGGGCCCTTGCCGTGCAGGACGACGTCGATGTCGATCCGTGGCTCGGGCGGGGAGCAGTGGCGCACGGTGTAGGCGCGGCCGGCCGTGCGCCCGTCGAGGGGGTCGGTGACGAAGAGCTTCACCCACTGCGTGGGTTCGTCGCAGCGGAAGGCCGACATGCCCGGCCCTCCGAGGGTGATGCGCGCCATGCGCGGGGCGATCCGGGAGACCGACTCCACTCTGGCGACGTAGCGGGTTCGGCGTGCACGGAACATGCGAGAACACAGCCTTTCAGCTGGAGGGCCCGGATCGCCAAGACTAGACGCAACGGTGCGTACAGTCAAAGCTCCGTCGGGGCGGGCCGGGCACAGCCGAACAGCAGCCGCGTACGCATCCGGTACACCGTCTCGTCCCGCTGGTTGACCGCCTCCACGACGAACCGGACGGTGCCCACGCCCCGGCGCTTGGGATGCCGTGAAGCGTCCTCCGCCGTGGCCCGTCCGCGCAGTTCGTCCCCGGGACGCACGGGGCTCAGGAAGCGGACCTCGTCCATGCCGTAGGAACCCACGCACGCGGACTCCGCGAGCAGGGAGCGTACGAACTGCCCCATGACGACGGCGCCGGTGTGCCAACCGCTGGCCACCAGGCCCCCGAAGGGGGAGTCGCGGGCCGCCACCGGATCCAGGTGGAAGGGCATGGGGTCGAAGGCGCGCGCGTAGGCGATGATGTCCTCGCTCGTGAGCCGGGTGCTCCCCAGCTCGTGGCTGCCGCCGGCCGGAAAGTCCTCGAAGTACCGCACACTGACCGTCCTTGGGGTGGTGGAATTCCTCGACAGGGAGCCCTCAGCCGAGGGACGCGCCGCAGTCCGCGTACGCCGGCGCCGCCGCCGAGCGCAGGGAGGCGAGCTCGGCCGGCGACGGGGCGAGACGGCGCTTCTCGGCGCTGAACCACTCGGCGACCCGGAATGCCAGGTCCATCGACTGCCCGCGGTTCAGGCGGGGGTCGCACGCGGTCTCGTACCGCAGGTGCAGATCGTCGGAGCGCACGGCGTTGCCGCCGCCCACACATTCGGTGACGTCCTCGCCCGTCAGCTCGACGTGCACGCCGCCGGGATGCGTACCCAGCGCCCGGTGCACCTCGAAGAAGCCCGTGATCTCGTCCAGCACGTCGTCGAATCGCCTGGTCTTGTGGCCGCTCGGCGCGGTGAAGGTGTTGCCGTGCATCGGGTCGCACGCCCACACCACCCGGGCGCCCTCCGCGCGCACGGCTTCGACCAGGGCCGGCAGCCGGTCGCGCACCACCCCCCGCCCCATCCGTACGACGAAGGTGAGACGGCCGGGCCGACGGTGCGGATCCAGCTGGTCCAGCAGGGCGAGGACGTCGCCGACGGCGGCGTCGGGGCCCAGCTTGACGCCGATCGGGTTGCTGACACCCGAGGCGAACGCCACGTGGGCCCCGTCGAGTTGGCGCGTACGCTCGCCGACCCAGAGCATGTGCCCGGACAGCGCGTACCGCCGCCCGGTCTCCGGATCGGTGCGCGCCAGCGGGGACTCGTAGTCGAGCAGCAAGGCTTCGTGACTGGCGAAGACCTCCGTGGTGCGCAGGGTGGAGGTGTTCATGCCGCAGGCCCGGATGAAGCCGAGTGCCGCGTCGATCTCGTTCGCCAGCCGCTCGTAGCGCCGGCCCGCCGCGGAGAGCGCCACGAAGTCACGGTTCCACTCGTGGACCCGCGCGAGATTCGCTTGCCCGCCCGCGGTGAAGCCGCGCAGCAGATCGAGCGTCGCGGCGGACGCCCGGTACACGTGCTCCAGCCGGGCCGGATCGGGGGTGCGGGCCTCGGCTGTGAACGCGAGGCCGTTGACGGCATCGCCCCGGTACGAGGGCAGGGTGACGCCGTCGCGCGTCTCCGTGGGCTGGGAACGGGGCTTGGCGTACTGGCCGGCGATGCGGCCGACCTTGACCACCGGCACCGCGGCCGCATACGTCAGCACGGCCGCCATCTGGAGCAGGACCTCCAGCTTGCCCCGGACGGACTCCGCGCTGACGGAGTCGAGGGTCTCGGCGCAGTCGCCGCCCTGCAACAGGAACGCCTTGCCCAGCGCCACCTCGCCCAGACGGTCGAGCAGGGTGTCGCAGTCCCGTGCGGACACGAGGGGTGGTGCGGCGGACAGTGCCGACACGGTCGATCGGAGTGCGGCGGGATCCGGCCAGTCGGGCTGCTGCGCCGCGGGCAGGGATGCCAGGGGGGACGCCAGGGATTCCACGGAGACCTCATCGCTTTCTGTTCCGGGGGCGGGACGCCGGCTGCGGGGGATGTGGGCGCAGCCTGACACGGGTGAACAGCGCGCGTTCAGTGCGTCGTTGTGGCTAGAAAGGCGGATCTAGTACCCCCGCACTAGCTCCAGAGGCCGGCTGTCGGGGCCGGTCCCGCCCCTGGAGGATTCCGGGAGGCGCAACCGGCGCGAACCGCCGGCGCCTGCCCCACGCAATCCGCTTCGAAAGGTGATCCCGCCATGAGTAGCAGCGCCGATATGTCCGGTTCCGTAACCCGTCCGCAGACCGGGGACGAGTATCTGCAGAGCCTCCGTGACGGGCGGGACGTGCGGATCTACGGCGAGCGGGTGGAGGACGTCACGTCCCACCCCGCGTTCCGGAACAACGCCCGGATGGTGGCCCGGTTGTTCGACGCGCTGCACGATCCGGAGCGCAACAGCCGGTTGGTCGTCCCCACCGACACCGGGAACGGCGGATTCACCCACCCCTACTTCAAGGCCCCGTACACCTCCGGCGATCTGCGGGCGTCCGCGCGCGCCATGGAGGAGTGGGCGCGCATGACCTACGGCTGGCTCGGCCGCACCCCCGACTTCAAGGCCGCCTTCCTCTCCACCCTGGGCTCCAACAAGGAGCACTACGCGCCCTTCGAGGACAACGCGTCCACGTGGTACCGCAAGGCGCAGGAGAGCGTGCTGTTCATCGGCCACGGCATCGTCAACCCGCCGATCGACCGCAACCGCGGGCTCACCGAGCTCAAGGACGTCATGCTGACGGTGGACCGGGAGACGGACGCCGGCCTCGTGGTCTCCGGAGCCAAGGTGGTCGGTACCGGCGCGGCGCTGACCCAGCACATCTTCATCGGAAGCTACGGCGTGATTCCCAAGGGCGCCAAGGAATTCTCCGCGTACTTCATCGTGCCGACCAACAGTCCGGGCCTGAAGGTCATCTCCCGGCCCTCGTACGAATTCGCCGCCGCCACCGTCAGCAGCCCGTTCGACCAGCCCCTGAGCAGCCGCCTGGACGAGAACGACGGAATCCTCGTCTTCGACGAGGTGCTCATTCCGTGGGAGAACGTCTTCTGCTACGACGTGGACAAGGCGAACAACTTCTTCTACGGCTCCGGATTCTTCTACCGGGCCATGTTCCACGCCTGTGTCCGCTTCGCCGTGAAGATGGACTTCCTGACCGGGCTGCTCGCCAAGTGCCTGGAGACCACCGGCACATCGGAGTTCCGCGGCGTACAGAGCAGGCTCGGCGAGGTCCTCGCCTATCGCAACATGTTCTGGGCCCTGGTGGACTCCATGGCCGAGAACCCGACCAAGTGGCCCGACGGCACCGTCACCCCCAACGGCGAGACCGCGATGGCCTTCCGCGTCCTGTCGTCCTCCATCTTCCCCAAGGTCCGCGAGATCTTCCTGCGGGACCTGGGCAGCGCGCTGATCTACAACAACTCCCATGCGCTCGACTGGTCGAACCCCGAGGTCAGGCCCTACCTGGACAAGTACGTCCGGGGCCTGGGCGTGGACGCGATCGACAGGGTGAAGCTGATGAAGCTGGCCTGGGACGCCGTCGGGACCGAGTTCGGCGCCCGATGGGAGCTCTACGAGATGAACTACGCCGGCAACCACGAGCAGATCCGCTTCGAGGCGCTCCACGCCCAGCAGGTCTCCGGGAAGTTCGACGACTACAAGCAGCTCGTCGACCAGTGTCTGTCGGAGTACGACGAGAACGGCTGGAAGGCCCCCGACCTCATCAACCCCAAGGACACCACCGTGATCGGCGGCGGTCTGCCGGGCGCCGGACCGGTGCCCCCGGGCCGGGCCGCGCGGTGAGCAGCGTTCCCGCGACTCCGGGCGGTCCGACCGCACCGCCCGGAGTCTCCGTCCTTCCGGACCCGGAACAACTCCGGCGTGTGCTGGGCCAGTTCGTCACCGGAGTCTGTGCCGTGTCGACGCGTTTCGACACCCCGGCGGGGGTCCGTCACGACGCCATCGCCGTGAACTCGTTCACCTCCGTGTCCCTCGAACCACCACTCGTGTCGATCTGCCTGCGCGGCGACTCCACGTTCCTGGAGCGGATACGGACCTCCGGCCAATGGGCCGTCTCGTTCCTCGGCGGCCGGGCACGCTCGCTGGTCGGCGTCCTCACGGCGCCCGCCACCGAACGTCCCGCGGTGGAGGAGGCCGCGGACTGGTCCGTCGGACCGCACACCGGCTGCCTGGTCCTGCCGGACGGGCCGGGGACGCTCGAATGCGATCTGCACCTGACCCAGGCGCTCGGCGACCACGTGCTCGTCGTCGGACGGGTGCTGGGCGCCGTGGGCCGTGACCACGACCCCCTGGTGTTCCACCGCGGCACCTTCACCGGGGTCACCCCGGCGATGTGACCGCCCGCGACCCGTCAGCGAACACGGACAGAGGGAAGAGAGAGGAGACGTCATGGCGCTCAGGCGCCCGAAGGTGGCCGTCGTTGGTGGCGGCATCGGCGGACTGGCCGTCGCCATCGGACTGCGACGGCGGGGCCTCGAGGTGACCGTCCACGAGCAGGCCCGTGAACTGGCACACCAAGGGGCCGGCATCGCCGTCGGCGCCAACGGCCACCGGGTCCTCCGGGAGCTGGGCGTCGCCGAGCGCCTGGCAGGATCGGCGGTCGAGCCCGTACGCGCCGACTTCCGGCACTGGCGTACCGGCCGGTCCATGGTGTCCCACCCGATGGCCGACAGCTATGCGCAGCGGTTCAAGGCCCCCTTCTGGACCGTGGAACGGGCGGCACTCCAGCAGGCCCTGCTCGCCGAACTGGGCACGCGACACGTACGGCTCGGCGCGCGCACCACCGCTGTGGAGCGGACGGCCGACGGCGCCGTGATCGGCTTCGCGGACGGCACCGAGGTACGGGCCGACGCGGTCATCGGGGCCGACGGCATCCATTCCGTGGTGCGCGACTGCGTCTTCGGGCCCGACGAGGCCGTGTTCTCGGGCACCAGCGGGTACCGGGCGCTCGTGCCCATGGAACGGCTGCGCCACCTTCCCGAACTCGCCGAGTCCGTCCTGTGGTTGTGGCCCGGACCCGGCCGGCACTTCATCGCGTACCCCGTGGCGGGCGGCAAGGCGCTGAACTTCCTCGCCGTCGTGCCCGACCGCGAGTGGACGGTCGAGTCCTGGTCCACCGAGGGGGAGACCGCCCGACTGCTGGCCGCCTTCGACGGCTGGCACCCGTTCGTCACCGAGATCCTCGGGGCGAGCGAGCGCCCCGGACGGTGGGCCCTGTACGACCGCGAACCGCAGCGGACCTGGAGTTCGGGCCCGGTGACCCTGCTCGGCGACGCCGCCCACGCGATGCTGCCGCACCACGGCCAGGGCGCGAACCAGTCGCTGGAGGACGCGGTCGTGCTCGCGGACCTCCTGGGCGGCGCGGACGTCGACGGGGTGGAGACCGCCCTGCGCGCCTACGAACAGGCGCGCCGGCCGCGCACCCGGCTGCTGCAGGCGGGATCCCGCAAGAACGCCGACTGCTTCCAGCTGCCCGACGGGCCAGACGCCGAGGCGCGCAACGTACGGCTGGCCCGGCTGCCCGACGACCTCGCGTGGATCCACGGGCACGACGCCCTCGACGCCCTGCGCTCGGCCACGGCGAGCGCCTGAACCCAGGGGCCGGCCGCCCGTGCCCGGTGCCCACCCCGACGTCGGCGAACGGCGAGAAGGACCACGGTGAACCACCCCATGGCAAGGATCTACTCGTTCGAAGGACACATACCCGTCGTGCACCCCACGGCCTTCGTCCACCCCGATGCCGTGCTGATCGGTTCGGTCGACATCGGACCGGGGTGCTACGTGGGTCCCCTCGCGAGCCTGCGGGGCGACTTCGGCCACATCGAACTCAGGGAGGGCGCCAATGTGCAGGACGGATGTGTCCTGCACTGCTTCCCCGGGGCGGACACGGTCGTCGAGGAGGACGGCCACGTCGGTCACGGCAGCGTGCTGCACGGCTGCCGGGTGGGGCGGGACAGCCTCATCGGCATGAAGTCGGTGCTGATGGACGGTGTGGTCGTGGGCCGGCAGGCGTTCGTCGGCGCGGGCAGCTTCGTCAAGTCCCGTTTCCACGTGCCGGAACGGCAGCTGGTGGCGGGCAGCCCGGCCAAGGTCGTACGCGAGCTCACCGCTGAGGAGATCGCCTGGAAGGGCAACGGAACCCTCCAGTACCAGAAGCTGGCGCAGCGCTGCCTCGCCGGCCTCCACCCGGCCGAGCCCGCCACCGAGCGGCTGAGCCCTCCGCTCGCGAGCACCGTCGAGCCGGAACACGTCACCCTGCAGGACTACCGGGCCCGCTGAGACCGGGTTCATCGCGTGGCGCGACCCGGCGCCGCACCGTCGTACGTACCCGAAGGAACTTCGCTGAACGCACTCCGCGGATCCGCGTGTCCGCGGCTCTACCAGCCTGGAGGCATGACCATGAGTACTGCAGCCACCTCCCGACTCCTCGTCGGCGACCGTTTCCGCGACTTCGCCGAGGCCGTCGGCGCCGACACCTTCTCGGAGCTGTCCCGCTCACTCGACGCGGGCGACCTCGACGCCGTCGAAGGACCGATGCACGTGGTCACCGGGCAGGGCATCGGGGAGTTCGAGGTCTCCTATCTCCGTGACGCGATCACCCGTCGGCAGCTGGCCGACAGGATCCTGCTGGTGCACGCCGCGGGGCAGCCCGCCCGCCGCCAGGAGCTGCACAAGGCCCGTGAGGACAACGTCCTGGTCGCCGGTCTCTCCCAGGTCGACGACACCACGTACGAGGCGCAGCTGCGGCTGCACGACCACAACGAGCTCCTCGTCGACGTACAGGACCGCGTGCACGTGCAGGGCATGGTGGCGATCGAGGCGGCCCGGCAGATGTTCCTCGCCGTGGTCGAGCGCTACTTCACGGCGCGCTGGCCGCAGCAGCGCTACTACATCGTCCTCAACTCCATGAACACCACGTTCTCGAACTTCCTCTTCCCCGTGGGCGCCGTCCTGCGGCTCACGGTGGACGAGTCCGACCTGTCGGAGCCGAGCCGGCTCACTCTCCGTACGACGGTCGTGGTGGAGCAGGCGGGCCGGGCCGCCGCCGGAGTGACCATCGACGCGGCCGCCTTCGCCCCCGGGCTGCTGGAGGAGAAGGAGCTGCGGCGGGCCAAGAGCGCCGTGGCGAGCACCGTGGACGCGGCCCTCGAGACCGTGTGAGATGAGGCCGCCCCTACGGGACACACCGACCGACGCCACCGTGGGCCCGCAGGGGCAGTTCGCCTATCTGGGACCGGAGGGCACCTTCACCGAGCGTGCCCTCCGCGCGGTCCCGGAGGCAGCGGGCGCCCGCCTGCTGCCGGCGGCCACCGCCGCCGAGGCCCTGGCGCTCGTGCGCCGCGGAGACGTCGACGCCGCGATGCTCCCCGTCTCCAACACCGTTGCCGGACCCGTCCCGGAGACGCTGCGGGCGTTGGCGGAGGCACCTTCGCCGACCGTCCTGAGAGAGGTCGTCCTCGGCATCGAGTTCGCCCTGCTGGTACGCCCGGGCACCCGGCTGGTGCAGGTCCGCACGGTGAGCGGTCAT
The DNA here is from genome assembly GCF_042731085.1 of Streptomyces sp. NPDC059875. Lineage (NCBI taxonomy): Bacteria > Bacillati > Actinomycetota > Actinomycetes > Kitasatosporales > Streptomycetaceae > Streptomyces > Streptomyces sp. NPDC059875. The sequence continues at coordinate 46,683 of NZ_JBHWJZ010000049.1, forward strand.
CCCCACGCGGGAACACAGGTCCGCGGCTGGCTGAACAGCCACATACCGCAGGCACGGTGGAGGCCGGCCCGGTCCAACGCCGAGGGCGCGCGCCAGGTACGGGACGGTGAGTGCGACGCGGCGGTCGCCGGCGAGTTCACCGCCGCGCACTACGGCCTCCAGGTCGCCGTCACCGGCATACAGGACGCGTCCGACACCGCCACCCGGTTCCTGCTGTGCACGGGTTCCGACGGGCGACACACCCCTGCGGGCGCGGCTGCCACCGGTTCCCCGTCCGCCGTCCGTACGTCGCTGGTCGGGCGCCTCGCGAGCCGGCCGGAGGAGCTCGGCGGCGTACTGAACGGCCTGCGGCACCACGCCTTCCTGCGCGCCGTGACCTTGCATCTCGCGCCCGACGGCGGGAGCGGCTCGGTGCTCCTCGCCGACTGCCCGGGCGGTATGGAAAGACCCGCCACGGCCCGGGCCGTCGGGCTGCTGCGGCTGTGGGTGCCGGGGCTGCGATGCCTGGGGTCGTACGCCTCGATCCGCCGCGCCGACGGCGCCGGCCACGACGTCTCCCCCTACGAACGGAGCACGAGGATGCAAGCCAAGGCCATGCAGACCAAGACCGTGCAAGCCAAGACCACGGAAGCCAAGACCACGGAAGCCAAGACCACGGAAGCCAGTGCGGAGCGCACGCCCTCGGACATCGCCCGGCTGCGCGAACAGATCGACGCGGCGGACCGCTTCCTCATCGACACGCTGAAGCAACGGCTCGAGACATCCCGCGAGATCCAGCGGATCCGTACCGCCGGCGGCGGCCCGCCGGTGGACTCCCGGCGTGAGCGGGCGATCCGCGGTCGGTACGCCGAGGAACTCGGTGAGGGCGGAGCCGGGTTCGCGGACGCCCTGCTGGAGATGTGCCGGGGGCGGTCGCCGCGGTGACAACCTCGACGACGACACCGCGGCCCGCGTCGTCGTCCCGCCCGCGTCGCGGCCGTGAGGATGTCCTCGCGGCCGCGACGGCTCTGTTCCGCGAGCGGGGCTACGACGCGACGAGCATGAGCGACATCGCCGCTCGCCTCGGCGTCACCAAGGCGGCGCTGTACCGCCATGTGAAGAGCAAGCCGGCGCTGCTGAGGGCCGCTCTGGGACCGGTGCGAGCAGCAGTGCTGGCCCTCCTGGAGGAGAGCGCGGCGGGGGAGGGCCGGTACGTGGAGAGGCTCGCGGGTCTGCTGTGCGGGCTCTCCGACGGTGCGTCGGCCGACCCGGCCGGGCATGGCCTGTTCTGGTCGGCGGACCGGCCGACGGACGAGGACGACCGCGACCCGGTGTGCCGTGAGTCGGTGTTCCGTCGCGTGGCCGAACTCCTGGAGCGGGCCGCGGCCGAGGGCGATGTACGCGACGACCTCGAACCCCGCCTCGCCGCCCGACTGCTCCTCGGCGCCGTCGTGGGGCGTGGCGGCCTCCAGGACGGGCCCGTCACGCCGTCACGCGAGCCCGTCGACCTCCTGCTCGACGGGCTGACATGACGACATCCGCTGTGCCAGCGCGGACCGTACGGCGTCTCTGAGCCACCTGTGCACGGGCTCGGTCTCGTGCCGTGGATGCCACGCCTGACAGATGCTGACCGGAGCCGTCTCGACCGGAAGGTCGAACAGCTCGATGTCCACGGACGCCTGCGCGCTGATGGCCAGGGCGCGGGGCATCGCGGTGACGAAGTCGCTGGACGGGATGATCAGCAGGGCCTCGCCGTAGTTCGGCACGGAGGCGACGACGTGTCGGCGCACACCGTGTGCCTCCTGGAGCCCCACGTCGATCGGACCGCTCATACGGCCCTTGCGCGAGACGCTGACGTGCGCCGCGGAGGCGAACTCCGCGGCGGTCACGGTCGTGCCCGTCCGGGCGCGCAGGAGAGGATGGCCGGTTCGCGCCACCCCCACGAACCGGTCCTCGAACAGCGGCTCGATGCGCAGCTCCGGGCTGGGTTCGTCGATGATGCCGACCTCGATGTCCACGGCGCCCTCCCGCAGGGGGGCGCCGCCGTGTGTGTTCCCCACGGTGAAGGTGAAGCGGGCGTGCGGCACTTCCGTGCTCGCCCGGTTCAGCAGAGGCGGCGCCAGCACCGCCGCGTACGCCTCGTCCGCCACGATGACGAGCGTCCTGGTGACCTGGGTGAGGTCCTCCTGTCCGCATGGGGCGAGGAGGGCCGCCGCCTCCCGCATCAGGGTTCGTACCTTCGGCTGGAGTTCCCGTGCCCGCGGCGTGGGCACCAGACCGCGCCCGGCACGCACCAGGACGGGATCGCCGAGGGCGAGGCGGAGCTTGGACAGCGCACGGCTCATCGCGGGCGGAGAGAGTCCGAGGCGTTCGGCGGCTCCGGTGACGCTGCCCTCCTGCAGGAGCGCGTCCAGGGCCGGCAGCAGACGCAGGTCCAGGTGCGGCGGCCAGGGGCCGGGCAGGTCGTCGGACCCGTTTTCGGAGGGCTCAGGAATATCGATTCCGGTGTCGATCAATTCTCTTTACCGCTTTTCCGTCGGTAACTCTCCGATGTTTTGGTGGCCGAAATTCCCACCGTGCCGTTCAATCATCAATGAACATATTGCAATCTATTTACGTTTCACTGCGGTCACTGTGAAGTAACTCACGTTTAATAGCGGCTTTAACTCAGACCTATAGAATGATTTCGCAGCATGCAATCGTGGTGAGCAAGGGACCGTTGCAAGACAGGGGGGCACATGTTTCTGGGTGGCGTGCGCATCTATCAGCGGGACTCCGAACCGGTGGAGCGTGACCGGGGGGTACCGCGACCGTCGTTCACTCTCACCCCGCGCGAGTGCCAGGTGCTGAACTGCATAAAAGAGGGGCATTCGAACAGGCTGGTGGGGAGGACTCTCGGGATCTCCGAGCGCACGGTCAAGGTCCACCTGCACTCGATCTTCATCAAATTAGGTGTCGCATCCCGTACCGAGGCCGTCATCGCGGGAATCAGGAACGGAGCCATCAACCTCTACTGATCGCCGTATGCGAGTGGCTCCCGGCAGGCGTGCCGGGAGC
>NZ_JBHWJZ010000050.1:0-46116 GCF_042731085.1 Streptomyces sp. NPDC059875
CCACCCCGCCACCCCGTAAACGGGCCCGGTCGGGCGCCGGCCCGGCCCCATGCGCGGGGGCCGGGCCGTCGTCGTACGGGCGGCGCCATCCCTCGCGGCGGAGTTTTCCCGCGCCCGGCGAGGGAAGCCGCCGCCCGAGGAGGCACATCATGACCGGACGCGAGCGCACAGGCAGCGAGAGCAGGGGACGCGAGAGCGAGGCACGGGACACCGGGGGCCGCGAGGGCGAGGGTGCCCACGCCCACGCCCAGTACCAACGCGACAAGGCGGAACACCTTCTCCAGCGGGCACGGCGCAGCGCCGACCCCGAGGAGGCCGCACGCCTGCGGGAGCAGGGGGAACGCCTCAAGGAGCGCAGCGAGCGAGCGCTGAGCGAGGAGCACGAGCCCTGGCCCGACGACCTCCACGAGCGGTACCCCGGCTAGAGCCTCTCCGACCCCGATCCGCCGGACAGGCCCTGGCGGCGCCACCCGGGTGAAACCCCGGCCGCCAGGTGTGTCCCACCGCGGACGGGGGCACCCGGCGCACATGGCCCCCATGACGCCCGACAGCACCGCCGCCCTGCTCCTCAAGGGCTACGCCTGGCTCCCCGACCTGCGCCGCCGCAGCGGCGACGGCGCCCTCGTGCGGATCCGGCTCCTCGGCCGGCCGGCGGTCGTCCTGCACGGGCCCGGGGCCGTCGCCTTCTTCTACGACGCGCGGCATGTGCGGCGCCACGGAGCATTGCCGGGACCCGTCCTCGACACCCTGTTCGGACGGGGAGCCGTGCACACCCTGGACGGCGAGGAGCACCGTGTGCGCAAGGCGCTGTTCCTCGGCGAACTGACCGAACCCGCCGCCGTCGCCGAGCTGGTCGACCGGGTCCGGGCCGAGTGGCAGCGCGCCTTCGCCCCGCCGCACGACCGCGAGGTGGTGCTCTTCGACGAGGCCGCGCTCGTCCTGGCCCGCGCGGTCTGCGCCTGGACCGGCCTGGCGCTGACGGAGCGACAGATCGTACGCATGGCCCGGGACTGCGTCGCCATGGTCGACGGCTTCGCCACCCCCGGCCCGCGCCACCTGCGGGCCCGGCGCGCCCGCTCCCGCCAGGAGGAGGTGCTCGCCCGGCTGGTCGAGGCGGCCCGCGGCGGCGCCGCCCATGCCCCCGGCACCCCGTTCGACGCGGTCGTGCGCCACCGCGACGCCGACGGCACGCCGCTGGACGCGCGGACGGCCGCCGTGGAGCTCCTCAACATCGTGCGGCCCACCGTCGCCATCGCCTGGTACCTCGTCTTCGCCGCCCACGCCATGGACCGCAGGCCCGGGCAACGCCAGCTGTTGCGCGAGGACACCAGCCCGCTCGCGGGGCCGTACCCCGAGGCGTACGCCGCGAGCCATGCCGAACTCTTCGCCCACGAGGTCCGCCGCTTCTACCCCTTCGTGCCGTTCGTCGGCGGCCTGGCCGCGGCCGATCTGCGCCGGGACGGCCAGGAGATCGCCGAGGGCACCCTCCTCCTGCTCGACGTCTACGGCCGGAACCACGACCCCGAGCTCTGGCACGAGCCCTACCGCTTCGACCCCGAGCGGTTCCTGCGCCGGGCGCCGCTCCCCGACGAGCTGATTCCCCAGGGCGGCGGCCGCGCCGAGAACGGGCACCGCTGCCCCGGCGAGGACATCACCGTCGCCGTCCTCGCCGCCCTTGCGACGGAACTGGCCCGACTGGAGTACACCGTCCCGGAGCAGGACCTGGGAATCCCCCTCCACCGCATCCCGACCCGCCCCCGCAGCGGCTTCCGCTTCGTCCCGCACCCGTCCTTCCGAGGCCCCGAACGGCCCGTCTGACGTGCGGCGCCCCGGGCCGCCGCCTGGAATGGGGGGATGACCGCGCCTCCAGACGACTGCCTCGCGCGCAACGAGTGGATCTGCGGCGCCTATCTGTCCTCCCGGAGCGAGATCCTCGGCGACGCCGTCCTCCAGCACCTCGGGCTGACCGTCGTCTCGGTCCTCCTCGCTCTGCTGCTCGCCGTCCCCCTCGCCCTCGCCGCCCGCCGCCGGCGCTGGGCCGCGGGCCCCGTCCTCGGGGTCACCACGATCCTGTACACGATCCCGTCCCTCGCGATGTTCTCGCTGCTCCTGCCGGTCTACGGGCTCAGCGCCTCGCTCGTCATCGCGGGGCTCGTCCTGTACTCCCTCACCCTGCTCGTACGGAACATCCTGGCGGGCCTCCGCGCCGTCCCCGAGGACACCCGCCAGGCCGCCCGCGGCATGGGGTACGGCCCCGTCCGCCTGCTGCTCGCCGTCGAGCTGCCGCTCGCGCTCCCCGCGGCGATGGCGGGGCTGCGCATCGCCACCGTCTCCGCCGTCTCCCTCGTCACCATCGGGGCGATCGTCGGCCACGGCGGCCTGGGCAACCTCATCTACTCCGGAATGAACACCTACTTCAAGGCGCAGGTCCTCACCGCCTCCGTCCTCTGCGTGATCATCGCCGTCGTCGCCGACCTGCTGCTGCTCGGCGTGCAGCGGCTCCTCACGCCCTGGACCCGAAGGCAGGCCGCGTGAACACCCTCTCCGCCACCTGGGACTGGCTCACCAGCGCCGCCAACTGGTCCGGCGACAACGGGGTCTGGCACCGGCTCGCCGAGCACCTCTTCCTGACCGTCGTCTGCCTCGCGCTCAGCTGCGCCATCGCGCTCCCGGTCGCGCTGGTCCTCGGCCATCTCGGCAAGGGCGGCGCGCTCGCCGTCAACCTCTCCAACGTCGGCCGCGCCGTGCCCACCTTCGCCGTCCTCGTCCTGCTGCTGCTCAGCCCGATCGGTACGTGGGGGGACTGGCCGACGATCATCGCGCTCGTCCTGTTCGCCGTACCGCCGCTGCTCACCAACGCGTACGTCGGGATGCGGGGCGTCGACGCCGATGTCGTACGGGCCGCGCGGGGGATGGGCATGACCGGGCAGCAGATGCTCTTCCGGGTCGAACTGCCGCTCGCGCTCCCGCTGATCCTCACCGGAGTCCGGATCGCCGCCGTGCAGCTCGTGGCCACCGCGACGGTCGCCGCGCTCGCCGGTGGCGGCGGGCTCGGCCGGATCATCACGGCCGGCTTCAACCTCGCCTCCACCCCGCAGGTGGTCGCGGGCGCCGTCCTCGTCGCCCTCTTCGCGCTCGTCGTCGAGGCCGTCTTCGAGGGGGCGCAGCGGCTCGCCCCGGCCTGGGTGCGGGGGAGCACGGGATGAGGGGGCGGCGGGTCGTGGTGGGTGCGGCGGCGCTGCTCGCCCTCACCGGCTGCTCCACCGGCCCCTCCCTGGAGAACCAGGGCGAGGTCACGGGCTCGCCCGGCGACAGCCGCCATCTGACCATCGGCTCCGCCGGCTTCACCGAGAGCGATCTGCTTGCCCAGATGTACGCCGTGCTCCTCGAACAAGCCGGCTACGGCACCAGGATCCTCTCCGTCACCAACCGCGAGATCTACGAACCGGCCCTGGAGAGCGGCCAGATCGACGTCGTCCCGGAGTACGCGGCCACCTTCGCCGACTGGCTGAACGCGAAGGTCAACGGGCCGGAGGCGCCCACGGTCGGCTCGCCCGACCTCACGGAGACGATGACCGCCCTGCGGCGGTTGGCGGGCCCGCGCGGGCTGACCGTCCTCGACGCCGGGAAGGCCGTCGACCAGAACGCCTTCGCCGTCACCGCGGCGTACGCCACCGAGCACCGGCTCAAGACCCTCAGCGACGTGGGCGCGGCGAAGCTGCCGGTGCGGCTCGCGGCGGGCGACGAATGCGTCCAACGGCCCTACTGCGCGCCCGGCCTGAAGGAGACGTACGGCATCGACATCACGGACGTCGACCCGAAGGGCGTCGGCACCACGCAGGCCAAGCAGGCCGTGCAGAGCGGTCAGGACCAGATGGTCCTGACGACGACCACCGACGCCACCCTCGACGACTTCGGCCTGGTCCTGCTCGCCGACGACAAGCACCTCCAGAACGCCGACCACATCGTCCCGGTCGTCAACCACTCCCGAGCCGGCAGTGAGGGCGTCACGAACGCCCTCGACCGCCTCAACACGGTCCTGACCACGGCCGATCTGGCGCACATGAACAAACAGGTGGACAGCTGGCGCCGCCTCCCCGAGGACGTCGCGAGGACGTACCTCCGGGAGAAGAAGCTCATCCCCGCGGGCTGAGGAACGAGCGCGACGCACGCCAGGTCGCGGTCGCTCACGCGTCCGCGACCGAGTCGAACTCGACCTCGTTCCGGGCCACGCCCCGTGCCTCGGCGTCCACCGAGCGGCGCAGGGCCTCGTGGAGCTTGGCGGGGGTCAGGACGCCGAGGAAGCGGGTCCCGTCGAGGACGGCCACCCAGCCCGCGTCGTGCTGGAGCATCTCGCTGAAGGCATGCTTCAGCGGGGCGCCGACCGGCACCCAGGCCTCCATGCGGCGCGCCAGGCCGCCGACCGTGCCTCCCCGGCCCGCGAGGTCGAGGGCGTCGGCGGACACCCAGCCGTGCAGGTCGCCGTCTTCCCCGAGGACCACCGCCCAGCGGGCCCCGTCGGCGCGCAGCCGGGCCGCCGCGTCCGTGGCCTGCTCGTCCAGGCGGGCGACCGGCGGCTGTTCCAGATCGTGCGGTTCGATCTCGGTGACCGAGAGGCGCTTGAGGCCCCGGTCGGCGCCCACGAACTGGGCGACGTACGGCGTGGCGGGGGTGCCGAGCACGGCCGCCGGCGTGTCGAACTGCTCGATGCGCCCCTGCCCGTACACGGCGATCCGGTCGCCCATCCGGACCGCCTCCTCGATGTCGTGGGTGACGAGGAGAACCGTCTTGCGCACGGTGGCCTGGAGGTTCAGGAACTCGTTCTGGAGGTGCTCGCGGACGACCGGGTCGACCGCGCCGAACGGCTCGTCCATCAGCAGGACCGGGGGATCGGCGGCCAGGGCGCGGGCGACGCCGACGCGCTGACGCTGTCCGCCGGAGAGCTGCGCCGGGTAGCGGCCGCCGTAGACCTCGGGGTCGAGGCCGACCAGATCGAGGAGTTCGGCGGCGCGGGCCCGCGCCCGCGCCTTCTTCCAGCCGATCAGCGAGGGCACGGTCGCGGTGTTGTCGAGGATCGTCCGGTGCGGGAAGAGCCCGACCTGTTGGATCACGTAGCCGATGTTCCTGCGCAGTTCGACCGGATCGACCTTCGCGATGTCCTCGCCGTCGACCAGGATCCGGCCGGAGGTCGGCTCGATGAGCCGGTTGACCATCATCATCGTGGTCGTCTTGCCGCAACCGGACGGGCCGACCAGGGTGACCAGTTCGCCCTCGGAGACGTCGAAGGAGAGTCCGTCGACGGCCGTGGTGCCGTCCGCGTACACCTTGCTGACCTGCTCGAACCGGATCATGGATCCACGCTAGGAGGCGCGGGGGCGGTGCGCACGGGGGCCGGGACCGTCCGGGGACGGACAGCCCGCTGAACCCCGTCTCTTGTCATGACCCTTGCGAGCCTCTCCGTCGGACTGCTATTCATCCGTTAGGAAACTTTCCTTCCAATCCATCGTTCCGGGAGACCCCCATGACATCGGCACGATCGGCACGTCTCCGCCTGCGTTCACTCGGTGCCGCCGGCACCGCGGTGACCGCCCTGTTCCTGGGCCTGGCCGCCGCACCGAGCACCGCCGTGGCCGCCCCCGTCACCCACGAGGCGGAGACCGCCACCGTGTCCCGCGGCGTGGCCGAGTCCAACCACACCGGCTTCACCGGCACCGGATTCGTCAACTACGACAACGTCACCGGCAGTTACGTCCAGTGGAACGTCAACGCCGCCCAGGCCGGCACCGCGACCCTCACCCTGCGCTACGCCAACGGCACCACCACCAACCGCCCCATGGACATCTCCGTCAACGGCGCGGTGGCGACCTCCGGCAAGGCCTTCGCCGGCACCGGAGCCTGGACCACCTGGGCCACCACCACCCTCACGGTGAACCTCAAGGCCGGCGCCAACACCATCCGCGCCACCGCCACCACCGCCAACGGCGGCCCCAACGTCGACCACATCAAGGTCGACACCGCCACCCCGCCGCCCGTCACCGGCACCCCCGTCGAGATCAACGGTCAGCCGTCGGTCTGCGGCACCAAGCTCTGCAACCAGTACGGCAACCCGATCCAGCTGCGCGGCATGTCCAGCCACGGCACCCAGTGGTACCCGCAGTGCCTCACCAGCGGTTCGCTGGACGCCCTCGCGAAGGACTGGAAGGCCGACATCCTGCGCGTCTCCACCTACGTCCAGGAGGACGGCTGGGAGACCGACCCGACGAAGTTCACCAACCTCGCCCACACGCTGATCGACCAGGCCACCGCCCGCGGCATGTACGTGATCGTGGACTGGCACATGCTCACCCCGGGCGACCCGAACAGCAACCTGGCGAACGCCAAGAAGTTCTTCACGGACATCGCCAACCGCCACAAGGGCAAGAACAACATCTTCTACGAGGTCGCCAACGAGCCGAACGGCACGAGCGTGACCTGGCCGAAGATCAAGAGCTACCACGAGCAGATCATCCCGGTGATCCGGAGCATCGACGGCAACGCCCCGATCCTGCTGGGCACCCGCGCCTGGTCCTCCCTCGGGGTCTCGGACGGCGGCAACGAGACCGAGGTCGTGAACAACCCGGTCAACGCCACCAACGTCCTCTACACGTTCCACTTCTACGCGAAGTCGCACCGAGACGAGTACCTGAACACCCTCTCCCGGGCCGCCGACCGGATCCCGATGTTCGTCACCGAGTTCGGCACCCAGGACTACGCGGGTGAGGGCGCCAACGACTTCACCATGTCGCAGAAGTACCTCGACCTGATGGCCGCCAAGAAGATCAGCTGGACCAACTGGAACTTCTCCGACGACCACCGATCGGGCGCGGTCTTCAAGGAGGGCACCTGCAACAGCAACGGTCCCTGGACCGGCACCTCGTCCCTGAAGGAGGCCGGCGTCTGGATCCGTGACCGGATCAAGTCCGCCGACGACTTCCCGACCTCCTGACGCACCTCGATGCGCCTCCGTCCCGCTCCCTGTGATCCACTGGGCGGGCGGGGGCGTACCGAACAGGAGCAGCGTTGACCAGCTACCGCCAGCCCGGCCTCGTCCTCACCGACCGCCGCTTCGCCGTGCCGCTCGACCACGCGGACCCCGGAGGCGAACAGATCGAGGTCTACGGCCGTGAGGTCGTCGCGAGCGACAAGGCCACGGACGACCTGCCGTGGCTGGTGTACCTGGAGGGCGGGCCCGGCTTCGGGGCCCGCCGATTCATCGGCCCCCAGGCATGGCTCGGCCGGGCCGTCCAGGAGTTCCGCGTCCTCCTCCTCGACCAGCGCGGCACCGGCAACTCCACCCCCGCCAACCGCCAGACCCTGCCCCTGCGCGGCACCCCGCGGCAGCAGGCCGACCACCTCGCGCACTTCCGGGCCGACTCGATCGTCAAGGACTGCGAGCTGATCCGGAAGCGGCTCGCCGGCGGGGCACGCTGGACCGTCCTCGGCCAGAGCTTCGGCGGCTTCTGCGCCACCCACTACCTCTCCACCGCCCCCGAGGGCCTGCGCACCGTCCTGATCACCGGCGGACTGCCGTCGCTGCACGCCACCGCCGACGAGGTCTACCGGGCGGCCTACCCCCGCATCCACCGGAAGGTGGAGGCCCACTACGCCCGCTACCCGCAGGACGTCGACCTCGCCCGCCGGATCGCCGCCCACCTCCTGGAACACGAGGTCACGCTCCCGTCCGGCGGAGAGCTCACCCCGGCCGCGTTCCAGTCCCTCGGCATCCTCCTCGGCAGCGGCGACGGCACCCATCAGCTCCACCTCCTCCTGGAGGACGCCTTCGTCCCCACGCCCGCCGGACCCGCGCTCTCGGACACCTTCCTGGAGAACGTCCAGGCCGTCCTCTCGTACGCCGGACACCCGCTGTACGCCGTGCTCCACGAGGCGATCTACGCCCAGGGGCAGGGCCCCACCGCCTGGGCCGCCGAACGCGTCCGCGCCGAGTTCCCCCGTTTCGACGCCGCGAAGACGCTGGCCGGCGACGAACCGCTGCTCTTCACCGGCGAGACCGTCCACCCCTGGCACTTCGAGACCGACCCGGCCCTGCGCCCGCTGCGCGAGACCGCGCACCTCCTCGCCGAACGGGAGGACTGGGCGCCGCTCTACGACCCCGCACGCCTCGCCGTCAACGAGGTGCCGGTCGCCGCCGCCGTCTACCACGACGACCTGTACGTGGACACCGCCCACTCCCTGGAGACCGCCCAGGCGATCCGGGGTCTGCGGACCTGGGTGACCGACGAGTTCGAGCACGACGGCGTACGGGCCGGTGGGCCGCGTGTGCTGGACCGGCTGCTCGCCCTCGCACGGGGCGAGATCTGATCGTCCGGGGATAGGATTCGCCGCGCAATCCGTCAGCAATTCGAGGTGAGCGCGCGGGAGGTCCGGGTGGCACGGAACGAGGTACCGGCGGCCGGACGGGAGCTGAAGTTCCGCGCGCTCATGGCCGAGCTCCGCCGCGGCATCCTGGACGGCACCTGGCCGCCCGGCTCCAAGCTCCCCACCGAGCGGGCACTCGCCACCGAGACCGGACTCTCGGTGACCACGGTCCGCCGCGCGTACGAGGACCTCGTCGCCCTCGGCCTCGTCGAACGCCGCCAGGGCGCGGGGACCTTCGCCGCACACCGACCCGACGGCGACACGGCGACCGCCGCCGACCGGCGGGTCGTCGGCGTCCTCGTCCCCGACACCACCTTCTACTACCCGCGCGTCCTCCAGGGCATCGAACGGGAACTGGCCGCGGCCGGCGCCCGGCTCGTCCTCGCCTGCTCGCACTACGACCCCGACGAGGAGGACGCCGCGGTGCGGCGGCTGCTCTCCGCCGGCGTCCACGGACTGCTGCTCGTCCCCTCCCTGCACACCGCCACCGACCCCGGCCGGCGCGCCGACGAACTCCTCGCGCTGCCCGTCCCTGCGGTCCTCGTCGAACGCCGGCTCGCCGCGCACGGCCCCGGCGACCCCACCGAACACGTCTGCACCGACCACGAGGGCGGCGCCTACGACGCCGTACGCCATCTGCGGGCCCTCGGCCACGAACGGCTCGCCCTCCTCGTCCGCACCGACGCGCCCACCACCGCGCCCATCGAGTCCGGCTTCGCCCGGGCCGTCGCCGACCTCGGCCTCGACGAGCCGCTGGGCGTACGGGCCGAGCGGGACGGCTGGACCCCCGAACGGGCCGACCTGGCCATCGCCGAACTGTGCGCCGCGGGGGTCACCGCCGGGCTCTGCTTCGGCGACCGCGAGGCCGCCCTCGTGCTCGCCGCGGCCCGCCGTGCAGGGCTGCGCGTCCCCGACGACCTCGCCCTGATCAGCTACGACAACGAGTTCGCGGACGTCGCCGAGACCCCGCTGACCGCCGTGTCACCGCCGAAGTTCCAGGTCGGCAGGCTCGCCGCGCAGATCCTGCTGCGCCGGCTCGCCGACGGCGACGCCTCCCCGCTGCACCAGGTGCAGTTGCGGCCGAGGCTGGTGGTCCGGGCCTCGTGCGGCGCGGCGCGGGCGACGACCGCGCGCAAAAGTCCAAGAAGTGCGTACTGATTGCTCCTGGTGCGTCCTCGGCCGGGACGGATAGAACTCGTCGGAGCGCTTTCGACGAGAGGACCCGGACATGACCACCCACGTCAGTGCCGAGATCGCCAGCCAGCCCGACTGCTGGCGCCGCGCCGCCGACACGGCCGCCGACCACGCCGCGCTGCTGCCCGCGCGGGGTGAACGGATCGCGGTCGTCGGCTGCGGTACGTCGTACTTCATCGCCCGTGCGTACGCGGCCCTGCGCGAGTCCCTCGGCGAGGGCGAGACCGACGCCTTCCCGGCCTCCGACGAGACCCCGTTGGGCCGCGGCTACGACCGGATCGTCGCCCTCACCCGGTCCGGGACGACGACCGAGGTGGCGACGCTGCTCGCCCGGGCCGCCGGCCGCATCCCGACGCTCGTCCTGACCGGCGTCCCGGACAGCCGCGCCACGCACCATGCGGACCGCGTGATCGCCCTCGAGTTCGCCGACGAACGCTCCGTGGCCCAGACCCGGTTCGCCACCACGGCACTCCAACTGCTGCGCGCGGGGCTCGGAGTGGACCTGACGTCGTCGATCGTCGACGCCGAACTCGCCCTGTACGAACCGCTGCCGGCGGCCTGGGAGCAGCGCGGCCAGTTCACCTTCCTCGGCACCGGCTGGACCGTCGGACTCGCCGACGAGGCGGCGCACAAGCTCCGCGGAGTCGCTCGCGCTTGGGCGGAGTCGTACGCGGCGATGGAGTACCGGCACGGGCCGATCGTCATCAGCGACCGCTCCAGCCTCGTGTGCTGCCTGGGGCCGGCGCCGGCCGGCCTGCGAGACGAAGTCGAGGCAACCGGGGCGCTGTTCGCCGCCGACGCCATCGATCCGGTGGCCGCCCTGGTGCGCGCCCAGCGGCTCGCCGTCACACTCGCGGTCCGGCGCGGGCTGAACCCGGACCGTCCCCGCCATGCGTCGCGCTCGGTGATCCTCTCCGGAGCGATCCGGGCCTAGGGCGTCTGTCCGCCCGATCTCGCCGGGCGGTCGTCGCGCAGGGAAGTCGCCGTAGCCGTCGACCGTGCTGCTCGAAAACGTGTCGACACCCCCTCCGCGCTGCGGCAGACTTCCCGCGATGACTCGACGAACCGATACGCCTCCCGCGTGGGACGAGCGCACGCAACTGACCACTTTCCTGGACTACGCCCGTGACACGGCGCGAGCCAAGTGCGAGGGCGTGTCCGCGGAGGACGCCCGCAAGGCCCCGCTCCCGAACTCACCGCTGATGACGCTGTGCGGGCTGATCAACCATCTGCGGTGGGTCGAGCACTACTGGATCCAGGTGGTGTTCCTGGGCGAGGAGGACTCGGGTCCGCTCGCCGGGGCGACCGAGGACGACCCCGACCCGGAGATGCGGACGGCGGTCGACATTCCGTTGCCCCGGATTCTCGCCGAGTACGAGGAGCAGAGTGCCCGCTACCGTCGCCTGGTGGCCGAGCACGACCTGAACGCGACGGCCAAGCGCCCCATCCGGGACGGCCGGCACGTGGACCTCCGCTGGGTGATCCTCCACCTCATCGAAGAGACGTCCCGCCACAACGGCCACCTCGACATCGTGCGTGAGCTCCTCGACGGACGGACCGGAGTCTAGGGCCTGTTCGCCCCGCACCGCGTGAGTATCCTGCGCCCATGATCGACACGAGCACCACACAACTCGACGACATGCCCGGTGACTGGCAGCGCGCGCTCGCCGTGGTCGCCCACCCGGACGACCTCGAGTACGGCTGCGCCGCCGCCATCGCCGGCTGGACGGACTCCGGGAAGGAGGTCGTCTACGTCCTCGCCACCCGCGGCGAGGCCGGCATCGACTCGCTCGACCCCGCCACCTGCGGCCCGCTGCGCGAGCAGGAACAGCGGGCGAGTGCGGCCGTCGTCGGGGTGGAGACGGTGGAGTTCATGGACCACCGGGACGGTGTGATCGAGTACGGCCTCGGGCTGCGCCGCGACATCGCGGCGGCCATCCGCCGCCACCGTCCCGAACTGGTCATCACCCTGAACCACCGGGACACCTGGGGCACCGGAGTGGGCGGGTTCTGGAACACCCCGGACCACGTGGCCGTCGGCCGCGCCACCCTGGACGCGGCGGGCGACGCGGGCAACCGCTGGATCTTCCCCGAACTGACCGACCAGGGCCTGGAGCCCTGGGACGGCGTCCGCTGGGTGGCGGTCGCCGGATCGAACACCCCGACCCACGCCGTCGACGCCACCCCGGGCGCCGAGCGCTCCGTCCACTCGCTGCTATCCCACCGCGCGTACATCGAGGCCCTGACGGAGGAGGACCCGGAGGAGTACGTCCGCACCTTCCTCGCGAGCAACAACCAACGCTTCGCGGCACGGTACGGCGACCGGCCGACGGTGGCCTTCGAACTGTTCTCCCGCTGAACACCGGCAGCGGCCTTCCTCCGGCCGCGCCGACCCCCTAACCTGACGCCTTGTCAGATCTAGGGGGTGGGTGCACGGTGATCGACACGCTCGACACGGAGATCCCGGAGGGGGAGGAGCGGCTCACGCTCACGGTCGAGGACGGTGTCGGTGTCCTCACCCTCTGCCGGCCCGAGAAGCTCAACGGCTGGAGCTGGGAGGCGAGTCGGCAGCTCGGGCTGATGGCGGACCGGATCCGGTTCGACGAGACCGTACGGGTCGTGCTGCTGCGGGCCGAAGGGCGCGCGTTCTGTGCGGGGATCGACGTCACCGCACCCGGCGGGGGCATCGCAGGCCGTACGGTCGCCGAGCGGATCCAGCGGTACGACGAGGGCATCCGCTGGGTCCACGAACGCTTCGCCGTCTTCGCCCGGCTGCCCCAGCCCGTCGTGGCCGCCGTGCAGGGCTACTGCCTCGGCTTCGGATTCGAGCTCGCCCTGATGGCGGACGTCCGGATCGCCGCCGACGACGCCCTTTTCGCCCTGCCCGAGGCGGGCATCGGCGTCGCCGTGGACGCGGGCGGCGATCTGAGGATCGCCCGGGAGGCGGGTGCGGGCTGGGCCAAGTATCTCGCCCTCACCGGCCGCCGCATCGATGCGGCCACCGCCGAACGGCTCGGCCTCGTCCAGCTCGTCACGTCCCGCGACGAGCTGGAGCGCACCGCCCGCGAGACGGCCGCCGCTATCTCGGGGAACGCTCCGCTCGCCGTCCGCGCGATCAAGCGGAACATCGACGCCTACGCCGACCACGGAATGGCCGCGGCCCTCGACCGTACGGCCCTCGCCGCGGCGCTCACCCTCTCCTCGGACGACGCCCGCGAGGGCTACGCGGCGAAGGCCGCACGCCGCCCTCCGCACTTCGATGGACGATGAACTACCCCTGCGGGGGTGACGGCTTGAGGACGGCGAAGGGCGCTCCGAAGGGGTCGGTGAGCCAGGCGATCCGCCCCACGTCGGGGATGTCCGCCGCCGGCATCAGGACCGAGCCGCCGTTGCCCTGGGTCCGCACCGCGATGTCGTCCACGTCCGCCACGCCGAAGTACGGAATCCAGCGCGCGTGGTCCCCGCCCTCCTGGAGCTCGGCGATCCCGCCGAACGAGGTGTCCTCCAGGTCGCCCTCGGCGGTGGACAGCACCCGGTAGGTCATCCCCGGCGCCTCCATCTCCTGCGAGCGCCAGCCGAACAGCTTGCCGTAGAAGTCCAGGGCGGCCCGCGGGTCGGGCACGTGCAACTCCGCCCAGATCAGCGCGTTGTCCTCGGAGGTCTTCTCCAGGCCCTTCGTCGTGCCCGGCTGCCACACCGCGAAATCGGCCCCGCCCGGGTCGGTCAGCTGGGCCATCCGCCCGGCGTCCATGACGTCGAAGGGCTCGGCACGCACGGTTCCGCCGGCGCTCTGCGCGGTCTTGGCCGTGGCGTCGGCGTCGGGCGTCTGGAAGTACACCGTCCAGGCACTGCTCGCCCCCTCCTCGGTCAGCGGACCGAGGGCGGCGACCGTCTTCCCGTCCTGCTGGAAGAACCCGTAGCCACCGGCGTCCGGGCCGGCCGAGGCGAACTCCCAGCCGAAGACCGCGGTGTAGAACGCGGCGGCGACCGCCGTGTCGGGACTGCCCAGGTCGATCCAGCTGGGGGAGCCCTTGGTGAAGTCCGTACCGAGCATGTGGTGTGCCCTGCCTTTCCGCTTCTGGAGGTCGTCCGGCCACCCTCGCCGATCCTCGCCGCTCGGTCCCGCCCCCGCAGCCGCAGGCGCCCGGGTTCATCCGCGTGGACCAGCGCGCGTCACTCCCCGAACCGCCCCCGCCCCAGTTGCTCGCGCACCGGCACCACGGGGTCGTTGACGAGGGCCCGGCGCTGCCAGTTCGCGCCGTCCACGACCAGCGTGTGCCCGGAGACGAACCGCGCGTACGGGGAGGCCAGGAAGGTCGCCGCCCAGCCCAGCTCGCGCGGGTACCCCACCCGGAAGGCGGGCTGCCGGGCGTCCTGACCGGACGCCCGGTCGAGGGCGCCCCGGATGTCGGCCGTCATGTCCTCGTGCGGCATCAGCCCCGGCACCAGGCCGTTGACCTGGATCCCGTACGGCCCCCACTCCACGGCCAGCGTCTCCACCAGGTTCTTCACCCCGGCCTTCGCCGCCGCCGAGTGGGCGAAGCCGGGGCCTCCGGTCCAGGCGTACGAGGCCCCCACGTTGACGACGGACCCGGGAGTGCGCCCCGCGAGGTGGCGTCGGGCGAACTCCCGGGTCATGAACCAGGTGCCCGTCAGCGTGATGTCGACGACCGCCCGCCAGCCGTTCGGCGACAACTCCTCGGCCGGTACGGGGAAGTTGGCCGCCGCGTTGTTGACCAGGACGTCCGGGCGGGAGTCGAACGCCGTCTCGCAGGCGTCGAAGGCCGCGGCGACGGCCTCCGACTCGCGGATGTCGCAGACCGCGGCCGCCACCCGCGTCCCGCCGATCCCCTCCAGTTCCTCCCGCGCCGCCTCCAGCCGTGCGGCCGTGCGGCCGACGAGCAGCAGCTCGGCCCCGAGCCGGGCGAACTCGGCCGCGATCGCCTTCCCCAGCCCCGATCCGCCGCCGGTCACCAGGACCACCCTCCCCTCGTACGTCCCCGGTGGGAGCGCGCTCGCACCGAGCGGGGGAGGGGTGGGCAGTCCGGGCGGGTCCGTCTCCGCGTTCGTCACGCCGCATCGATAGCGCGGCGGGAGCGAGAACTGAAGGCCCGTCAGTCGCCCGCAGGGGTCGAGATCGAGCCCGAGGCCGCGGCCTCGCGGTCCAGATCATTCATGATCAGCTCCATGTTGATCGCCACACCGGCCCGGTAGCCGCCGCTCGCCGCGTTGATCACCTGCTCCTGGGCGCCGATCGCGTTCCCCGCCGCCCACACGCCCGGCACGCTGGTCCGCCCCGTCTCGTCCACCGCCACGAACGCGCCGAGCGGCGTCTCGCGCGTGGTCGCGCCCAGCGCGGTCAGCAGGTCGTCCCGGGGCGTCATGCGCGGTCCGACGAAGAGCACGTCCCGCTCGACGACCCTGCCGTCCGCCATGCGTACGCCCGTGAACCGGTCGTCCTCGACGACCAGACCGGCCACCTCGCCCGTCACCACCTTCACGCCGGCCGCCGCCACCCGGGCCCGGTCCTGCTCGGAGAGGGCACCCGCGGTGTGCAGGAAGAGCGTCACGTCATCGGACCAGTGCGCGACGATCAGGGCCTGATGGACGCCCATCTCCGGGTGCGCGATCACCCCGAAGGCCCGGTCCTGGACCTCCCAGCCGTGGCAGTACGGGCAGTGCAGCACCTCGCGGCCCCACCGCTCGGCCACGCCGTCGATCTCCGGGAGCCCGTCGACCAGGCCGGTGGTGACGACGAGCCGGCGCGCCTCGACCCGGCGGCCGTCCTCCACGGTCACCACGAAGCCGTCGGCGCCGTCCGGTACCGCCGCCGTCACCCGCCCGGCCGCCCACTCCACGCCGTACGCGGCGATCTCCCGTCGTCCCGCCGCCAGGAAGTCCGCCGGACTCATCCCGTCCCGGGACAGGAAGCCCTGCATGTGCGCGGCCGGGGCGTTGCGCGGCTCGCCTGCGTCGATCACCAGCGTCCGGCGCCGTGACCGGCCGAGGATCAGGGCCGCGCTGAGCCCGGCCGCGCCGCCGCCGACCACCACCACGTCGTACCGCTCGTTGTCGTGCTCCTCGTGTGCGTTCATGCTGCGACCATGCTCCGGGGCCGCGTGCTTGACAAATGTTCTTGCCGGTTCCGCAAATGGAACCATGACCGAAGACGAACGCATCGACGCCGTCCTGACCGAGGTCGGCCCGCGGCTGCGCCGCATCCGGCGCGAGCGCGGGGCGACCCTGGGAGACCTGTCCGCCTCGACCGGGATCTCGGTGAGCACCCTCTCCCGCCTGGAGTCGGGTCAGCGCAAGCCCAGCCTCGAGCTGCTGCTCCCCATCGCCCGCGCCCATCAGGTCCCGCTCGACGAACTGGTCGGCGCCCCGCCGGTCGGTGATCCCCGGGTGCGCGCGAAGCCGATCGTGCGACACGGCCGGACCATGTATCCCCTCACCCGCCAGCCGGGCGGCCTCCAGGCGTACAAGATCGTGCAGGAGAAGGCCGAGGAGCGGGTGGAGCAGCGCGTCCACGAGGGGTACGAATGGCTCTATGTGCTCTCCGGGAAGCTCCGACTCGTCCTCGGCGAGCACGATGTCGTCCTCGGCGCCGGCGAGGCGGCCGAGTTCGACACGCGGGTGCCGCACTGGTTCGGGCCGACGTCGGGCGGGTCGGTGGAGTTCCTGAGCCTGTTCGGGCCGCAGGGCGAGCGGATGCACGTACGGGCCCGTCCGAAGAAGTCCTGAGCGGAAGAAGTCCGCCGCGCATGGTTCCACCAGGCACAAGCGACCGCTTAGTATGCGACCGACCGCGCAGTACGGACGACGGCTGGTGGAGGACCGCGATGCAGGCATGGCGAGTGCACGAGAACGGCGAACCGGGCGAGGTGATGCAGCTCGACGAGGTGGACACGCCCACTCCCGGCGAGGGGCAGCTCCTCCTCAAGGTGCGCGCCGCCAACGTCAACTTCCCGGACGCCCTGCTCTGCCGGGGCCAGTACCAGGTGCGGCCCCCGCTGCCCTTCACCCCCGGCGTGGAGATCTGCGGCGAGACCGAGGACGGTCGCCGGGTCATCGCCACCCCTGCCCTCCCGTACGGCGGACTCGCCGAGTACGCGGTGGCGGACGCGGCGGTCGTTCTCCCGGCGCCCGAGGCGCTCGACGACGCCGAAGCGGCCGCTCTCCACATCGGCTACCAGACCGGCTGGTTCGGCCTGCACCGGCGCGCCGCCCTGAAGGAGGGCGAGACGCTGCTCGTGCACGCCGCCGCGGGCGGCGTCGGCAGCGCCGCCGTCCAGCTCGGCAAGGCGGCCGGCGCCACGGTCATCGGCGTCGTCGGCGGATCGGACAAGGCCGAGGTCGCCCGGGCGCTCGGCTGTGACGTCGTCGTCGACCGGCACTCCGAGGACGTCATCGCCGCCGTCAAGGAGGCCACCGGCGGCCGCGGCGCCGATGTGATCTACGACCCCGTCGGCGGCGCGGCCTACGCCCAGTCCGCCAAGGTGGTCGCGTTCGAGGGCCGGATCGTGATCGTCGGCTTCGCGAGCGGGTCCATCCCCTCGCCCGCCCTCAACCACGCCCTCGTCAAGAACTACTCGATCGTCGGCCTGCACTGGGGCCTGTACAACCTGAAGGACCCGGCCGCCATCCTGCGCTGCCACGAGACCCTCACCGAGTACGCCGCCAAGGGACTCATCAAGCCGCTGGTCAGCGAGCGCGTCCCGTTCGCCGGCGCGGCGGACGCCGTGCAGCGCGTCTCCGAGGGTGTCACCACCGGCCGTCTGGTCGTCCTCCCGGAAGGGGCCGCCCGATGACCGTCGTGATCGACGCCACCGAACTGAGCGCCCGTACGCAGCGGTTGCTCGCCGAGCACCCGCCCGCCACCACCGACCGTACGGATTTCCTCCGGGCTCGTTTCGACGCCGGACTCGCCTGGGTGCACTACCCCGTCGGCCTCGGCGGCCTCGACGCCCCGCGCTCCCTGCAGGCCGTCGTCGACGCCGAACTGGCCGCCGCCGGCGCCCCCGACAACGATCCCCGCCGCATCGGCATCGGCCTCGGAATGGCCGCCCCGACCGTCCTCGCGTACGGCTCCGATGAGGTCAAGCAGCGCTTCCTCAAGCCGCTCTGGGTCGGCGAGGAGGTGTGGTGCCAGCTCTTCAGCGAGCCCGGGGCGGGCTCCGACCTCGCCGCGCTCGGCACCCGCGCCGTCCGCGACGGTGACAGCTGGGTCGTCAACGGCCAGAAGGTGTGGACGTCCAGCGCCCACGTGGCACGCTGGGCCATCCTCATCGCCCGCACCGACCCGGACCTGCCCAAGCACCGGGGCATCACCTACTTCATCTGCGACATGACCGATCCGGGTGTCGAAGTCCGGCCGCTGCGCCAGATCACAGGCGAGGCCGAGTTCAACGAGGTCTTCCTGACCGACGTACGCATCCCCGACGCCCACCGGCTCGGCGAGATCGGCGACGGCTGGCGGGTCGCCCAGACCACGCTCATGAACGAGCGGGTCTCCATCGGCGGCGCCCGCATCCCCCGCGAGGGCGGGATGATCGGGCCGGTCTCCACGACCTGGCGCGAGCGCCCCGAGCTGCGCACCCATGACCTCCACCGGCGGCTGCTCGACCTCTGGGTCGACTCCGAGGTGGCCCGGCTCACCGGGGAGCGGCTGCGCCAGCAGCTCGTCGCCGGACAGCCCGGCCCCGAGGGCAGCGCCATGAAGCTCGGCTTCGCCCGTCTCAACCAGGCCATCAGCGGCCTGGAGGTCGAACTCCTCGGCGAGGAGGGGCTGTTGTACGACGACTGGACGATGCGCCGCCCCGAGCTCGTCGACTTCACCGGCCGCGACGCCGGCTACCGCTATCTGCGCTCCAAGGGCAACTCGATCGAGGGCGGCACGACCGAGGTCCTGCTCAACATCGTCGCCGAACGAGTCCTCGGTCTGCCCGCCGAGCCCCGCAACGACAAGGACGTCGCCTGGAAGGACCTCGCGCGATGACGGACCTGCTCTACTCGGAAACCGAAGACGACCTGCGGGCGGCGGTCCGCTCCCTGCTCACCGACCGGGCGGACCCGAGCGTGGTGCTCGGCCGGATCGAGAGCGGCGACCCGTACGTCCCCGGCCTCTGGAAGTCCCTCGCGGGCGACATGGGCGCCGCCGGACTCCTCGTACCCGAGAAGCTCGGCGGACAGGGCGCGAGCCACCGTGAGGCGGCCGTGGTCCTGGAGGAGCTGGGCCGCGCGGTGACCCCGGCGCCGTACCTCACCAGCGCCGTGGTGGCGACCGAGACGCTGCTCGCGCTGGACACGGAGAGCGCCCCGGTGGCCGAGCTGCTCGCCGGTCTTGCGGCAGGCCGCACGGTGGCGGTGCTCGCGCTGCCCCTGTCGACGGCGCCCGACGCGGGCCCCGCGACCCCGGCCGCGTCCCCGGCGCCCACCGGAGCCGGGCCGACGACGCCCGCCTCGGGCGCGACGGGTGCCCGCACCGTGACCGGTGTCGCCGACGCCGTCATTGCCGACATCTTCCTCGTGCCGCGCGCCGACGGTCTCCACGCCGTCCAGGCGGCCGACGCCGTTGTCGAGCCGCGGACTCCGCTCGACCTGACCCGACCGCTCGCGGCGGTGACCACGGGCGACGCGACCGGTGTCCGTCTCGCCGACGCGGAAGCCTCCGCAGCGGCGATCCGGCGCGGACTGCTCGCAGGAGCCGGACTGCTCGCCTCCGAGCAGCTCGGGCTCGCCGAGTGGTGCCTGGAGGAGACCGTCCGCCACACCCGCGAGCGCTACCAGTTCAACCGGCCCGTCGGCTCCTTCCAGGCGCTGAAGCATCGGATGGCACAGCTCTGGCTGGAGGTCGTGAACGCCCGGGCGGCGGCCCGCGCCGCAGCCGACGCACTGGCCATCGGCAGCCCGGATGCCCCGCTGACGGTGGCCGTGGTCCAGGCGTACTGCTCCAAGGTCGCCGTCCACGCGGCCGAGGAGTGTGTCCAACTGCACGGCGGCATTGGCATGACCTGGGAGCACCCCGCACACCTCGCGCTGAAGCGGGCCAAGTCCGACCAGATCGCTCTGGGTTCGGCGGGGCGGCACCAGGACACCATCGCCGCCCTGGTCGGTCTGCCGGCGCCCGTCTGACCAATCCGTAAGGGGCCCATGTGCCCGCACCCCTTTACATACTGTTTAATTGCGAGTCGTTCGCAATAACGGTTGATCTTCAAGAGGGGTGTGGGCACGATGACCGCCCGATCCATACGCGGCGCGGCCGCCGCGACCCTTGCAGGGGCCCTGGCCCTCACCGCGGCGGCCTGTTCGAACCCGGGCGGGACCGCCGCGGGCTCCGGCGGTCCGAAGGACTCCGCGGTCGTAGGCATCGCCTACGAGCCCGAGACCCTCAGCCCTCTCCTCGGCTACGGCAAGGACGGCAACTCCAAGATCTTCGACGGGCTCCTCGCCTTCGACGCCGACATGAAGCTGAAGCCGGCCCTCGCCGTCGAGCTGCCCCACATCAGCGACGGCGGCCTCACCTACACGTACACCCTTCGCGACGACGTGACCTTCAGCGACGGCTTCCCCTTCACCTCGAAGGACGTCGTCTTCACGTACCGGACGATCCTCGACCCGAAGACGAACAACCCCTCCCGCACCGAACTCGACGCCCTCGAGAGCGTCGAGTCGGTAGGCGACGACACCGTCGTCTTCCGGCTCAAGTACCCCTACGCGCCCTTCGCCGAGCGCACCGTCCACGCCATCGCCCCCGAGCACGTCGCCGCGAAGCAGGACGTCAACACCGGCGCCTTCACCACCAAGCCGATCGGCACCGGACCGTACGTCCTCAGCGAGTGGTCCAAGGGCGAGAAGCTCAGCTTCAAGGCCAACCCGACCTACTGGAACGGCGCGTCCCGGGTGAAGAAGTTCACCATGGCGATCATCAAGGACGACGACGTCCGCGCCACCCGGCTCCGCGCCGGCGACCTGGACGCCGCCATCCTGCCGCCCAACCTCGCCGCGGGCTTCGAGAACGACAAGACGAAGAAGACCTACGCCGCGAAGACCTACGACTACCGGACCGTCACGCTCCCGACGCACAACAAGGTCACCGGGGACACCGCCGTCCGCCGCGCCCTCGACGTCGCCGTCGACCGGCAGGCCATGGTCGACAAGATCCTCGAAGGCGCCGGAAAGCCCGCCTACGGACCCGTCCCCACCGACAGCGACTGGTTCGCCAAGGGCACCGAGCGCCGCCACGACCTCGCCGGCGCCCAGAAGATCCTCGACGAGGCCGGCTGGAAGCCCGGCCCCGACGGCATCCGCGTGAAGAACGGCGTACGGGCCACGTTCCCGCTCTGGTACCTCTCCGGCGACAAGCTCCGCCAGGACCACGCCCTCGCCTACGCCTCCGATGCCAAGAAGGCCGGCATCGAGATCAAGACGCAGGGCGGCACCTGGGAGGTCATCGAGCCCCGGATGAAGACCGACGCGGTCCTCGCCGGCGGCGGCTCGCCCGGCGACCCCGACTTCGACCAGTACCTGCTCCTGAAGTCCACCCTCGGCGGCGACGGCTTCAACAACATGGCCTGGTACGACAACAAGGCCGTCGACAAGGCCCTGGAGGACGGCCGCCGGACGAACGACGCCGTCAAGCGGCACGCCGCCTACGCGACCGTCCAGCGCGAGCTCGTGAAGGACCCCGGCTACACCTTCCTCACCCACATCGACCACCTCTACGTGGTGAACGACAGCTGGAACGGACTCTCCACCCAGATCGAGCCGCACGACCACGGCCTGGCCTCCGGCCCCTGGTGGAACGTCGAGGCGTGGATCCCCAAGGACACGAAGAAGTGAGCCGACGCCTCCCCTGGGGGGCCATGGCACGGATGACGGGACGGCGGGCCCTGTTCGCCGTCCCCGTCCTCCTCGCCGTCACGTTCGCGGTCTTCGCCGTCGCCGCGGCCTCCCCCTTCGACCCCGTCAAGGCCTACGCCGGCACCGCCGGACTCACCGCCTCGCAGGAGAACCTCGACCAGCTGCGCGCCAACCTCGGCGTCGACCAGCCGCTCGTCACCCGCTGGTGGGACTGGCTCACCTCCGCCCTGCGCGGCGACCTCGGCGACTCCAGCGTCATGCGCCAACCCGTCGCTGACGTCATCGCCGAGCGGATCGGCTGGTCCGCCCTGCTCGCCGTCACCGCCTTCCTCGTCGCCATCGTGCTCGGCACCGGACTCGGCGTCCTCGCCGGCCGTCGCCGCGGCGGCCTGCTCGACCGGACCGTCAGCTCCGTTGCGTACACCCTGGAAGCCGCCCCCGCCTTCTGGCTCGGACTGCTCGCCATCTGGTTCTTCGCACTGAAGCTCGGGGCGCTGCCGGCCGGTGGACTCACCGACACGGCGAGCGACACCGTCACCGCCGACCAGGTGGTCAGCCACCTCGTGCTGCCCGCCCTCGTCCTCGGCGTCTCCCAACTGCCCTGGTTCTTCCTGTACGTCAGGCAGGGCGTCGGCGACGCCCTCGAGGAGGACCCCGTACGCGGGGCACGCGCGCGGGGCCTGCGCGACCGGACCGTCCTGCTCGGCCACGCCCTGCGCTCCGGAATGCTGCCCATGCTCACCCTGGTCGGCTCCCGCGTCCCCGAACTCATCACCGGAGCCCTCCTCGTGGAGACCGTCTTCAGCTGGCCCGGCATCGCCGCCGCGACCGTCCAGGCCGCGACCTCGGTGGACTTCCCGCTGCTCGCCGCGCTCACCGTGCTCGCCACTGCCGCCGTACTCCTCGGCAACCTGATCTCCGACCTGCTGTACGGGCTCGCCGACCCGAGGGTGGGCTTCGATGGCTGATCGGTCCGGGCGCCGGACCCGACGCGTGCGGCTGTGGTCCTCCGCGGGGATCGTCGGCGCGGTCGTCCTCGCCGTGCTCCTCGTACCGCCGCTGGTCCAGCTCGACGAACAGGCCGTCGACCTGTCGCTGAAACTCCTCCCGCCGTCCTGGGAACACCCCTTCGGCACCGACGACGTCGGCCGCGACCTGCTGCTGCGCTGCGTCTACGGGCTGCGGATCTCGCTCCTCGTGGGGCTGGTCGCCGCGCTCGTCGCCACCGTGATCGGCACCGCCGTCGGCGCTGCGGCCGCTTCCCTGGGCGGCTGGACCGACCGGGTCGTCATGCGGATCGTCGACGCCTTCTCCTCCGTACCGCATCTGCTGCTCGGCATCTTCATCGTCGCCATGTTCCGGCCGGGCGTGTGGCCGGTGATCGTCTCCGTCGCCCTCACCCACTGGTTGTCGACCGCCCGGATCGTCCGCTCCGAGGTGCTCTCGCTGCGCTCGCGCCCCTACGTCGACGCGGCGATCTCCGGCGGCGCCTCGCGGTGCCGGGTGACCGCCCGCCACCTGCTGCCCGCCGTCCTGCCGCAGGCCGGACTCGCCGCCGTCCTGATGGTGCCGCACGCCATGTGGCACGAGTCGGCGCTCTCCTTCCTCGGCCTCGGCCTGCCCAGCCACCAGGCCAGCCTCGGCAACCTCGTCCAGTCCGCGCGCTCCTCGCTGCTCGCCGGCGACTGGTGGCCGACGCTCTTCCCCGGCCTGCTCCTCATCGTGCCGACGCTCGCGATCGCCGGGCTCGCCGGAGCGTGGCGGGACCGGCTCAATCCGCGCCGTCGATCGGAGCTGATGCTTTGAATCCTCCCCTCCCTGGAGGGAGAGGATTCCTCACCCTCCAGGGCTGACCGGGGATTTCTAGCTCACGCTGCCCGATGGGGCAGCGCCCCGTCTGGACTTCCACGATCAGCATTAGCCGGGTTGAGACCAGCCCGGACCAGCATGACGCGGGCGGAGTTCTTATCCCTGGGGGATACGGCTCCGCACGCGGTGCAGGCGTACGTTCGTTCCGAGAGAGGTAGTGCGTGCTTGGTTCTCGCTTCGCACTGCGCGCATTCCATCGTGGTGTGCGCAGGGTGCACCAGGCGGACATCCCGCCCGTGCTTGAGGCCCATTTCGATCAGGGCCGCCTTGGTTGCCGAGATGGCGGCGTCGGCGGCCTTGCGGGCCATGGTGGTCTTCGCGAGGGCCTCGGGGCGGAAGTCTTCCACCGCCAAAGCGTCGTGGTCGCGGACGACCTTCTTGGCCCATTTACGGCCGGTGTCCTGGCGTTGCCTGGCCACCTTCTTGTGCAACTTTGCCGTCTGCCGCTTCGCTTCGCGGTAGCTCTTCGAACCAGCCTGCCCGCGCTTCGGCTTCCGGCGCGCCATCATTCTCTGGTAGCGGGCGAGCTTCTGCGCGGCGGTTTTCCCGTGCTGGGCGTGGGGAAGGTCGTGGTCGTCGCTGGTGGTCGTGGCGGTTTCCTTCACGCCCCAGTCGATACCGATCACACGGTCGGTCTGAGGCAGCGTCTCGATGGTCGCCGGGATAACGAAGGAGGCGGACCAGGCTCCGGTGCTGTCCTGGTATACGCGGACGCTGGACGGGTCGGCCGGAAGTTCCCGCGACCACACCACCGTCAGGACGATGCCGCCCGCCAGGCGCAGACGGCCGTCTTTGAGACGGAATCCCCGCTTGGTGTAGTTGAGGCTGGGCAGGGCCTCACGCTTCTTCTTCCAGCGGGGCATCCCGGCGCGCTGCCGCATCGGCAGCAGCTCACGGATGTCCTTCTGCGCCTTGGCCTTGGACGTCCCGAAGTCGCGGATCAACTGCTGCTGCGGCACCGAGGAGCCCTCACGCAGCCACGCGGTGCGCTTGCGGGCCTCGGTCAGCATCTTGTCGAGTTGCGCCGGGCCGAAGGTGCGCTTGTCTGCACCCTCGGGGCGCTGCTTGTTCCACTTGTGGGTCTGCTTCGACT
Source organism: Streptomyces sp. NPDC059875 (assembly GCF_042731085.1). Lineage (NCBI taxonomy): Bacteria > Bacillati > Actinomycetota > Actinomycetes > Kitasatosporales > Streptomycetaceae > Streptomyces > Streptomyces sp. NPDC059875. The sequence goes on from NZ_JBHWJZ010000050.1 coordinate 24,434, forward strand.
TCGCGACGCATTCGTTCCACACCCACCGGCACCGGTCCCACTCACCCATCAGGGCGGTGCGCGCCGTGGACGACACACGCAGCCGGAAGGTCCACCGGGCATGCCCGGCATCCTCCGTGATCGCTGCGGTCGTCATGCACCACAACCTATCTGGGAGGACTGACAGTTGAGAACAATCGATCTCGGTGGGCTTCCTCGCCCCGTCGCGGGGTGGACGCCGTTTCGCCCTGGCGGCGAAACGGCTACCTCTGCCCTGCTCTGCACGAGTCCGATGATGCCCCGCCCCAAAGGACGGGGCGTTCATCGGAGGAATCCGGTGAACGCCACGGACTCCCGCGTCGCACGAGCCCTTGATGCCGTCACCGCCGAACGCGCCGACGAGGCCGTCCTCAGCGTGCGCGGGCTCTCCGTCCGCTTCCGCATGCGCGGCGGACGCCACGTCGCCGCCGTCACCGACGCGGACTTCGACCTGGCGGCGGGGGAGTGCCTCGCCCTCGTCGGCGAGAGCGGCTGCGGCAAATCCGTCCTCGCCTCCGCGCTCCTCGGACTCCTGCCGGGCAATGCGCAGACGTCCGGCACGGCGCTGCTCGACGGCGTCGACTTGCTCGCCGCGGACGAGCGGACGCTGGCCCGCGCGGTACGGGGACGGCGCGTCGGACTTGTACCGCAGAGCCCGGCCGCCCACCTCACCCCCGTGCGGACCGTTCGCGCCCAGCTGGAGGAGACCGTCCGCGAGCTGACCGGCGTCCCGCGGCGGGAGCGGCGCGCAGCCGCCGAGGCGGCGGCGGAACGGGCCGCGTTCCCGGCCGGGCACCTCGACCGGTACCCGCACGAACTCTCCGGCGGCCTCGCGCAGCGCGCGGCGACCGCGCTCGCCCTCATCGGTGACGCCCCGCTCCTCCTCGCCGACGAGCCGACCACCGGCCTCGACCGCGACCTCGTCGAGCGGACCGTCGACGAACTGCGCCGCCACGTCGACGAGGGCCGGGCGCTGCTGCTGATCACCCACGACCTGGCGGCGGCGGAACGGATCGCCGACCGGGTGGCGGTGATGTACGCGGGCCGGATCGTCGAGACGACGGCCGCCCACCGCTTCTTCGGCGAGCCGGGCCCGCGCCACCCGTACGCCCGCGGCCTGCTGGACGCCCTGCCCGACCGTGCGTTCACCCCGATCCCCGGCTTGCCGCCCGAGCTGACCGCACTGCCGCCGGGCTGCGCGTTCGCCCCGCGGTGCACGCGTGCGACGGCGGCGTGCGACGCACTTCCCGAACCGCTGGCGGGCGTCGCCTGCCACCATCCCGTGGGCCTGGGCCCCGATGCGTAGCCCCTGCGGCCGGGTGGCGCGCCCGGGCGCGCACCCGTGGGGCTTGCCCGCAGCCGGGCCGTCGGTGGCCCGCGGCCGCGTGGCGCGGCTCGGCGCTGACCCGTGCGCGCCCGCCGCCCGGCCTTCGGTGGCCCGCGGCCGTTCCCGCGGCCACGTCTTCGCTCCCTTCGCACCAGGAGTGCCCCGTGCTTGAACTCGACGCCATCACCGCCGGCTACGACCGCCGCGCGCCCGTCTTCCGTGGTGCCTCGCTCACGATCGCGCCCGGCGCGTCGGTCGGACTCCTCGGTCCCAGCGGGTGCGGCAAGTCCACCCTCGCCCGGGTCGCCGCACTGCTCCACCGCCCGGAGGTGGGGCGTGTCACGATTGACGGGGAGAAGGCGCGGGGCTGGCGCCACCAGGCGCCCCGGTCGCAGCGAACGGCGGTCGGCGTGGTCTTCCAGCAGCCCCGGATGTCCGCGGACCCGCGCCTGCGGCTGCGCGACCTCATCGCCGAACCGCTGCGCGCCACCGGCCGCCGCCCGGAGGTCGAGACGCGGCTCGCCGAACTCGCCCCGACGGTCGGCCTGACGGCCGACCTGCTGGCCCGCCGCTCCCACGAGGTCAGCGACGGCCAACTCCAACGCGCCTGCCTGGCCCGGGCGTTGGTGCTGCGTCCCCGCTGGCTGGTCTGCGACGAGATGACGGCGATGCTCGACGCCTCGACGACGGCGGCCCTGGTGGCGGCGGTGGAGGCGTACCGCGCGGAGTCGGGCGCGGGCCTGCTCGCCGTCGGCCACGACCGTGTCCTCCTGGACCGCTGGTGCGACCGCACGGTCGAGTGGTCCGCCTGCGTGGCGGCCTGACATCGAATTGTTGCCACAAGCGGATCGTGCCCGGGGCAACTACCGTGCCATCATGGTGAGTTATGACGCCAGGGGAGGGTGTGACGAAGCAGGAGATCCGCATCAGGCCGGTCCAGGAGACATCACACAGTGATGTCGATGCGCTGCTGACCTGGATCACGCGGGAGCCGATGGTGCAGGAGAGGATCGAGAAGAGGGAGTTACGGGTCGAGCAGCGGGCTACTCCGGATGAGCACGGCACCCCGATGGGCCTGGGGACCGAGATCGCCCTCATCGTGCTCCAGGGGGTTACCGGCCTCGTCCTCGCCGAGCTGATGGAGCAGGTGAAGAGCGCGGTCCGGGAGTGGCAGGAGAACCGCCGGTCGGTCGGGGAGGACGATCCGCCCGACTTCGACGTCACCTCGGACGGCGACGCGAGGTAGCCCGGTGGCGCGCTTCGACCCGCGCGGAAGGACGAATCACGCCCTGCTCGTCACGGTGCCGGAATACACCTCCGATCTGCCACCGGATCCCTCCGGCGTACTGGGCGACATCGCGGCTGTCCGGCACAACGGCACGGAGCTGGAGAGAGTGCTGCGCGCGGGCGGGGTGTTCCGCGAGGAGGACATCACCACCAGCAGCCCGGCGGGATCCGATCGGTTCTTCCGGGACCTCATGCGCGCCCGTGACCGGGCGGACGGCCTGCTCCTCGTCTATTTCGCCGGACACGGCCTGGTGTCCAGCTACAACGAGCCGGACGAACTGTGGCTCGCCATGCCCCGCACGACGATCGTGCCCGGAAACCCGCCGGTGTTCCTACAGGCCGTCCGATGGAGCGAGGTGCTTTCGGCCCTGTGCCAGGCCACCGCGGAACAGGTGGTGGTCGTCCTCGACTGCTGTTACGCCGGCAACGCCTCGGCGGCCTGGAACAGGCTGCCGACGGACCACCGCGAGCGCATCTCGCTGCTTGCCTGCGTGCAGGCCAACGACAGGATCGACGCGGGCGACGCGACCACGCCCACGCCGTTCACAGCCCAACTGGTGCGCGCACTCGACGAGGGCGTAGCCGACGGCGGCGAGGTGAGTTTCAGCTCGCTCGCCGACGCGCTCAGGTCCTACATGTCCAAGAATCACACCACTCTGCGGAAGAAGCCGACCCCATGGGTGCCGCAGAGCTGCCCGGCCGACGGCACGGACGTCGTCCTGGCGGCGGTGCCCCGCCATGACGTCGAGGAGGTGCCGCCGGACACACCGCCGCCCCCTCCTGTCGATCCGCCGAAGCCCGACGGACGATGGCGCCGCATCCCCGTCCTGGCCCTGGCTGTCCTGGCATTGACGCTGGCCGTCCTGCTCGGGTTCGCGGTCTTCCGCGCCCCGTCGGGAAGCGCGTGCACGCCTCCCCTGGAGCTGAGGCTGCTCACCGACGCGGACGCCGAACCGACCGTACGCAAGGCGGTCAACGCCTATCTGGAGTCGGCCGACAACCGGGAAGGCGACTGTCGGCGCAGCGGCATCACCGTCTACCGCGCCAAGGCGGCCGATGCCGTCGCCGCCTTCCGTAACTCCTCCCACTTCTGGCAGGACCCCGACCCCGAGACCAATCCCCAGCGGGACGTCGGACCCCAGCCCGACATCTGGATTCCAGGCTCGGCCGACGCTGTCGATCGCGCACGGTCCTACGGCGGAGGCGGATCCTCGGTGAAGCTGCGGGCGGACAAGCCGTTCGTCCACTCGCCGATGGTCCTAGCCGTCCCCGCGCACCTGGCCGAAGGATCGGAGAAGGACCGCTCCGGCCGCCCGCTCGCCCAGTTCGTCGAGGCGCTGAGCGCGCGGGCCGACGGTGCCGCCGTGGCGCGGACGGACCCGGAGCACACCGACTCCGGACTGCTCGCCACGGTGGGCCTGTACGGGAACCGGCACGGCGCCGCGACCGGCGCGGAACGGGGTCTGGCGCCCGGACGGCCGCTGCCCGACGGCCGCGCCCTGCTGTGCGAGCTGCCCAAGTCGGCCGCCGTCGACACGAAGACCGCCGCGCTTGTGCCGGAACACCTGCTGAAGACGGGGGTGGGCTGCGGCCGTCAGACACGGACTCCCCGCGTGGCCGAGTACCCGGCCGACGTGCCCCGGCTCACCCTGCCGTTCGTACAGGTCGTCTGGGACGGCGCCGACCGGGACAAGGACGCCCGCGACGGCGCCGTCGAACGGTTCCGTGACTGGCTGACGGGCTCGGACGGGGTGGCGGTGTTCACGGCCGATGGCTACCGTGCCGGGCCGGGCGACACCCCGCCCCCGGCCTCTCCGTCCGTGTCACCACCGGCCACCGGCGCTCTCGCCGATCCCGGCAGGCTGCCGGACGCCGGCGAGGCCAAGACGATGAACGCCGCCCTGGAGGCGTACCGCAAGGCCAACGGCCCCGGGCGGGTGCTGTTCCTGCTGGACAACTCCGGGTCGATGAAAGACGTGTGGGACGGACCGGGCGGCGCCCCCGGGATCATCCGGCAGTCCCTTGGGGGGCTGGGCGGCCAGGACGAGTACGGCGTGTGGACGGTGTCGTCGTCGCCCGGAGCCACCCGCCCGTACACCCCGCTGCTGGCCGTCGGCACGCACAGGAACCGCGACGAGGCCAGGAAGACCGTCGGAGGGGCCCGGGTCGAGGGCAACGAGGCCGATCCCCTCCGGGCGCTGCGTGCCGCGTCGACCGCCATGGAGACGGAGGGCGAGGGCGACGACAGCCGCCCCCGGCTGATCGTCTACGTCACGGACGACGAGGACAACACCCGTATCACCCCCGCCGATCTGGAGGGAATGCTGGCGGCCCTGCGGCAGGGCGGGGTTCCGGTCGTCATGGCATCCCTGTCCGTCGGGGGCTGCGCCAAGGGCCGCATGGACGAGCGGATCGCCACGGCGAGTGGCGGACGATGCCTGGACAGCTCGGGGGATCTCATCGCCGGGCTGCGGGACGAGGTCGCCAGAACCGGCACAGGGGAGGGGACATGACAGCCCGCACATCCCGCCGTACCACCTTCCTCCTCGCATGTCTCCTCGCGCTCGGCGCATGCACGGGGGGAGACGGCAAGCCGCCGCCCGAGAAGACACCCGACCCCGGCGCCCCGCTCCTGATCGCCAGCGGCCGTGACGTGACCGGCAAGGGCGGCATCCGCGAGAAGCTGATCGAGGAGTGGAACAAGCGGCCCGGCAACACCCACCAGGCGCGGCTGGTCGAGCTGCCGGGCTCCGCCGACCAGCAGCGCAGTCAGCTGCTCGGGGCCCTCCAGTCGGGCAGCGCCCGGTACGACGTGGTCAACCTGGACGTCACTTGGGTCCCCGAGTTCGCCGAGGCGAAGCTCATTCAGGAACTGGAACCCGGCCTTGTCGACGACGACGTCATCGAGTCCGTCGCCCGCACGGCGAGCTGGGACGGCAAGACGTACGCCGTCCCCTTCAACACCGATGTGGGACTGCTCTACTACCGCCGCGACCACTTGGAGAAGGCGGGGGTGCAGGCGCAGAACACCAGCCTGGGCGAGAACACCACGTGGGAGCAGGTACGCGACCTCATCAGGGACGTCGGCAAGGCCGACCTCCCTGAGTACGAGGCGGGCTGGACGACACAACTCGCCCCGTACGAGGGCCTGACGGTCAACGGCATCGAGGCGTTCGCCTCGGTCCTGGATCAGGGCCTGACCGACGAGCACGGCCGCTACACGGGCACCGTGAGCGGCCTGGAGGACGGTCTGGAGGAACTGCGCGCCCGTACCGAGAGGTCGTATCTCCTCCCGGACGCCACCGGCTCCGACGAAGCGGCGTCCCTCACCGACTTCATCAACGGCAGGACCACGTTCCTGCGCCACTGGCCCTATGCCTACCGCACCATCCACCAGTCGCTCACGTCCGAGCAGCTCGGCGTCGCTCCGTTGCCCGGCAAGGCGGCCCTGGGAGGCCAGAACCTCGCCGTCACCATGTCCGCCTCGGGCGCGCGCGCCGACGCGGCCAGGGATCTGCTGAGGTTCCTCACCGACAAGAGCAGCGAACGCTGCCTGCTCGACGCGGGGTTCGCTGCCACGCGTCAGTCCGCGTACGAGGACGACACGGTCTCCTGCCGGCTCCTGGCAGGTGCCGCCCCCTCGGCCCCGGCGGAGAGTACCGACCGCATGCCGCGTAAAGAGGGACGCCCGGAGTACGCGGCGACCACGCTTCTCCCCGCGCTGAAGGGCGCGACCGTCGAACGCCCGCGCACACCGCATTACGGGGCCTTCAGCCAGACCTTCACCACCCATCTGACCCGGCTGTTCGGCGACAGCCCGCCGAAGGTCAAGGAGCTCGCACACGAGCTGGACTCGGCTCTCCGACACGTCCTGCCCGACCCCTCCCGGTGAATCCGTCGGCTCCCCTGAATCCCTGACGGCGAATGTCACCCGTATGGCAGGCATGCCGTACGGCCGGACGGCGCCCCCACTGCGCCACACTGGCCGCCGAACGCCGCGATTCCGGCGCGGCGCAAGGAGGGTGTGGGCGATGGCCGTGTCCATTTCTGTCGTACTTCTTCTGCTCGTCCTGGCGGTGATCTTCCTCCGCAACGGCGGCCTCAAGCTCTCCCACGCGTTGGTCTGCGCCCTGCTCGGCTTCTTCCTGGCCGGTACGAGCATGGCGCCGACCATCCAGAACGGGGTCGCCGCCACCGCCAACGTGGTCAGCAGCCTCAGGCCCTGACGCCCCGGGGCGGGCGCGTGACGTTTCACGATCATGAAGTGCCCGTGAAACCAGGGGCAGTTGCATGTACAAGTCACATGCTCGGGCCTAACGTCGGCCGCCGGCGCGACCGACGTACGCACCCGAGGAGCCGCATTGACCACCCCCCGAAACCGAGCCCGCGGGCTCGCCCTGATCGCCGCGGTGAGCGCGACCGCCCTCGCGTTCGCCACCCCCGTCGCCCTCGCCGACGACATACCCTTGGCCCCCGGCCACCGGCTCGTCGACCACTACGACGGTGCCCCCGCACCCGCCCGGCCCATCCCGGGCGCGGCACCCGCCCAGCACCCGTACCTCGCACCCAACGGGCGCAGCGGGATGCACGCGGACGGTGCCGGCAGCGGCACCCACCCCTTCTCCGGGCCGCTCGGGCGTGACCCGCAGGTCTCCAGCGAGAAGATCGCCGCCCTCGGCGGCGAGTGCGCCACCGTCACCTTCGACTCGGCCGGCCGGATCCTCACCGTCTGCGGCACCTTCTCCGGCTTCCTGCTCAAGCTGCTCGACCCCCGCACCCTGGACACGCTCGCCGAGTACAAGCTGCCGCAGCGCTCCTCGACCGTCGAGGCCATCACCCGCCTGGACTTCGAGAAGATCTTCAAGGACACCTCCGGCGGTGCCTACTTCTACCTCGACGACCAGGACAGGGTCGTCCTCGCCGACTCCCGCCAGCACATCCTCCGGATCGCACACCGTCAGAAAGCCGACGGCGACTGGGAGTTCACGGTCGAGGACGACTGGGACCTCACCTCGCTCGTCCCGCACGACTGCGTCAGCTGGACCAACCTCTTCCCGAGCGGCGTCTGCGACCCCGTCACCTCCGTCATGCCCGACTGGGACGGCCGCATCTGGTGGGTGACCCGGCTCGGCCGGGTCGGCACGGTCGACCCCGCCACCGGCACGCTGCGCTCGGTGCGGCTGGCCGGCGAGGAGATCCAGAACTCGTTCTCGGTCGCCGAGGACGGTGTCTCCATCGTCTCCGACCACGCGCTCTACAGCTTCCGCGCGGACGGCGACGGCACCCCGCGGATCCAGTGGCGCCAGACGTACGACCGGGGGACCGGCACCAAGCCCGGGTCGGTGAACCAGGGTTCGGGCACGACCCCCGACCTCTTCGGTGTCGACACGGACTACGTCGCCATCACCGACAACGCCGACGACCGGATGAACGTCCTCGTCTACCGGCGTGACGCCGGTGTCCCCGAGGCCGAGCGCCTCGTCTGCAAGGTCCCGGTCTTCGGCTCCGGCGCCTCCACCACCGACAACTCCCTGATCAGCTGGGGCGACAGCCTCGTCGTCGAGAACAACTACGGCTACGAGAACCCCGGCACGCTGACCTTCGGCCGCAGTGTCGTCGGCGGGGCGACCCGGATCGACGTCCGGCCCGACGGCAGCGGCTGCGACACCGTCTGGGAGAGCGACGTCCGCTCACCCTCCACCGTGCCCAAGCTGTCCACCGCGAACGGACTCCTCTATTTCTACGAGAAGGAGCCCAACGCCTTCGGGATCGACGCCTGGTACCTGACGGCCGTCGACTTCCGCACCGGCAAGCGCGCCTGGAAGCGGTTCACCGGCACCGGCCCGCTGTACGACAACAACTGGGCCCCGATCACCATCGGGCCCGACGGTATCGCGTACGTGGGGGTGTTCAACGGCATCGTCGCCGTCCGCGACGGCGGCTGAGACGCGACGGTGCCCGGGGCCGCCACGGCCCCGGGCACCGTCCCGCGTACCGCTCAGACCATCTCGGGCATCTCGCCCTCGGTGGTCTTCACGTCGATCACGGCGAAGGCCGCGCCCTGCGGGTCGACGATCGTCGCGAACCGCCCGAAGGGGCTGTCCATCGGCCCGAAGACCTTCTGGCCTCCGAGCTTCACGGCCTTGTCGACCGCCTGGTCGCAGTTGTCGACGGCGAAGTAGTTCTGGATGTAGGACGGGACCTCGGCCGGGAAATCCTCCGGCGTCATCTTCATCCGCCCCAGGACCGGCGTGTCGCCGCCCAGGTCGAAGACCTTGTAGTCCATGTGCTCGTCGGCCATCTTCTTGGCGTTGTAGCCGAACACCGACGTGAGGAAGTCGTCCGACTTCGCCGGCTCGCGGGTGAAGACCTCGGCCCACGCGAAGGACCCGCTCTCGCCCTCCAGCTCGAAGCCCTCGTGCGTGCCGGGCTGCCAGACGCCGAAGACGACGCCCGCGGGGTCCTGCGCCAGACACATCGAGCCGAAGTCGCCGACGGCCATCGGCTCCATGACGATGGTGCCGCCGCTGCTCTTGATCTTCTCGGCCGTGGCGGCGACATCGGGCGAGGAGAAGTACAGACACCAGGCCGACTGCGGCGGGGCGTCCTGCCCCGGCATGGGCGGGACGACGGCCGCGACCGCCTTGCCGTTCTTGTAGGCCTGGGTGTAGTTGCCGTATTCCGAGGAGGCTTCGCCGAAGGTCCAGCCGAGCACCTCGCCGTAGAAGTTCTTGGCTCCTTCGACATCGGTGAACATCGCGTCGAGCCAGATCGGCGCGCCTTCAGGTCGTGCGGCCATGACGGTGACTCTCTTCCGATCGATGGTGGTTCTCGATGGGGTTTCCGAGTCCCACGCTAGCCAGCACGGACGCCCCGCGCGCGGTGACGGAGCGTGTTCGTGAGGGTTCAGCCGTGCGAGAAGATACCTATACCGTTCGGTACGGGTCGCTCGACCTCTGCGGCGGGATGGTTGCGCACGGTGACAGCACCGGTGGTGTCGGCGTCCCGGGCGACCAGCGTCGAGGAGCCGCCGCCGTCGAGGCTGAACGCGTCCTCGGCCCCTGCCCGGGCCATCACCGAGGCGACCTCGGCGATCGTCAGCCCGGTGCGGAACTCGGGCGCCCCGTCCAACGCCATCAGCAGCAGCCGGCGCCCACGGTCCGTGACACCGGCCGCCGAGCGGACGGCCGCGGTGCTCGCGTCGAGGCCGGGCAGCGGACCGCCCGCGCGCAGCACCGGATAGCCGCCGACCGCGAAGCGGTACGGGACCCGGGACCCGTCCGCGACCAGCCGATGCCGTATGCCGACGCGGTCGCCCACGGCCAGGGAGCGCAGCCGCCGCGCGCCCGCCTCCCGGCCCACCAGGATCTCGGAGTCCCTGGCGATCGTGCCCCGGCCGGGCGTGTCGGCCACCGCCACGACCCGTCCGTCGCGCACCGTCACCTCGTACGTCTCCTCGCTGCACGGCGCCGCGCGGTCCGTGTCCGTACCGCAGGTGGCGCGCAGCCGTGAGACGGCGCCCCAGTCGGAGGTGAACGCCCCGACCGAGCCGACCGGCAGCGCGTACTGGTTCAGGCCGCCGAGCGGGAGTGTGCCGGCGGGCGTGGACACCGTGCCGTCCAGGGTGAGCCGGCCGAGCCGGGCCCGGCCGTCGACGCCCACGCCCAGCACCTCGCGCGTGTCGGTGCCCGGGGGCAGCGCGGGGCCGAAGCGCTGACCCGTCGGCACCGCCGCCTTCAGCGCCCGCCCGCCGGCGATCGCGGGACCGACCGGCGCGCCGGTCGCCTCGACGCCCGGGTGCTGCGTCTCGGTGATGTTGAAGAAGTCCCCGTTGACCCCGGCGACCGCGCCGCGCGTCCCGGCGAGCACCGACAAGGGGGCGCGCGCCCCGACGGCTCCGGGCGTCAGCAGATCGACGTCGACGCGCGAGCCGCGCAGATCGACGGAGAGCAGATGCACCCGGGCCGGTCCCTTGAGCCCGGCCACCTCGAAGGAGCGGTACGCGACACCAGGCGCCACCTCCGTCCAGACGGCGTCGGCCGTGCCCGGCGTGGCACCGGCGAGCAGGGCGCACCAGGCGAGCAGAACGGCCGGCACGGCGCGCGTACGCGCACTCGGACCCCGCACGATCCCCCCAGGCGTCGCGTCAAATTCCTGACGTATCAGGAGAGTTGACCAGAAGTCCGTTCCTGCGGAACGGCTAGGAGCCGACCAGCCGGGAACGGATGAGGAAACGAACTCCCTCGGGTGCTTCCAGCGAGAAGCCACTGCCGCGCCCCGGTACCACGTCCACGATGAGCCGGGTGTGACTCCACACCTCGAACTGGGACGTCGACATCCAGAACGGGACCGGTTCCGCGACGCCGGCGACGTCCAGCGAGGCGAGCAACACGTCGGAGCCGCCGGTGCGGAACTCCCCGTCCGGATAGCACATCGGGGCGCTGCCGTCACAACAGCCGCCCGACTGGTGGAACATCAGCGGCCCGTGGAGCTCTCGCAGCCGCCGCACCAGCTCGGCGGCGGCGGGGGTCAGCTCCACACGTGCCTCGGATCGGCCCATCTGCGGCCCCTTCCCGCTCGGTCGGCGTAACCAGCCAACACGGCCCGGGGTTGCGAAAGGGTTGCGGCCGTCCTCCTGCTCGAAGCTCATCCAGAAGGTGATCAGGCGGAGGGTCACCGTCATCCCGGCAGGGCAAGGAGTCCGTCGGGCGTGGGGAACGGTCGGGGTGAGCCGGTCCGTTCACGACCCTAGAAACTGACGGCCCGTCAGGTTAGTCTCCGCGCATGATTCCGACCGTCGTCTGGGGTACCGGAAACGTCGGCCGCGCGGCCCTGCGGGCCGTCGACGCCCACCCCGCGCTCGAACTCGCCGCCGTCCTCGTCCACGACCCCGCCAAGGTCGGCCGCGACGCGGGCGAACTCGCCGGCCTCGACCGCGTCCTGGGGGTCGCGGCGACCGACGACGTCGACGCCGTGCTCGCGGCCCGCCCCCGGGCGGTGGTGTACGCCGCGTCCGGCGACATCCGCCCCGACGAGGCGCTCGCCGACGTCGTCCGGGCGATCCGCGGGGGCGCGGTCGTCGTGACCCCCGCGCTCTACCCGCTCTACGACCCGCGCAGCGCCCCGCCGGAGTTCCGCGACCCGGTGCTCGCCGCCGTCGCGGAGGGCGGAGGCTCGCTGTTCGTCTCCGGCGTCGACCCCGGTTGGGGCAACGACGTACTGCCCCTCCTGATCAGTGGCCTCGGCACCACCGTCGACGCGATCCGCTGCCAGGAGATCTTCGACTACTCCACGTACGAGCAGGAGGACTCGGTCCGCCATCTCATCGGCATGGGGCACCCGATGGAGTACGAGCCGTTGATGCTGGCCCCGTCGATCCCGACCATGGTGTGGGGCGGCCAGATCCGGCTCATGGCCCGGGCCCTCGGCGTCGAACTCGACGAGATCCGCGAGACCTTGGAGCGGCGCGCCCTCGACACCACCGTGACCGCCCGGACGATGGGCGTCTTCGAAGCCGGCACGCAGGGGGCCGTGCGCTTCGAGGTGCAGGGGATCGTCGGGGGCGAACCCCGCATCGTCATCGAGCACGTCACCCGTATCCACCCCTCCTGCGCCCCCGACTGGCCGACGCCGCCCGACGGCACGGGCGCGCACCGGGTGGTCATCGAGGGACGCCCGCGCATCGAGGTCACCGTGGAGGCCAGTGACGAGGGCGAGAACCGCTCCGCGGGCGGGAACGCCACCGCCGTCGGACGGCTCGTGAACGCCGTCGACTGGCTCGTGAACGCCGAGCCCGGCCTGTACGACGCGCTCGACGTCCCACTGCGGCCCGCAGTCGGCACACTGGGAAGGAAGCAGACATGAGGATCGACGTCCCCGAGGGCAGGCACCCGATCGAGTACGTGTGGGGCGAGATCGTCCCCGAGATCGGGACGGCAGCCGCGAACTTCTCCCTGTCCGTCTACGCCCACACGACCCTGGGGCTGCGCGAGTTCGAGGCCGCGCGGCTGCGCATCGCGCAGGTCAACGGCTGTCTGTTCTGCCTGGACTGGCGGACCGACCGCGACGGCGAGAAGGTCGAGGAGTCGTTCGCGGACGCGGTGACCCAGTGGCGCACCACCGATGCCTTCGACGACCGCACACGACTGGCCGCGGAGTACGCCGAGCGGTACGCCCTGGATCATCATGGTCTCGACGAGGAGTTCTGGACGCGTATGACCGCGCACTACAGCCAGGCGGAGATCGTGGAGCTGACGATGAGCATCGGCTCCTGGCTGTCGTTCGGGCGGCTCAACCGGGTGCTCGGTCTCGACGCGGTGTGTGTGCTGCCCACACAGTGACGCGCACGGTGACCCGCACGGTGACCTCAGAGGTCGGTGGCGATGATCTTCTCGATGTTCCGTTCGGCGAGCGCGGTGATGGTGACGAACGGGTTGACGCTGGTGTTGCCGGGGATCAGCGCGCCGTCGATCACGTAGAGGCCCGGATGGCCGTGGAGACGGCCGTAGTTGTCGGTGGCCCGGTTGAGCACCGCGCCGCCGAGCGGGTGGTAGGTGAGATGGTCGCCCCAGATCTTGTACGCGCCGAACAGGTCGGTGCGGTAGATCGTGCCCTCCTTCGCGTTGATCTTGTCGAAGATGGTCTTGGCGGCGTCGATGGACGGCTGCTTCCAGGTGGTCTGCCAGTTCAGCTCGACGCGGCCCGCCGCGGCGTTCCACGAGAAGGCGGCGCGGTGCGGGTTCTTGGTGATCGACAGATAGAACGAGGCGTACGTCTCGATCCCCGTGGGCAGCGGAGCCACCTCGGCGAACGCCCCGCCCGCGGCCCAGTTGTCGATGCCGGCCGTCGGCATGGACGCCTGGAGCTTCCCGGTCGCGTCCCACATGTGGTTGGCGCGCCCGCACATGACGTTGCCGTTGTCCCCCCAGCCCTGGCCGATCTCGCCGTTGAGGTGGGGCAGCGCGCCGGTCGCCTTCAGCATGGTCAGCAGCTTGCTGGTGCCGACGCTGCCGGCCGCGAAGAACACCCGGTCCGCGACGACGGAGGTGGTCGCCGTGGTGTTCCCGCCCGTGTCGAGCCGGTCCATCACGACCGTGTAGCCGCCGCCTGACGCCGGGGACACCGACGTCACCTTGTGCAGCGGCGCGACGGTGACCCGGCCGGTCGCACGGGCCTGCGCGAGATAGGTCTTCTGCAGGCTCTTCTTGCCGTGGTTGTTGCCGTAGAGCACCTCGCCGGCGAGCGCGGACTTGGGGACGGCTCCTGCCGCCTCCTGCTTCATGTACTCCCAGTCGTACACGTTGGGCACGAAGACGAACGGGAACCCGGAGCGCTCGGCGTGCTTACGGCCGACCCGGGCGTACTGGTAGCAGGCGGCGCTCTCCCACCAGGCGGGGTCGACGTGGTTCACCCCGAGGCCGGCGTTGGCGCGGGGGTAGTAGACGTCGTACATCTCGTCGGCGTTCACGGACGGCAGGATCGCGCCGAAGTTCTCCCGGCGCGGGGTGACCGCCATACCGCCGTTCACCAGTGAACCGCCGCCGACGCCCCGGCCCTGGTAGACCGTGATGCCGCCGAACTCCTCGGCGTCCAGGATGCCGGTGTGCCGGGGCACGTCCTTGTCGAGCGGGAAGCCGAGGAACTGGCTCAGGGGCTGCTTGGTCCGGGTGCGGAGCCAGAAGGAGCGGTAGTCGGGCGTGGTCGTGTTGGCGAAGATCCTTCCGTCGGGGCCGGGGGTGTCCCAGGCCATGCCCATCTCGACCATGTGCACGTCCACGCCCGCCTGGGCGAGGCGCAGCGCGGCGACGGAGCCGCCGTAACCGGTGCCGATCACCAGGGCGGGGATGCGGGTCTGCGCGGTCGAGGCGAGGGCGTGAGAGGGGAGCGCCAAGGCGCCGAAAATAGAACCTGTTCCCGTGATGAAACCACGGCGTGAAACAGCCATGTGAGTCCCTCACTGTCGGTGGAATGGGAACGAGTTCTACTGCCGCCCGCATGGGAAGTCACGGCATACCGATTGGTAACTTTTGGGTGGATCGCTCAAGAATGAACGGGGCAAAGCCGACATTCTGATGGCCAGTTCTGATGAGTCAGAGATCCGCCCGAGCCCGGAGCACCCATGCCCCTGCCGACCCTCGCCCCCGACACCGTCGACCGTGCCGCGGCGCAGCTCTACGACACCGCCGCCTGGCAGGAGATCGTCCGGCATTGGGGCACCCCCGCGGGCACTTCCGAGGAGACGGCACCCGCCCCCGAGGAGACGGCACCCGCCCCCGAGGACTGGCGCCGGCTGCTCTCCGTCCCCGTCGACCAGCTCGTCGCCACCGCCCTCGCCGGCCTCACCGCGCCGCCGCCCACCGAACGACCACTCCCCGGACGGCTCGGCGCGATCCTGCCCGACCGGCTGCACGCCTGGCGCCGCATCGGCCAGGCCGACCTGCGCCCCTCCACCCACCTCGCCCACGCCCGCCGGGTCCTCGTCGAGTGGGGTTGGCAGAACCAGCCGTACCGCCTGCGTGACGCCCGGGGCGCCCGCTGCCTCTGCGGCGCCCTGCTCACCGCGCACCGCCTCGGCCACGGCAGCGCCGACACCATGAACCGCTCCGCCGCCTGGATCGTCACCGAACTGCGCGCCCAGGGCTGGACCGGCCTGATCGGCCCCTGGAACCGCGCACCGGGGCGTACGGCGGACCAGGCCCTGGCGCTCCTCGACGCCACCATCCACCGAGCCGCGCACGCGGGCGAGTGACCTCCCGGGCGGGGTGCCCGGCGATCACTCCACGCTGTCCGCCACCGTGAACAGTCCGCCGTCCGGGTCGCGCAGCGTCACGCGCCGGCCGTTCCCCGAAGGCAGGACGGCCGACGTGGTCGTGCCGCCCGCCCGGAGCGCCGCCTCGATGGCGAGATCGACGTCGGGCACCCGGAAGTGCACGTGCCAGCGCGGCCGGACCTGCGGATCGGGCGCCGCTTCCACCGCGCCGCCGTACAGCCGTGCGACGGTGATGCCCCCATGGCTCAGCACGACATGGTCGTCCTCGTACGCGACCTGGCAGCAGCCGGGCCGCTCGCCGGCCCAGTCCAGCACCTCGGCGTAGAAGATGGCCGCGTCGAAGGCGTTCCTCGTCCGCAGCTCCAGCCAGGCCGGGGCGCCGCCCTTGCCGACGCTCCAGTCGGGGATCACCTCGCCCTCCCAGATACCGAAGACGGCGCCCTCGCGGTCGGACGCGAGCGCCGCGCGCCCCGTGCCGAACCGCAGGGGTCCGACGGCCACGGTGGCGCTGCGCTCACGGATGCGGGCCGCGGTCACATCGGCGTCGTCCACGGCGAAGTACGGGGTCCAGGCGACCGCCACCGCCAGACGTGGCGCGAGCGCCCCGATCCCGGCGACCGGTGCCCCGTCGCTCAGTGCGACGGAGAACTCCTCACCCAGTCGGGTGGGCCGGAAGTCCCAGCCGAAGACGGCGCCGTAGAACGCCTCTGCGGCGCGCAGATCGCGGGCCATGAGACTGACCCAACAAGGGGCGCCGGACACCGCATGGCTCGAGGTCGACACAACCTTCATCCATCCGTCGTGGACGCGTGATCGTTCTCCATCCCACCGTACCCCCGTCGAGATCGCCATTCCGGCGAGCCGTCCCGGTACGGCGTGCGAACCCGCCGCGGGTGCGAAAGCCTGAAAAGGTGACGGACGTGCGCGGTGCGCTACGACAACGAGTGGCCGACCTGCTCGCGCGGCGCAGGGACCCGGCCGTCGTGCAGACGTTGCGTTCCACCGCCGCGGCGACGATCTCGTACGTCGTCGCCCTCCAGCTGAGCAGCGAGCCGGCCCCCCTGACCGCGCCGCTCACCGCCCTGCTGGTCGTCCAGGTGACGCTCTACTCCACGCTCACCACCGGGATCCGCCGGGTCAACTCCGTGGTCGTCGGCGTGATCATCGCGATCGCGTTCAGCGCCCTGGTCGGTCTGACCTGGTGGAGCCTCGGGCTGATCATCCTGGCCTCGCTGGTGGTGGGCCGCTTCGTGCGCGTCGACGAGTTCGTGCCCGAGGTCGCGATCAGCGCGATGCTCGTCCTCGGCGTCACGCAGGTCACCAACACCGCATGGGACCGCGTCCTCGAAACGCTGATCGGGGCGGTGGTGGGCATGCTCTTCAACGTGCTGCTCGTCCCGCCGGTCTGGGTCGCACCGGCGGGTGAGTCCATCGAGGACCTGGCGCGGCGCATGCGGCAGCTCCTGCTGGGCATGGGCGAGGGGCTCACCACCGCCTCGGCCGCCCACGCCGCCGCGCGCCGGTACGAGGCGCGGCTGTACGAGGCCCGCCGGCTCGACAACGACGTGGCCGACGTCGACGCGGCGCTGCGCCAGGCCGAGGACAGCCTCCGCTTCAACCCGCGCGTCAAGGAGGGGCTCCTGCACCGTGTCGTGCTGCGCACCGGGCTCGACACCCTGGAGATCTGTGCCGTCGTCCTGCGCGTGCTGGCCCGCACGCTCGCCGACCTCGCCAAGGAACGCCGGGGTGAGGAACTCTTCCCGCGCCATGTGGCGATCGCGCTCGAAGACCTCCTGGCACGTGTCGCGGACACACTGGTGAGCTACTCCGTCCTCGTCACCTCGGACGTCAGCGCGGACGCCGACGCGGCGGAGGAACGGCTCGCCGGGGAGCTCGTCGCGGCCCGCGCCGTCCGTGACCACGCGGCGGACCAGCTGCTCCGGGTCGTGCTGGCGGACCCCCGGCAGTGGCAGCTCCACGGCGCCCTGCTCGCCGAGATCGACCGGATCCTCGACGAACTGGATCTCGACCACCGCGGTCGCCGCCTGATGGAGGAACTCGACCGCCACTCGCGCGAACGCGCCGGGAAGAACCCGAAGCTGTCGGCGGTGCGTGACCGGATGGGGGTCTAGGGGGTCCGCACCGGATGGGGGTCCAGTGGGGGTCCGGAGTGGGGTTCCACAAGGTCACCGCCGGTCGTTCATCAGCTCCTGGAACGAGCTCATGCAGGGGGTGCAGTGACGGTCGGTCCTGTCGCGCTCTTCGAGGTGCTCCTCGTGGAGGGACTGCCCGCAGAGGGCGGTCGCGGTGCCCATGGCGGCCACGTGCCAGACGAAGACCCCGTCACGGGGCGCTATGCCGACGTGCATTTCGTACATGGTCGTTCTCCATGCTCGGCGGACGGTTGCCTCTCCAGTGCACCGGACGGAGGGGTGGTTGCACGCCTGGAAGAGGGCTGTTCGGGTGATGCCGTCCGGACCGCCGACCAGGCTGCGCAGGTGCCGGATGGCTACGCTGGTTCTGGGGGCGTGGACGGCGACCCGGTCGGAGGCGACCCCATGAGACGACGCCACCATTTCCACATCGACCACGCGGGGCACTCGATCAGCGTCACCGTCCAGACGGGCCGCACCGCCGTGGTGGAGGTCCTCGTCGACGGCAAGGAGACGGGCCACGCCACGGCCGGTTCCCACCACCCGGTGACCGTGCACATCGAGCTGCCGACCGAACCCCCGACACCGGCGACGGTCCGGGCGGCAGCCGGTCCCGGCATCCCGCGCTGCGTCCTCGAAGTGCCGGGCGTCGAACCGCAGGTCATGTCCCCGCGCCTCTACTGACGGGCGGGACCGACGGGCAGGCGCAGCACGAAGCGCGCGCCGCCGTCGCGCTCTCCCCGGCCCGCGGAGAGGCTTCCGCCGTGGGCGTGGGCGACCCACGAGGCGATGGACAGCCCGAGCCCGGTCGACCCCGCACCGCTGCGGAAGCGTTCGAACAGGGACTCCGCCACGCCCGGGGGCAGCCCCGGACCGGAGTCCTCGACGGTCACAGTGCCGTCCCGCGTGACCTCGATCCGGACGTCGGCGGGCACACCGGGGTCGTGACCGTGGGCGAGCGCGTTGCCCAGGAGGTTCGCCACGGCGCGCCGTACTAGCTCGGGATCGGCCACGACCACCGTCTCCTCGGCCCGCACCGTCACCCGGTGCCCCTCGGCCGGTGTGTCCGCGACCACCGCCTCCACCAGCTGGTCCAGGCGCAGCGGCTCCGGAGCGAGGCTCTGCGTCCCGCTCATCAGCCGGGCGCGGGTGAGCAGCCCGTCGACGAGGCCGCCCATGCCGTCCGCGAGCCGCATCGTGCGGCGCAGCACCTCGGTGCCGTCCGTCTCACCGCGCAGGGCGGTCTCGGCGAGCATCCGCAGTGAGGCGACCGGAGTCCGCAGATCGTGGGCCGCGTCGGCCAGGAACGACTCCTGCTGGCCCAGCACCGTCAACGCCGGGCGGATCGCCCGCCCGGAGAGCAGATGGCCGACGGCCGCCGACAGCAGGACGAGTACCGCGCAGCCGCCGGTCAGGAGCCAGGTCGTCCGCCGGTGCTCGGCCAGCGGAACCGCGGTCTCGTACGCGGTGACCACGACACCGTCCCTCCCGTCGGCGCCCTCGGCGTCGGGTGCGAAGAACGGCTCGGCGAAGAGCCGCACGGGCCGTCCGTCGACCGCACGCCGGTCGACGGCGACGACGTCCTGCGTGCGCACGGCGTCCTCCGCGGCCGCCCGGACGTCCGCGGGGCGGGCGGCCAGACAGGGCCGGTCCGGCGCGAAGTCGACCACGGGCCCGGATCCGTCGCGCGGCACGGAGAGCACCGTCAGCGGCGGGCAGCCGGCGTCGACGGTCTCGACGAGGTCGCGGGTGTCGATCCGGTCGTCCGCGTCGTACGTGAGCAGGCTGATCGCCTGCGTGGTGTCGAGGTTCATCGACTGGTCGAGCTGCTCGCGCCACCGCGCGTCGTCGCTGCGGACCGCGAGGACGGCCATGGTGACGAGCCCCACGGCGCTGGTGAGGGCGAACAGCGCGGTGATCCGCCTGCGGAGCCGGCGAACCCGCCCGGCGGGCGTCAGGGCTCTCATCCGGTGCCCTCCGACGCCGGCCGACGGCCGCCCCCACCCACGACGTCCTCCTCGACCGGCAGCACTCGCACGGCGCTCACGATAGCCGCCTGCCCGGGGTTCCCGCCGAGGTGGGACCCGGTACGGAACGAAGCGCCCATCGAGTCGGAAACCCACCCCGACCGACACCCCGTCAGGTCAACACTGTGTAACACCAACAGGCTTGTCGGACAGAATCCTTCCTTCCGCCCGGCATCGTCTGGGATCTTGCGTCCACCCCACACAACACACGGCCCGGCCGGCGCCACCAGCGTCACCGGGCCATCGGAGGACGCATTGTTTTCCCACATATCCAGCCGGCTGAGACTCTCGGTCGCGGCCGCCGCCGCCCTCGGCGCGGCCGTCGCTCTCGCCGCACCCGCCGGCCTCGCCCAGGCGGCGGAGTCGACCACCCCGGAGCCCTCCGGCACCTCGGTGTCGAGGACGGCCTCCGTCGCGGCCCCGGCCGCCTGGGCCGCCGGCACCCGCGCCTACCTGGTCATCACCGCTCCCGGTGACACCACGGCCGTGCGCACCGCCGTCGCGAACAACGGCGGTTCGGTCTTCGCGTCGTACGACGCCATCGGCGTCATCGTCGCCCACTCGACGTCCACGGGCTTCGCCTCGACGATGCGTACGGTCGCCGGCGTCCAGCAGGTCGGCGCCACCCGTACCTCCGACGTCCCCGCCGACGCCTACAACCCGGCGCTCCCCGCGAACCCGGCGCAGTCGCCGACGACGCTGACCGAGTCCAACCGCTGGGACATGACCCAGATCAAGGCCGACCAGGCCTGGGCCGTCACCACCGGCTCGGCCTCCGTCAAGGTCGGCATCCTCGACACGGGCGTCGACGACCAGCACCAGGACATCGCGCCCAACTTCAACGCGGCCGACTCGGTCTCCTGCGCCTACGGCAAGGCGGACACCCGCGCCGGCGCCTGGCGGGACGTCGGCACCCACGGCACGCACGTCGCCGGCACCGTCGCCGCGGCCAAGAACGGCAAGGGCGTCATCGGCGTCGCGCCGAGCGTGAAGATCTCCTCGGTCCGCATCGCCGAGCCGACGAGCAGCCTCTTCTTCGCCGAGAACACCGTCTGCGGCTTCATGTGGGCCGGCGACCACGGCTTCAAGGTCACCAACAACAGCTACTACACGGACCCGTGGCAGTTCAACTGCCCGGACAACCTGGACCAGGCCGCCATCATCGAGGGCGTCAAGCGAGCCCAGGCGTACGCCGAGGGCAAGGGCTCCCTCCAGGTCGCCGCGGCCGGCAACTCCAACTACGACCTGGCGAACAAGACGACCGACACCGAGAGCCCCAACGACTCGACGCCGGTCACCCGCACCATCACCAACGCCTGCATCGACATCCCGACCGAGCTCCCGGGTGTCGTGACGGTCGCGGCACAGGGCAACGGGGGCGCCAAGGCCTCGTACTCGAACTTCGGCAACGGCGTCATCGACATCGCGGCCCCCGGCGGCGACGGCGCCTCCGGCGTCTACTCGACGCTCCCGGGCGGCAAGTACGGCAACATGAACGGCACGTCGATGGCCTCCCCGCACGTGGCGGGCGTCGCGGCCCTGATCGCGAGCGTGAACCCGACGTTCACCCCGGCGCAGATCCGGGACCAGTTGGGTCTCCAGGCCACGGACCGGGCGTGCCCCTCCGACAGCCGCTGCACGGGTACGACGACCAAGAACGGCTTCTTCGGCGAGGGCCAGACCGACGCGCTGAAGGCCGTCGGCGGCACCACCCCGCCGCCCGGGAAGTACTTCGAGAACCTCGGCGACGTCACGATCGGCGACAACGCCACCGTCGAGAGCCCGATCACCGTCAGCGGCGTGACCGGCAACGCGCCGACCACCCTCAAGGTGGGCGTCGACATCAAGCACACGTACATCGGTGATCTGAAGGTCGACCTGGTGGCCCCGGACGGCACCGTCTACACGGTGCACAACCGGACCGGCGGCGGCACGGACAACATCGTCCAGACCTTCACCGTCAACGCCTCCTCGGAGGTCGCGAACGGCGTCTGGAAGCTCCGCGTCAACGACAACGCCGCGCAGGACACCGGCAAGATCGACGCCTGGAACCTGACCTTCTAGGTCGGGACCACGCGCGAAGGCGCCCGACCCGGCAGCAC
>NZ_JBHWJZ010000051.1:0-45281 GCF_042731085.1 Streptomyces sp. NPDC059875
CAGGAGGTTCACTCCTCCGGCCCGGCCCCGAGGCGTTTTCCGTGGTGCGGCCGGAGAATGGGCACTGTCCCCCTGTTTCTGCCGCATCGGAGGCAGTCGTGAAGGATCTCAAGTTCGAGCAGAAGCGCTCGCTGTCGCGGATCGAGGCGGCCGATCAGCTCACGGCGCTCGCGGACGCGCTGAGGAAGGGCGGCGAGGCGGAGCTGGCGTTCGGCTCCGGGACCCTGAGTCTGCGCATCCCCGACGACGTTCGCAGCGAGGTGGAGTTCGAGGTCAGCGACGGGGAGATCGAGCTGGAGATCGAGTTCACCTGGCCGACGGGGAGCCCCCGGAAGGCGCCGGCCCGGGCGGCCGCGAGCGCGGCGAAGCCCGCGCGGAGCCGGAAGTCCGCGCCCGCCAAGCCCGCGCGGAGCGGCGCCGGCGGGGGTACGAAGTCGAAGCGGGCCGCCGCGAAGAAGGCCTGAGCCGCGCCGGGGTCCGGCGGGCGCCGGATCAGAACTTGATGGAGCCCACGGTCTGCGTTATCGAGTCCAGGAAGCGCTGGATGTCGTCGGCCATGCCCGTGGAGGCAAGGAAGAAGCCGAAGAGCACCGCGACCACGGCCGGGCCGCCCTTGAGGTTCCCGCCGCGGATCAGCACCACCAGGATGACCGCCAACAGCAGCACCACAGACAGTGAAATGGCCACAACTGATCACACCCTCGGTCGGTCCCACCTTGCCCGCCGGGGAGCACACGTCGCACCGCACCCCCCGCTGTCTCCATGGTGCCATCAACCCCCCTGCCCCCGCTGCCTGGTGACGAATCGTCGCGCACAAGATCACGACTCCGGGGCGCCGTCGGCCACGGCGTGAACGCGGGGCGAAAGCCCAAGAGAGAGATTAAGCACACCCCTACAACCAAGGGCGATTTGCCCGGTATTCGGCGGACATAATTGCGAAGTGAGGGTACATTTCCGCCATCCAACGAACTGAATGTCCCTTATGCGCCACATGGTTTGGCCACAGGATCCTCACAGCTAGGGTCCTCGGGTGTCCTCCGCCACGCAGAACATAGCCAGGACTCCGCTTCCCCAGGGTGAGGAGGCGGGGTCGGTCCCGACGACGCAGGTCAAGGGCGCCGCCGCCGGCACACCCACGCCACGCGATCCCTACTTCGACAACGCGAAGTACCTCGCGATCCTCCTCGTCGTCATGGGGCACGTCTGGCCCGCGGTGATCGAGGGAAGCCGGGCCACCCGAGGCCTGTACATGTTCGTCTACACGTTCCACATGCCGGTCTTCATTCTGGTGTCCGGCTATCTGTCCCGCAGTTACACGGGGCGGCCCGACCAGCTGAAGCGGCTCCTCACCGGCGTCGCCGTGCCGTACGTCGTCTTCGAGCTGGCCTACACGCTGTTCACCCGGTGGGGGACGGGCACCTTCCGGCCGATCAGCCTGCTCCACCCCACGTATCTGATGTGGTTCCTGATCGCCCTGTTCATCTGGCGGCTGACCACCCCGTTCTGGCGCGTCGTGCGGTGGCCGCTGGCGACGTCCCTCGCGATCGCGACGCTCGCGTCGGTGACGCCCGCCATCGGCGGCACCCTGGAGATGGTCCGGGTGCTCCAGTTCCTGCCGTTCTTCGTGCTCGGACTGTGCATGAAGCCCGAGCACTTCGTGTTCCTGCGACGGCGGCCGGTGCGCATCGCCTCCCTTCTCGTGTTCGCCGCCGCGGTCCCCCTCTTCTACTGGCTGACGCCCACCCTCTTCCTGAGCTGGTTCTACCGCTCCCAGAGCGTGCAGGAGATGGGCGTCGGCGTGGGGCGGGGCCTGTTCCTCATCGGCGTCCTCTTCCTGTGCACGCTGGTGCTGACGGCGGCGTTCCTCTCCCTCGTCCCCGGCAGCCGGCGCTGGTTCACGGCGCTCGGCGCGGGCACCATCTGCGGCTACGTGCTGCACGGATTCCTGATACGGGGGCTCAGCTACCTCGGCCTGTTCGAGGAGAACCCGTGGCTGAACACCGCGCCGGGCCGGGTGGTCGTGACCCTCGCCGCGCTCGCGGCGATGACCCTGCTGTGCACCCCGCCGGTGCGCAAGATGCTCAAGTGGGTCACGGAACCCGAGATGGCCTGGGCCTTCCGCAAGGACACGGCGGCGAAGCGCGCCTGAGGCGAAGCCGCTCGTCGGCCCCGGACGGTCCCGAGAGCGGGAGCGTCCGGGGCCGAGCCGTTTGTCGGGCGGTGAGGAATCAGGTCTGGCGGCTGATGAGCAGCAGGGCGCGGTCGTCGTTGACGTCCTTCGCGCAGGCCTCGATCAGGTGCCAGGCCGCGCCCTCGAAGCCCGAGGCGACATAGCGGTCGGCCTCGCCCGTGAGCCGGTCGATGCCCTCGGCGATGTCCCGGTCGGCGGCCTCGACGAGCCCGTCCGTGAAGAGCATCAGGACGTCGCCGGGCCGGAGCGAGCCCTTGACCGGGTGGAACTCGGCGCCGTCGTAGACGCCGAGGAGCGGGCCGTCGCCGGACTTCTCCTCCCAGCGCCCGGTGCCCGCGTGGAGCTGGAGCGCCGGCAGGTGCCCGGCGGACAGCAACTCGTAGTCCCCGGACTCCAGGTCGAGGACCAGGTGGATGGAGGTGGCGAAGCCCTCGTCCCAGTCCTGGCGCAGCAGATAGCCGTTGGCGGCCGGCAGGAAGCCGTGCGGCGGCAGCGAGCCGAGCAGTCCGCCGAAGGCCCCGGAGAGGAGCAGTGCGCGGGAGCCGGCGTCCATTCCCTTGCCGGACACGTCCGTGAGCAGGACCTCCAGGGTCCGGCCGCCGTGCGTGCGGGCGGCGACGACGAAGTCGCCGGAGAAGGACTGGCCGCCGGCCGGGCGCAGCGCCATCTCGCGGTGCCAGCCCTTGGGGAGCCGCGGGAGGGCGCTCTGGGCCCGGATGCGTTCGCGCAGGTCGAAGAGCATGGTGCCGCCCCGCCGCCAGGGCACGCCGACGCGCGCCCGGAACTGCGCGATGAGCAGCCCGAACAGTCCGCAGGCGGCGACGACCAGGACCGTTCCGGGCGTGACCCGGGCCGGGCCCTGGGTGTACGGGCCGAGCACGACCGACTCGACGATCAGGGCGCCGGCGGCCGCCGCGTACAGCGCGAGCAGACTCGCGGGGCGCAGGAGCAGCCCTCCGGCCACGATCGGCAGGACGAGCGCGGCGGGCGCGCACCACACCGGATCGGCGAGGGTGCCGATGGTGATCGCCGGGATCGTCAGCAGAAGTCCGGCGAAGGCGAGCCAGTCGGAGCCCTCGCCGCGGAAGTAGTCGACACCGGACTTGCGCAGGGAGATGCGGACCCGGTGTGCGCTCCTGCGCATCCGGGCCGAGTACGAGGCGACACCCGCGCGATTTCTCATTGGCCTGGACCCTATCCACCCGGTCGGACCTCGTGCAGGGGGACCCCTCAGGCATTGCGCGCGAAATCGGGTCGCGACGATCCGGTGGGCGCTGATATCGATGGCATATGACGACTGAACTGCGGGTGCTGGACGCGGCCGAGTGGGACGACTGGTACGGAACTCTGGAGCTCGCCTTCGGAGGCGTGCCGGAGTCCCCGGAGGAGCGGCGGCTCTGGCAGGACCTGACCGAAAACGAGCGCTCCATCGGGGTCTGGGACGGCGAGAGCTGTGTCGGTACGGCGGGCGCGTTCACCTTCCGGATGTCCGTACCGGGTGGGGCGATCGTGCCCACGGCGGGCGTCACGATGGTGAGCGTGGCCGCGACGCACCGCCGGCGCGGGATCCTCAGCTCGATGATGCGGCGCCAGCTCGACGACGTACGGGCGTGGGGCGAGCCGCTGGCCGTGCTGACGGCCTCGGAACCGGAGATCTACGGGCGGTTCGGCTACGGCATCGCCACGTACCAGACCAAGGCGACGATCGACACGACCCGGGTGCGGCTCACCGTGCCTGAGGGCACGGACGAGGTCGTGCTGCGGCAGGCCGATCCGGCGAAGGCGGCCGCGGCGTGCGAGGCGGTGTACGCCCGGCTGGTGCCGCGCCGGCCCGGAATGCTGGCCCGCCGGCCGGAGTGGGAGCGACTGCCGCTGCTCGACCCGGAGGGCGACCGGGGCGGTGCCTCGCCGCGGCAGTGCGTGCTGGCGGAGCGGGACGGCGAGGTCGTCGGGTACGCGCTGTACGCGATCAAGCCGGAGTGGTCCCCGAGCGGGGCCGAGGGCAGTGTGGTGCTGAAGGATCTGG
Source organism: Streptomyces sp. NPDC059875 (assembly GCF_042731085.1). Classification (NCBI taxonomy): domain Bacteria; kingdom Bacillati; phylum Actinomycetota; class Actinomycetes; order Kitasatosporales; family Streptomycetaceae; genus Streptomyces; species Streptomyces sp. NPDC059875. Next base: position 4,218 of record NZ_JBHWJZ010000051.1, read on the forward strand.
GGGCGCTGGACCCGGCGGCGGAGGCGGCACTGTGGCGGTTCCTCTGCTCGATCGACCTGACGTCCTCGGTCCTGATCCACAGCCGGCCGGTGGACGACGCGTGGCAGCACCTGGTGTCCGACGTGCGGCGGTGCGCGCCGTCGCAGCGGGACTCGCTGCATCTGCGTCTGGTGGAGGTGGGCGCGGCGTTGGAGGCGCGGACGTACCAGGCGCCGGTGGACGTGGTGTTCGAGGTGGCGGACGCGTTCTGTCCGTGGAACGAGGGGCGTTGGCGGTTGACGGGGGACGCGAAGGGGGCGGTGTGCGTCCGTACGGACGAGGCCGCGGATCTTGCGTTGTCCGTACGGGAGTTGGGGGCGGCGTACCTCGGGGGCGTGAGCTTGATGTCGCTGGCGGCGGCTGGCCGAGTGCGGGAGCTTCGGGACGGGGCGCTCGTGGAGGCGTCCGTGGCGTTCGGGTCGCCCGTTGCGCCGTGGTTGCCGCACGGGTTCTAGGGCGCCGGCCTCGTGGGCACGGGGGTCGAGGGGCGGACGCGCCCGCCAGGGCGCCGTCCCGTTGTGCCCACCCGTCCCTCCCCCTAGGGCTTCGCCCTGGGGGGACCCCCACAGCGGGACGAATGCCCACAACGGGGGGAAGGCGGGCCGCCGCTCACAACGGGCGCGGTGCGTCACCCGCGCGGGTACTCGTACGGGTTGTACCTGGTGTACCTGGGATCGGTCGTCGGGTCCTCCTTGTGGGACCAGGCGTTCAAGGTTGCCGGTGAGGTGTGCCAGTGGCCCGTGGTGAGGCGGTGTTCCAGGGCGCGGAGGGCGGCGAGCATCTCGCCCGTGGTGAAGGTGCAGTGGCCGGGGCCGTCGACGTACGTCTGGGCGAGGAGGTGGCCCGTGCCGGCCGCGGTGACGGTCCGGCGGTAGGCGCTCTCGGCCTGGACGGGGATCAGCGCGTCGCCGGTCGTGTGGAGGGTGAGTTGGGGGTCGGTCAGCCGCCCGGTGAGGGTGCTGGTCCGCCGCATCCACCCGACGGCCCCGGGGTCGGCGGAGATCCGGGGCGCGCGGTCGAGCGCCGTGAGGTCTCCGCGTAGCGAGAGCCCGGCCTTCTTGTAGAGCTCCGTCACCTCCTTGGACTGGGGCGAGCGGGCGAGCATGCGCGTGTAGTCGACGCCCGTGTTCCACGAGGGGTTTCCGCCCGCGCGGCTCTCGGCCTCCTGCCGCCAGCTGAAGGCGGGGAGCTGGAGAAGGCCCTGGACTGCCGTGTACTGGTTGGCCTGCTGGGCGTCCCAGTCGGTCGGACCCGGCTCCTGCTGCGACGGGTCGTTGTGGCCGGGGATGCCGTGCAGGGCCGCGGCGAGGGCGATGCGGGCGCGGCCCTCGGGGGTCTGCTGGGCGGCGGTGACCTTCGCGGTGAGCGCGTGGGAGGCGTTCCGCGCTGCGGTCTGGTCGGCGAAGCCGGTGAGCCGGATGTCGTCGCCCCGCGCGAGCAGGGTCTTCAGCGCGAAGACCGGGTCCAGGGTGCTGTTCCAGTTGGCGACGCCGCCCTGGAGGAGCCCGCACATGGACAGCGAGCCGTCGAGCCGGTCGGCGTGCCGCTCGGCCAGCCGGGTGGTGACGAGTCCGCCGTACGAGGTGCCCCAGGCGAGCGTGCGCCGGGCGGTGCCGAACCTCTCCGTGAACAGGTCGAGCGTGGCCAGTTGGTCGGGTACCGCGTCCGTGACGGCCCAGCCGTTCGTCGCGTACGAGGAGCCGATGAGTGCGTAGCCCTGGGCGAGGAGCCTGTCGCGCGTCTCCGGACTCGGCGCGTTCTGGGCGGGGTTGGGCCACCCTGCCGCGCGGTAGCCGTGGCTGTAGAGCAGGACGGTGCCGTTCCAGGCGCCGGGCACGTCCATCAGGTACGCGGCGCCGGAGGGCAGTCGTCCCTCGACATGGGTGTCCATGGCGGCCTGTGCGGCGTGTGCGGGTGGCGTGGTCAGGGCGCACAGGGCGACGGCCGTCAGTGCGGTACGGATCTTCAACGGGGCGTCCCTTCCGGGGTGGGGGCGGCGGCTCGCGGAGCCGGGGAGTCGAGGGCGTCGCCGCGTGTCTCGCGCAGGCGCCACACGGTGAGCGCGGTCACGGCCGCGCCGCCGCACAGCAGCAGGGACACGGGGGTGCCGGAGCCGCCGGACGAGGCCACCAGGCTGCTCGCGATCAGCGGGGAGAAGCCGGCGCCGACGAGCGTGGCGGCCTGGTAGCCGAGGGAGGCGCCGGTGTAGCGGACGCGGGTGCCGAACATCTCGGTGAGCAGGGCGCCGAGCGGGCCGTACATCGTGGACTGGGCGACGCCGTGGCCGAGGGCGAGGCCGAGGATCAGCAGGCCCGGGGAGCCGGAGTCCACCAGGGCGAGCACGGGGAAGGCGAGCGCGGCGGAGGCGAGTGCTCCGGCGAGGACGACCGGGCGACGGCCGACGCGGTCGGACAGCGCCGAGGCGGCGGGCAGCACGAACAGGGCGACGGCGGACGCGACGGTCACGGCGGTGAGCACCTGCGGGCGGCTGTACCCGTGGCCGACCGCGTACGAGATCATGAAGCCGGTCAGCAGGGACTGCGCGGTGAACGCGCCGATGCCGACGCAGGCGGCGCGCAGGACGGGTCCGGGCCGGCGCAGCACCTCCACGAGGGGCGGCCTGGCCGGCGGCTCCTGACCGCCGCGCGTCTTGGCCTGTGCCCTGGCCTGTTCGAAGAGCGGGCTCTCGGCGACCTTGAGGCGGACGAAGAGTCCGACGGCGAGCAGGAGGACGCTCAGCAGGAAGGGCACCCGCCAGCCCCAGGAGCGGAACTGCTCGTCGGGGAGTCCGGAGACGAGGGTGACGACGCCGGCCGAGAGCACGGCGCCGAGCGGGGCGCCGAGCTGGGTGAAGCTGGACCACAGGCCCCGTCGGGAGCCCTGGGTGCGCTCGGCGTGCTCGACGACCATCAGGGTCGCGCCGCCCCACTCGCCGCCGATCGCCACGCCCTGCACGACCCGCAGGGCCACGAGGAGGACGGGTGCCCAGACGCCGATCGCGTCGTAGGTCGGCAGGAGGCCGATGAGGAAGCTGCCGCAGCCCATCAGCACCATGGTCAGCAGCATCATCGACTTGCGGCCGAGCCGGTCGCCGAAGTGGCCGAAGACGATGCCGCCCAACGGGCGGGCCGCATAGCCCGCGGCGAAGGTGCCGAAGGCCGCGATGGTGCCGACCGTGGGGTCGGCGCCGGGGAAGAACAGCTCGCCGAAGACGAGCGCGGCGACGGTGCCGTACACGAGGAAGTCGTAGAACTCGACGGCGGTGCCGAGCAGTCCGGACAGTGCGACGCGGCGCAACTGCCGTGATTCCGGGGCGGATTGACGAGCGGATGAGCGGGATGGCTGCACAGCTGGCTCCCTGCTGCCGAGGCGATGGCGTGTCACCGGCGGGGTGAACACACCGATGCCCCGGTGAAGTTAGGCATCAACCGTGCAGCCGTCAATCATTTGCACAACATCAACCCCGCCCGGTCAGCCGAGCCCGTCCTCCGCGATGCGCAACAGCAGGGCGTGCAGAACCTCCCGCTCGGCCGCGGCGAGCGGGGCGACCAGCTCGTTGGTCACCCGCCTCCCCGCCTCGTCGGTGTCGCGCAGGAAGGCACGGCCGTCCTCGGTCAGCACGACGATCCGGCTGCGGCGGTCGTCGGGGGCAGGGCGGCGCTCGGCGAAGCCGAGCTTCTCGAGGTCGTCGACCAGGCCGACGATCGCGCTCGGGTCGTAGCCGAGGCGGGTGCTCAGCTCACGCTGGAGCGCGCCGTCGGACGTGGCGAGGAAGCGCAGCACCGCGTAGTGACGCAGGCGCACGCCCGACTCCTGGAGGAAGGCGTTGAACAGCTGCCCGGAGCGCAGGCCGAGCCGGTACAGCAGGTAGCCGCTGTCCGCATGCAGCCCGCGCATCCAGGGCTCGTGCTCGTCGATGGGGGCGGGGTTCATGGCGGACTCCCTGGTCGGCCCCGGGCGGGGCGGTGTGCGGACGACGGCACCAGTCTGACGCACGAGCCTTACGGCAACAACTATTGACGTCGACAATGATTGCTCTTAGCTTCGATCTCACCGCCGCACCCCTTGCGAAAGGACCGTTCGTGCCCCCCATCGATCTCACTGGCAAGACCGCCGTCGTCACCGGCAGCGGCCGGGGCCTCGGCCTCGCGTACGCCCAGGCCCTGGCCGCACACGGAGCGTCCGTCGTCGTCAACGACGTGGACGAGGCCGTGGCCGAGCAGGCCGTGAAGGCCATCACCGAAGCGGGCGGCACGGCCGTGGCCGAGGTGGTCGCGGTCGGCACCGCCGACGCCGCCGACCGGCTCGTGAACCGTGCGGTCGAGGAGTTCGGGAGGCTCGACATCCTGGTCACCAACGCCGGCATCCTGCGCGACAAGGTGCTGTGGAAGATGACCGACGAGGACTTCGACGCGGTCCTGACCACGCATCTGAGGGGCACCTTCACCTGTGCTCGCGCCGCCGCCGTCCGGATGCGCGAGCAGGGCGAGGGCGGCAGCCTGATCCTGGTCGGCTCCCCCGCCGGACAGCGCGGCAACTTCGGGCAGACGAACTACGCCGCCGCGAAGGCCGGCATCGCCGCCCTCGCCCGTACCTGGTCCATGGAGCTGGCGCGCGCCGGCGTCACCGTCAACGCGATCGTGCCGGTCGCGGCGACCGCGATGACCGAGACCATCCCCGCCTTCGCGCCGTACATCGAGGCGATGCGGAACGGCGCGCCTCTGCCGGACTTCCTGCGCAAGGGCGAGGGCTTCGGCACCCCCGAGGACTGCGCGGCCCTCGTCCCCTTCCTCGCCTCGGAGGCGGCCCGCACCATCACGGGCCAGGCCATCGGCATCGGCGGCGACCGGGTGACCCTCTGGTCGCACCCGCAGGAGGTCAGGGCGGCGTACGCGGACGGCGGCTGGACGCCGGACACCCTCGCCGACGCCTGGCCCACCTCGGTCGGCGCCGAACTCCAGACGGTGGGCATCCCCGCGCCCCGGCTGCCGGAGGCGTGATGTCCCCCTCCATGAACCTCGACGAACTCGTCGCGATCGACGTCCACACCCACGCAGAGGTCTCCGCCCAGGGCCATTCCTCGCTGGACGACGACCTGCACGACGCCTCCTCCGCCTACTTCAAGGTCGAGGGCGACCGAAAGCCGACCGTGGCGGAGATGGCCGCCTACTACCGGGAGCGGAAGATGGCCGCGGTCGTCTTCACCGTCGACGCCGAGTCCGCCACCGGCACCGCGCCGGTCCCGAACGAGGAGGTCGCCGAGGCCGCGGCCGCCAACGCGGACGTCCTCATCCCCTTCGCGTCGATCGACCCTTTCCGCGGGAAGGCGGGCGTCCGTCAGGCGCGGCGGCTCGTGGAGGAGTACGGGGTACGGGGCTTCAAGTTCCACCCCAGCATCCAGGGGTTCTTCCCCAACGACCGCTCGGTGGCGTACGCGCTGTACGAGGTGATCGAGGAGACCGGCGCCATCGCCCTGTTCCACACGGGCCAGACCGGCATCGGCGCCGGAGTGCCCGGGGGCGGCGGGATCCGGCTGAAGTACTCCAACCCGCTGTACGTCGACGACGTCGCCGCCGACTTCCCGCATCTGAAGATCATCCTGGCGCACCCGTCCTTCCCCTGGCAGGACGAGGCCCTCGCGGTGGCCACCCACAAGCCGGGCGTCCACATCGACCTGTCTGGCTGGTCGCCGAAGTACTTCCCGCCGCAGCTGGTGCGGTACGCCAACACCCTGCTGAAGGACAAGGTCCTCTTCGGCTCCGACTACCCCGTCCTCACCCCGGACCGCTGGCTCGCGGACTTCGCGCAGCTGCCGATCAAGGACGAGGTCAGGCCGAGGATCCTCAAGGACAACGCCGCCCGCCTGCTCGGTCTGACGAAACCGTAGGGACCCGCCGATGCGCAACGAGGGAGTGGGGTCCTGGCCGGCCCGCCGGGCCCGCAAGACCCCCCGCCGGACGGCCCTGATCCACCACGACACCACGGTCACGTACGCCGAGCTGTACGCGCGCACCACCCGCCTCGCCCATGCCCTGCGCGCCCGTGGCGTGCGCCGGGGCGACCGGATCGCCTACCTCGGCCCCAACCACCCCTCCTTTCTGGAGACCCTGTTCGCCGCGGCCACGCTCGGCGCGGTCTTCGTCCCGCTCAACACCCGCCTCGCCGGCCCGGAGATCGCCTACCAGCTCGCCGACGCCGGGGCCACGGTCCTCGTCCACGGCCCCGCACACCGCGAGCTGGTCGAAGGGGTGGCGGGCGGCGTCGGTGTCCGTACGTACGTCGAGGTCGGCGCCGCGTACGAGGAGGCGCTGGCCGGGGCCTCCGCCGAGCCGATCGACGAGCCGGTCTCCGGCGACGACACCTGCATCATCATGTACACCTCGGGGACGACCGGCCGTCCCAAGGGCGCCATGCTCACCCATGCCAACCTGACCTGGAACGCGTTCAACGTCCTCGTCGACCACGATCTGATCGCCGACGAACGCGCCCTGGTCTCCGCCCCGTTGTTCCACACCGCCGGCCTCAACATGCTCACGCTGCCGGTGCTGCTCAAGGGCGGCACCTGCGTCCTGGTCGAGGCCTTCGCCCCGGACACCACCCTCGACCTGATCGAACGGCACCGGATCACCTTCATGTTCGGGGTGCCGACGATGTTCGACCAGGTGGCCCGGCATCCCCGCTGGGACGGGGCCGACCTGTCGTCCCTGCGGATCCTGACCTGCGGCGGCTCACCCGTCCCGACCCCGCTGATCGCCCGGTACCAGGAGCGCGGGCTCACCTTCCTGCAGGGCTACGGCATGACGGAGGCGGCTCCGGGCGCGCTGTTCCTGGACGCCGAACACGCGGTGAGCAAGGCGGGTTCGGCGGGCGTGCCGCACTTCTTCAGCGACATCCGGGTGGTCCGGCCGGACCTCACGCCGGTCGACGTCGGCGAGACCGGGGAGATCGTGGTGCGCGGGCCGCACGTCATGCCCGGCTACTGGGGGCTGCCCGAGGCGACGGCCGCCGCGTTCACGGACGGCTGGTTCCGCACCGGGGACGCGGCCCGGATCGACGAGGACGCCTACGTCTACGTCGTCGACCGCATCAAGGACATGATCATCTCGGGCGGCGAGAACATCTACCCCGCCGAGATCGAGGACCTGCTCCTCGGCCACCCGGACATCGCGGAGTGCGCGGTCATCGGCGTGCCGGACTCCACGTGGGGCGAGGTGCCGCGCGCGGTCGTCGTGCCCCGCGAGGGCGCCCGGCCCGACCCGGACGAGGTGCTCGCCTCCCTGGCCGGCCGCCTCGCCAAGTACAAGATCCCGAAATCGGTCGTGTTCGTGGACGCGCTCCCGCGCACGGCCTCCGGAAAGCTCCTCAAGTCCCATCTAAGGAAGACGACATGAGCATCACCGTCAACGGCGTCGACGCCCTGAAGAAGCTCGCCGGCAGCGAGCTCGGCACCAGCGAGTGGATCGAGATCACCCAGGAGCGCATCGACACCTTCGCCGACGCCACGGGCGACCATCAGTGGATCCACGTGGATCCGGTGAAGGCCGCCGAGGGTCCCTTCGGCGCCCCGATCGCCCACGGGTACCTCACCCTCTCCCTCTTCATCCCGCTCTTCACCGAGCTGCTGGACGTCCAGGGCGTCGCCACCAAGGTCAACTACGGCCTGAACAAGGTGCGTTTCCCCTCGCCGGTGAAGGTCGGCTCGCGGATCCGGCTCGTCGGCAGGCTGGCGGAGGTCGAGGACGTGCCGGGCGGGGTGCAGATCACGGTCGACGGCACGATCGAGATCGAGGGCGGCGCGAAGCCGGCGGCCGTGCTGCAGAGCCTGTCGCGCTTCTACGCCTGACCGGCGCGTACGGGTACGAGGTCGAGGAGGCGTTCCGAGGCGTCCTGGGCGAGCGGTGCGAGCCGCTCGTACACCGCACGGAACGTCTCCTCGGCCCGCTCGGCCGGCCAGTCCCCCGGCAGGTGCTCGATCGGCAGCCTCGGGTCGCCGCGGATGATCCCCAGCCACTCCGCCTGCAGCCGCAGCCGCAGCGCGAGGGCCTCGTCCGGCTCCGGCAGCTCGGTCCGCCAGGGCTGCCAGCGCCGTACGAACGCCTCGTGACGCGCGGCCAGTTCGGACAGCTCCCAGGTCTCCCCGATCATCGCGCCGATGTCCGTCGCGCTGTCGGCGTGGGCGCGGAAGACCTTCACATGGGCGGACAGACCGAGTTCGGCCACGAGCGCCGAGACGTCCACGTCTCCGGGCGCGACCCACAACCCGTTGAACAGCGGTCCGAAGCCGCTCCAGGTGAGCTTCGCGCGCAGGTCGTGCCGCTGGCGCTGCCAGGACTCGGGCAGGGAGAAGCCGAGCAGGGTCCAGGTGCCGTCCCAGTGCCGGTTGACCGCGCCGGTCCGCCAGATGCGCCGTTCGCCGTCGCGCAGCACCTCCTCCGAGCGTTCGGTGAGGCCGAAGTACATCCGGCGGCCCTCCCGTTGGCGGCGCAGCAGACCGCGGTTGACCATCCGGGTCAGCGTCGAGCGGGTCGCCTGCTCACCGACGCCGGCGCGCGCGAAGACGTCGATGACGCTCCCCGAGTACACGCAGACCTCGCGCCCGAGCACCTGGTCGCCCAGGAACGTGAGCATCAGGGACTGGGGGCGCAGCGGCTCTTCCGTGGTCACGCGGCCCACCGTACGCCGGGGGCGACGGCGGGCCGCAGGGGCCGGGTGTCAGCGTCGCTGGCAGCCCGGGCACCAGAAGAGGTTGCGGGCGGCGAGGTCGGCGGTGCGGATCTCGCCGCCACAGATGTGGCAGGCCTGGAGGGCCCGGCGGTAGACGTAGACCTCGCCGCCGTGGTCGTCGACGCGCGGCGGGCGGCCCATCGCCTCGGGGGTGTGCTCGGGGCGGACGGTGTCGATGCGGTTGTGGCGGACGCCCTCGCGCATCAGAGCCACGAGGTCGTCCCAGATCGCGTCCCACTCGCGACGCGTCAGGTCCTTGCCGGCGCGGTACGGGTCGATGCCGTGGCGGAAGAGGACCTCCGCGCGGTACACGTTCCCGACGCCCGCGATGACCTTCTGGTCCATGAGCAGGGCCGCGACCGTCATACGGGACTTCGAGATCCGGCGCCACGCCTTGTCGGGGTCGTCGCCGTTCCGGAGCGGATCCGGGCCGAGGCGGTCGTGTATCGCCCGCTTCTCGGGTTCGGTGATCAGCGCGCAGGTGGTGGGACCGCGCAGATCCGCGTAGTGGTCGTCGTTGACGAGGCGCAGCCGGACCGTGTCGGTGGGCGGCGGCGCCGGAGCCGTACCGAAGCCGAGCTTGCCGAAGAGGCCGAGGTGGACGTGGATCCAGCCGGTGTCCTCGAAGCCCAGGAAGAGGTGCTTGCCGTGGGCGTCGACTCCGTCGAGGACCAGTCCGTCCAGCAGCGCCGCGCTGTCGGAGAACTTCCCCTGCGGGCTGCTCACGCGGACGGGCCGGCCCGCGAAGCGGTCGAGGTGGTCCTCGGCCAGGCGGTGGATCGTATGCCCCTCGGGCACTGCTGCTCTCCTGGACGTGCGGGACGGCATGGCCGTGCCGCCGGGCCGGCCCGGCGGCACGGACTCGGGCGGGTCAGCCCTGCTGCGGGTGGTGGGCCGGGATCGGGGGGAGCTCGCCGGTGGTCTCGTACGCGGTGAGCATGTCGATCCGGCGGGTGTGACGCTCGTCACCGGAGTACGGGGTCTTGAGGAAGACCTCGACGAAGGTGGTTGCCTCGTCCTGGGTGTGCATCCGGCCGCCGATGGCGACGACGTTGGCGTTGTTGTGCTCACGGCCGAGGGCGGCGGTCTGCACGCTCCAGGCGAGGGCCGCGCGCACCCCCTTCACCTTGTTCGCGGCGATCTGCTCGCCGTTGCCCGAGCCACCGATGACGATGCCCAGGCTGTCCGGGTCCGCGGCCGTCTTCTCGGCGGCGCGCAGGCAGAACGGCGGGTAGTCGTCCAGGGCGTCGTAGATGTGGGGACCGCAGTCGACGGGCTCGTGGCCATGGGCCTTCAGCCACTCGACGAGGTGGTTCTTGAGTTCGAAGCCGGCATGGTCGGAGCCGAGGTACACGCGCATGGTTCCGAGTGTGGCACGGCAGGGCCTGGGTAGCGGTCAGCGGGGTCGGGGCCTTGGTCCGTATTGGTGTGGACCTTCGCCCCTTACGCAACGATCCGGAATCGGGTCTTCCGATCACCCCGCCCCTCGGTGTTGAATGCTCGGGCTCGTGACCCGAGCGCCCCCCACACTTAAGGAAGCGTTCATGAACACGCAGCCGACCCTTGCGAAGGAAGGCAGCGCCACCGGTAATCCCGGTGATTCGCAGCAGTCCGACGGACTCAAGGCCGGTCTCAAGAACCGCCACCTCTCGATGATCGCCATCGGTGGTGTCATCGGCGCCGGACTCTTCGGCGGCTCCGCGGCCGGCATCAAGGCCGCAGGCCCCGGCATCCTGCTGTCCTACGCGCTCGTGGGCACGATGGTCGTCTTCGTCATGCGGATGCTCGGCGAGATGTCCGTGGCCAACCCGACCTCCGGCTCCTTCTCGGCGCACGCCGACCGGGCGCTCGGACGCTGGGCGGGCTTCTCCATCGGCTGGCTGTACTGGTTCTTCTGGGTCGTCGTGCTCGCCGTCGAGGCGACCATGGGTGCGGACATCCTGAACGGCTGGATCCCGTCCGTCCCGCAGTGGGCCTGGGCGCTGATCGTGATGGTCGTCCTGACCGTCACCAACCTCGGCTCGGTCGCCTCCTACGGTGAGTTCGAGTTCTGGTTCGCCGGCATCAAGGTCGTCGCCATCGCCGCCTTCATCGTGGTCGGCGGGCTCGCGATCTTCGGCGTCCTGCCGGGTGCGGACACCTCGAGCGCCGGACTGAGCAACCTCACCGAGCACGGCGGCTTCCTGCCCAACGGCTACGGCGCGATCCTCACGGGCATCCTGATGGTCGTCTTCTCCTTCATGGGCAGCGAGATCGTCACCCTCGCCGCCGGCGAGTCCTCGGACCCGCGCCGCGCGGTCGCCAAGGCCACCAACAGCGTGATCTGGCGAGTCGGCATCTTCTACCTCGGCTCGATCCTGGTGGTCGTCTCGCTGCTGCCGTGGAACGACCCGTCGCTGGAGAAGGACGGCTCGTACGTCGCGGCGCTCAACTCGATCGGCATCCCGCACGCCGGTCAGATCATGAACGTCATCATCCTGACCGCGGTGCTGTCCTGCCTGAACTCGGGCCTCTACACCGCCTCCCGCATGGCCCACTCCCTCGGCCGGCGCGGTGACGCTCCGAAGGCCTTCGGCCGGACGAACGCGAAGGGCGTGCCGCAGGCCGCCATCATCGGATCGGTGATCTTCGGCTTCGTCGCCGTCTTCTTCAACTACAAGTGGCCCGACACCGTCTTCGCCTTCCTGCTGAACGCGTCCGGTGCGATCGCGCTCTTCGTCTGGCTGGTCATCTGCTTCTCGCAGCTGCGCATGCGGAAGATCATCCTGCGGGAGTCCCCGGAGAAGCTGCTCGTCAAGATGTGGCTCTTCCCGTACCTGACCTGGGCGACCATCGCGATGATCGTCTTCGTCCTCGGCTACATGCTCTACAACGGCGGCTCCGCCCGTGAGCAGGTCCTGCTGTCGCTGCTGGTGGCCGGCCTGGTGGTGGCCATCGCCGTGGTCCGCGACCGCTTCGGCAAGACCGCGGAGCCCGTCACCAAGGACTGAATCCATACCTGACGGGTTCTGTCAGGTATGAACGAGAAGCTCTCCGTGTCTCAGGGAAACCCCCAAGGAACGGAGAGCTTTCTCATGTCCATCGCCGCGCAGTACGTCTTCCGACCCGGCGACGCCGGGTACGACGAGGAGCTCGCCGGTTTCCAGACCGGCTTCGCCGTCCGCCCCGAGCTGATCGTCGGGGCCACCGACGCCGAGGAGGTCCGGGCCGCCGTCTCCTACGCGGCCTCGCGCGGGCTTCCGGTCGGCGTCCAGGCCACCGGGCACGGGCTGCCCGGCGCGGCCGAGGGCGGCCTGCTGATCACCACCCGGCGGATGGACGAGGTCCGGATCGACGCCGAGGGCCGTACCGCGCGCGTGGCGGCCGGGGTGCGCTGGGCGCAGGTCGTCGAGGCGGCCGCCCCGTACGGTCTCGCCCCGCTGAACGGGTCCGCGCCCGGCGTCGGGGCGGTCTCGTACACGCTGGGCGGGGGTCTGGGGATCCTCGCGAGGGAGTTCGGCTGGACCGCCGACCATGTGCGCGCGCTCGACGTGGTCACGGCGGACGGCACGCTGCGGCAGGTGACGGCCGCGAGCGATCCGGAGCTGTACAGGGGACTGCTCGGCGGAGGACAGAACCTCGGTGTGGTGACCGCGATGGAGGTGGGCCTGGTCCCGGTCTCGCGGCTGTACGGCGGAGCGATCTCCTTCGACGGCCGTCGGGTGGACCCGGCCACGATCGTGCGGGCGTACCGGGAGTGGACCGAGACCGTGCCGGACACGGTGACGTCGACGTTCACGGCCCTCGTCTACCCGGACATCCCGGTGGTGCCGGAGCAGCTGCGCGGCGCCTACCTCGTGTCGGTGAAGCTCGCGTTCACCGGGGACGCGACCGAAGGCGAGCGGCTCGTCGCGCCGTTGCGGGCGATCGGTCCCGCACGCTCGGACTCGCTGCGGGAGATGCCGTACACCGAGAGCCACACGATCCACAGCGACCCGGACTTCCCGCACGCCTACTGGGGCGACGGCATCACCGTGAGCGATCTGGAGGTGGCTGCCGCCGCCGAACTGCTGCGGCTCACCGGGCCCGAGGCCGACCGGATGGCCGTGCTCCAGATCAGCCACCTGGGCGGCGCGCTCACCAAGGAGCAGCCCAACGCGGTACCGCACCGCGACGCACGCTTCCTCGTGCGGGCGCTGTACCCGATCGGCGAGGACGGACCGGGACCGATCAAGGAGCTCCACGCGCGCGTGGAGCGCACGATCGCGCCGTGGGCCACCGGCCGGGCACTGAACTTCCTGTTCGGGGACGGCGAGCGTACGGAGGGGCTGTACGACGCCGAAACGCGGAAGAGGCTCGCCCGGGTCAAGGCGACGTACGACCCGGCGAACCTCTTCCGCAGGAACTACAACATCGTGCCCGAGGGCGTCAGCCCTTCCGGCCGATGAGCTTCCAGGCGGTCGGCAGCGCGCCCATCGCGAGCGCGGCCTTGAGCGCGTCGCCGATCAGGAACGGGGTCAGACCGGCGGCCACCGCCTGCGCGAACGTCATGCCCGTGGCGAAGGCCAGGTAGGGCACGCCGACCGCGTAGATGATCGCGGAGCCGAGCGCCATCGCGCCCGCCGTGCGGAGCACGGAGCGGTCGGCCCCGCGGCGCGCGAGGGCGCCGACGACGGTCGCGGCCAGCAGCATGCCGAGGATGTAGCCGAAGGAGGGCATCGCGTAGCCGGAGGTGGCCTGGGCGAACCAGGGCACGCCCGCCATGCCGACGACCGCGTACAGGGCCAGGGAGAGGAAGCCGCGGCGGGCGCCGAGCGCCGTGCCGACGAGCAGGGCGGCGAAGGTCTGGCCGGAGACGGGCACCGGGGAGCCGGGGACCGGGACGGCGATCTGCGCGGCGATGCCGGTGAGCGCGGCGCCGCCGACGACGAGCGCGATGTCACGCGCGCGGCTGGACGGCAGCAGGTCGGCGAGGACCGTCCCGGAGCGGAGGGAACGGACGGGGGCGACGGCGGTGCTCATCGGTACTCCGCGGGGTGAGGAAGGCTGGGACAGCTCGACCGTAGCCGAGGAGTGAACGCTCGATCACCATCAGCCGCCCACAAAGGGGAGGTTGAGCTCTTCGTGGAGATCACACAAAGAACGGGATCCATGCCGCGCGCCACGTGACGCTTGTCACGGCGAGGAGCTGCACCGGGGGCCATTTTGCGCCAGGGGGCGACCACCAGCGACACTGTGGGGTCTCCATAAACGCTTCCGATCGCTTCCGAAGGCACGAGCCCCCACATGCACGACGCACCTCCTGTCGCCTCGGCGCCCCTCGCCCCCGAATCGGAGCCGCTCTCCCACGGGCTGAAGCAGCGTCATCTGACGATGCTGGGGCTCGGCGGGGTCATCGGGGCCGGGCTCTTCGTCGGCTCGGGCGCGGGGATCGCGGTGGCCGGGCCCGGCATCGTCCTCTCGTATTTGATCGCGGGCACGCTGGCCATGCTGATCATGCGGATGCTCGGCGAGATGTCGGCGGCCATGCCGGCCTCGGGCGCCTTCTCCGTCCACGCCGAGCGGGCGCTCGGCCGCTGGGCGGGCTTCTCGGTGGGCTGGCTGTACTGGTTCCTGCTGGTCGTCGTCCTCGCGGTGGAGGCGACGGGCGCGGCGCAGATCGCGCACGGCTGGGTGCCCGGCGTCCCGCAGTGGGGCTGGGTCCTGATCTTCATGCTCGTGTTCACCGCGACCAACCTCGCGGCGGTGAAGAACTTCGGCGAGTTCGAGTTCTGGTTCGCCGCGCTCAAGGTCGGCGCGATCGTCCTCTTCCTCGTCCTGGGGACGCTGGCCGTCGTCGGCTGGCTGCCCGAGACGGACCCGGTGGGGATGGCGAACCTGACCGGCCAGGGCGGTTTCCTGCCCAACGGCTGGGAGGGCGTGGTCTCCGGTGTCCTCGCCGTCGTCTTCGCTTTCGGCGGTCTGGAGGTCGTGACGATCGCGGCCGCCGAGTCGGACGACCCGGCGCGCAACGTGGCGCGTGCGGTGCGCAGCGCGGTGTGGCGGATCCTCTTCTTCTACGTCGGCTCGATGCTGGTCATCGTGACCCTGCTGCCCTGGACCTCCATGAAGCCGGGCCAGTCGCCGTACGTCGCCGTGCTCGACTCCATCGGGGTGCCGTCGGCCGGCCAGATCATGAACGTCGTGGTCTTCGTGGCGCTGCTCTCGGCGCTCAACGCCAACCTCTACGGCTCCTCGCGGATGATCTTCTCGCTCGCCGAGCGCGGCGAGGCGCCGAAGGGCCTGCTGAAGGTCTCGGGCGGGAGCGTGCCGCGCCGGGCGGTGCTGGCGTCGGTGGCCTTCGGCTTCGTCTCCGTGCTGCTCAATCTGAAGTGGCCGGATTCGGTCTTCCTCTACATGCTCAACGCGGTCGGCGCCGTGCTCCTCTTCGTCTGGGGTCTGATCGCCGTCTCCCAGCTGAGGCTGCGCCGCCGGATCGAGCGCGCGGCGCCGGAGACCCTGACGCTGAGGATGTGGGGCTTCCCGTGGCTGACCTGGGCGGCGCTGGCCGCGATGGCGGCCGTCCTGATGCTGATGCTGAGCGACGAGGGGGCGCGGCCGCAGGTGCTCTGGTCGGGCGCGGCCACCGGGGCCGTCCTGCTGGTGGCGTGGGTGCGAGAATTGCGCACGAAGCGGAGGTAATCCTTCACCTTGTGTGAAGCTCGTGCCCGTATAGCGGACATCTGTTCCCTGTAAGCGGTGCACCCACCCAGACTGTGGGCCGTTCCCCCGTCTCAGCCAATGAACAGGGCTGCCCATGTCACGGACCACCGCGCCCGAGCCCGTCGACCGCAAGGTCGACGGGACGCCCCCCTCGCAGGGACTCACGCACGGCCTCAAGCAGCGTCATCTCTCGATGATCGCCCTCGGTGGCGTCATCGGCGCCGGCCTCTTCGTCGGTTCCGGTGCCGGCATCGCCGCCGCCGGTCCCTCGATCGTGGTCGCCTATGCCATCTCCGGTCTGCTCGTCATGCTCGTGATGCGCATGCTCGGCGAGATGTCGGCGGCCAACCCGGCCTCCGGCTCCTTCTCCGTGCACGCCGAGCGCGCGATCGGCCCGTGGGCGGGCTTCACGGCGGGCTGGGCCTTCTGGTTCCTGCTCTGCGTGGCCGTCGGCCTGGAGGGCATCGGCGCCGCGAAGATCATGACCGGCTGGTTCCCGGACACCGCGGAGTGGGCCTGGGTGGCTCTCTTCATGCTGGTGTTCTGCGTGACCAACCTGGCGGCGGTGAAGAACTTCGGCGAGTTCGAGTTCTGGTTCGCGGCCCTCAAGGTCGGCGCGATCGTCCTCTTCCTCGGCATCGGCGTGCTCGCCATCGTCGGCGTACTGCCCGGCACGGACGCCCCCGGCACGACGAACCTCACCGGCGACGGCGGCTTCTTCCCGAACGGCTCCGAGGGACTGATCGTCGGCTTGCTCGCCTCCGTCTTCGCGTACGGCGGTCTGGAGACCGTCACCATCGCCGCGGCCGAGTCCGAGCACCCCGTGCAGGGCGTCGCCAAGGCGGTCCGTACGGCGATGTGGCGCATCGCGCTCTTCTACATCGGCTCGATGGCGGTCATCGTCACGCTCGTGCCGTGGGGGGACAAGGCGGTCGTCGAGAAGGGCCCGTACGTCGCCACCCTCGACCACCTGGGCATCCCGGCCGCCGGCCAGATCATGAACGTGGTCGTGCTGATCGCCCTGCTGTCGGCCATGAACGCCAACATCTACGGCGCCTCCCGGATGGCCACCTCGCTGGTCGCCCGCGGCCAGGGCCCGAAGGCGCTCGGCCGGACCTTCGGCGGCGTGCCGCGGCCCGCCGTGCTCGTCTCCTCGGTCTTCGGCTTCCTGTGCGTGCTGCTGAGCTACTGGCGGCCCGACGACATCTTCATCTGGCTCCTGAACACCATCGGCGCGATCATCCTCGTCGTCTGGTTCTTCATCGCCGTCTCGCAGCTGCTGCTGCGCCGCCGGACCGAGCGCGAGGCGCCGGAGAAGCTGGTCGTGAAGATGTGGGCGTTCCCGGTGCTGACCTGGGTGGCGCTGGCCGGCATGGCGGCGATCTTCTTCCTGATGGCGCGCGAGGAGGGCACCCGGGTCCAGCTGTACTGGACGGGCGGCCTCACGGCGCTGCTCGCGGTGATCGGCTTCGTGCTCCAGAAGGTCCGCGCGTCGGCCCCGCAGGACGCCTGACCCCCCTGCGTACGTACGGAACCCCCGGACCGGTCGGTCCGGGGGTTCCGCGTTTTCCGCCGCGAGTCCTAGGCCCAAGGACTGATCAACTCGGGGGCACTCCTGCTGTTAGCCTGCACTTGCATATAGGTTGCAATAAGCATCAGCAGCAGCGAGAGGCTCGGCACATGGCGATCTACACCCTTCCGGAACTGCCGTACGACTACGCGGCGCTGGAGCCGGTGATCAATCCGCAGATCATCGAGCTGCACCACGACAAGCACCACGCCGCGTACGTCAAGGGCGCCAACGACACCCTCGAGCAGCTGGAAGAGGCGCGCGACAAGGAGCAGTGGGGCTCGATCAACGGCCTGGAGAAGAACCTCGCGTTCCACCTCTCCGGCCACATCCTGCACAGCATCTACTGGAACAACATGGACAGCCCGAAGGAGGGCGGCGGCGAGCCGCTGGCCGCGGACGGCGTCGGTGAGCTCGCGGACGCGATCACCGAGTCCTTCGGGTCCTTCGCGAAGTTCAAGGCCCAGCTGACCAAGGCATCCGCGACCACCCAGGGCTCCGGCTGGGGTGTGCTCGCGTACGAGCCGATCAGTGGCCGGCTGATCGTCGAGCAGGTCTACGACCACCAGGGCAACGTCGGCCAGGGCTCGATCCCGGTCCTGGTCTTCGACGCCTGGGAGCACGCCTTCTACCTGCAGTACAGGAACCAGAAGGTGGACTTCATCGAGGCCATGTGGCAGGTCGTCAACTGGCAGGACGTGAACAAGCGCTACCAGGCCGCCAAGACGTCCGTGCCGCTGATCTCCATCTGATCGGCGCCCTCAGTCGTCCTGCTCGTGATCGTCTTCTCAACCTTCACGTCGCAGGCGGATGAAAGAACGACCCCCGCGAGGACTGGGGGCACCCCCAGAGGCAGCTCTGGGGGCGACTCGCGGGGGTCGTTCCGTTCAGGGGATCCCGAAGGGGCCTACTCGAAGCTCGGCGCCGCCGTCCGCGTGCGCTTGATCTCGTAGAAGCCGGGCGTCGACGCCACCAGCAGTGTGCCGTCCCACAGCCGGGCCGCCGCCTCGCCACGCGGGGTCGGCGTCACGACCGGGCCGAAGAAGGCCACCTGGTCGCCGTCCGCGCCCGGGACGGAGATGACCGGCGTGCCGACGTCCTGGCCGACCTTGTCGATGCCCTCCTTGTGGGAGGCGCGCAGCTCGGTGTCGTACGTGTCCTTGTCGGCGTAGTCCGCCAGCTCGGCCGGCAGGCCGACGTCCGCGAGGGCCGCGGATATCGCCTCGCGCGTGGGGCCCTCGCCGTTGTTGTGGAAGCGGGTGCCGAGCGCGGTGTAGAGCTTGCCGACGACCTCGTCGCCGTGCTGCTGCTGGGCCGCGATCACCACGCGGACCGGGCCCCAGGCCTTGGTCTCCAGCATCTCCCGGTACTCGACCGGGACCTCGTCCAGCCTGTCCTCGTTGAGGACGGCCAGGCTCATCACCTTCCAGCGCACGTCGACCGGACGGACCTTCTCCACCTCGAGCATCCAGCGGGACGTCATCCACGCCCAGGGGCACAGCGGGTCGAACCAGAAGTCTGCGGTGGTCCTGCTCTCGGACATGTCACTCCTCGTGGATGAATACCTATGCGCCGCAAGCTGCAACGCCACGCCTCGGCCGCGGCATTCCCCGAGTGCCGGGCGTCAGTGGCACATGGGAGGATCGGTGCTGTTTCGAACGAGCCACGAAGGAGTGACCGTGCCCGGTGAGAATCTGTCCCGCGACGAGGCCCGCGAGCGGGCCGCGCTGCTGTCCGTCGACGGGTACGAGGTCGCCCTCGATCTGCGCTCGGCGGTCGGCGAGTCCGGGGATGGGAGTACCCCCGCCGAAGGCAGGGGGAGGGTGCGTACCTTCCGCTCGGTGACGACGATCCGCTTCCGCCGTACCGGCACGGGCTCCGCCACGTTCGTCGACCTGATCGCCCCCGCCGTGACCTCCGTCGAGCTGAACGGGCGCGCGCTCGACCCGGCCGCCGTCTTCGACGGCGCGCGGATCGCGCTGGACGGCCTCGCTGACGAGAACGTGCTCGTGGTGGACGCGCAGTGCGCCTACAGCCGGACGGGCGAGGGCATGCACCGCTTCGTCGACCCGGAGGACGGCGAGGTCTACCTGTACACGCAGTACGAGCCGGCCGACGCCCGCCGCGTGTACGCGACCTTCGAGCAGCCGGACCTGAAGGCCCCGCACCGCTTCTCGGTGACCGCCCCCGAGGGCTGGACCGTGTGGAGCAACGGCGCCGGGGAGCAGGACGCCGACGGGGTGTGGCGGTTCGCGGAGACGGCGCCGATCTCGACGTACATCACGTGTGTCGTGGCCGGCCCGTACCACTACGTCACGGACACGTACCGGCGCACCCTGGCCGACGGGTCCGAACTCGAGATCCCCCTCGGCGCGATGTGCCGCAAGGGGCTCGCGAAGCACTTCGACGCGGACGACGTCTTCCTGATCACCAAGCAGGGCTTCGACTTCTTCCACGACAACTTCGACTACCCGTACCCCTTCGGGAAGTACGACCAGGCCTTCGTCCCCGAGTACAACCTCGGCGCGATGGAGAACCCGGGCATGGTGACCTTCCGCGAGGAGTACATCTACCGGGGCAAGGTCACGCAGGCGGCGTACGAGCGCCGGGCGAACGTCATCCTGCACGAGATGGCGCACATGTGGTTCGGCGACCTGGTCACCATGGTGTGGTGGGACGACCTGTGGCTGAAGGAGTCCTTCGCCGACTTCATGGGTTCCTTCTCGCTGGCCGAGGCGACCCGCTTCACCAACAGCTGGGTGACCTTCGCCAACAACCGCAAGTCGTGGGCGTACCGCGCCGACCAGCTGCCGTCCACCCACCCGATCACGGCCGACATCCGTGACCTGGAGGACGCCAAGCTGAACTTCGACGGCATCACGTACGCCAAGGGCGCCTCGGTCCTGAAGCAGCTGGTGGCGTACGCGGGCCGGGACGCGTTCATGGAGGGCGCGCGCCGCTACTTCAAGCGCCACGCGTACGGGAACACGCGCCTGGCCGATCTGCTGTCGGTCCTGGAGGAGACCTCCGGGCGCGACATGAAGGCGTGGTCGCGGTCCTGGCTGCAGACCTCGGGCGTCAACACGCTGACGCCGGAGGTGACGTACGACGCGGAGGGCCGGATCACCGAGCTGGCCGTCGTCCAGGCCGGGGACGCTGTGCTCGATCAGCCGACTTCGTCGGCGGGCCGTCCGCACCGGGCGGCCGTCGGCCTGTACAAGCTGTCGGTGGACGGCGAGCTCGTCCGGTACGCGCGGGCCGAGACCGACGTCGTCGGGGCGCGCACGGTCGTGGCCGAGCTGGCGGGGTCGGCCGAGCCCGACCTGGTGCTCGTCAACGACGACGACCTGACCTACTGCAAGGTCCGTTTCAACGAGCGGTCCCTGGCGACCCTCCGGGCGCACCTGGGCGACATCACGGACCCCCTGGCGCGGGCGCTGTGCTGGTCGGCGCTGTGGAACCTGACGCGGGACGGCCTGATGCCGGCCCGGGACTTCGTGGCGGTCGTGCTGGACTTCGCGGGCCGTGAGACGGACATCGGCGTGCTCCAGATGGTGCACGCCTGGGCGCGGTCGGCGGTCACGCACTACGCGGCGCCCGAGTGGCGCGCCGAGGGCGGCCGGCTGCTCGCCGAGGGCGGGCTGCGCGAGCTGCGGGTGGCCGAGCCGGGCAGCGAGCACCAGCTGACCTGGGCGCGGTTCTTCGCGGCCGTCGCCGACTCCGACGCGGACTTCCAGCTGCTCGAGGGGCTGCTCGACGGGACCGCGAAGATCGACGGCCTCGACGTGGACCAGGAGCTGCGCTGGTCGTTCCTGGAGCCGCTGGCCGCGCACGGCAGGGCCGACGAGGCCCGGATCGCCGAGGAGCTGGCCCGTGACGACACGGCGACCGGCAAGCGCCACCAGGTCCGCTGTCTGGCGGCCCGGCCCTCGGCGGCGGTCAAGGCGCAGGCCTGGGCGCAGGTCGTCGAGTCGGACACGCTGTCGAACGCGCTGGTGGAGGCGACGATCGCGGGCTTCGCCCAGCCGTCGCAGCGGGAGCTGATCGCGCCGTACGCGGAGAAGTACTTCGCGGCGATCGAGCGGCTGTGGGCGGAGCGTTCGATCCAGATCGGGATGGACGTGGTGCGGGGGCTGTTCCCGGGCCTCCAGGGCGAGACGGCCCTGGCCTCGACGGACGCGTGGCTCGCCGCGCACGAGTCGGCTGCGCCGGCGCTGCGGCGTCTGGTCCTCGAGGGCCGGGACGACTTGGCGAGGGCGCTGCGGGCGCAGAAGTGCGACGCGGGGGCGTAACCCTTTGCGGCACAGCCCCGGGGTGCGGCGTCCTTGACCGGGCGCCGCACCCCGGTGCGTAGGCCACGCCTCATCGGCAGTCGAACGTGCGTACTTTAGGACGAGGTTGTCCCGGTTTGGCGACGCGCTTGTAACAGCGGTTAGCGGGGGCTCGGGGAGCGGAAGACCCCCGTCATGAACCACAACACCCCCATCAGCCCCCGCCCGCTCCCCCTCCCCCCGGTCGCCGGAAACCGGCAACGCATCCTGTCCGCCGCCCAGTTGCGCGCTCAGGGCCTTTCCGGCGCCGAGATCTCCGCGCACTGCCGGCCGGGCGGCGGGTGGCAGCAGATCCTCCCCGGAGTCCTCCTGCTGCACCCCGGGCAGCCCACCAGCGAGGACCGGCTGCAGGCAGCGCTCCTCTACGCCCGCCGCTCCGGCGGGGCGCCCTCCCAGGGCCCCGACTCGATGATCACCGGGCTCGCCGCGCTCGCCCTGCACCGCTTCTCGTCCGCTCCCCCGCTGCTCTCCCTGGATCGGATCGACGTCCTCGTGCCGCGCACCCGCCGGCTGCGGTCCACCGGCTGGGTCCGGGTGGTGCGGGCCCAGGAGATGCCGGAGGCGCTGGAGATCACCGGCGTCCCGGTCGCCCCGGTCGCCCGCGCACTCGCCGACGCCGTGTCCGGTCTGACCGACGCGGGTGTGGTGCGCCGGCTGCTCACCGAGGCGGTCCGCGGCGGACACTGCGAGCCCGGCACGGTGGTACGGGAGTTGAACCGGGCCCGGCTGCTCACCCGGCCGCACGTGGTGGACGCCGTGGACTCGCTGCTCGCGGAGGGGCGGAGCATCGCCGAGGAGCGGCTGTACGAGATGGTGCGGGAGTTCGCGCTGCCCGACCCGCTGTGGAACGTGGACCTGCGGCTGCCCGGTGGCCCACACCTCGGCGGCCTCGACGCGTACTGGCCGGAGCAGGCGGTGGCGGTGGAGCTGGACACCCGGGCGCCGCGGCAGGACGACGACGCCCTGTGGTCGGAGTACACCCGCAAGCGCGAGCACCTGGAGCGGCTCGGCATCACGGTCGTCCACATCACCCCGCGCAAGCTGCGCGAGGCGATGGACCAGCAGGCCACCGTGGTCCGTACGGCCCTGATGGCCGCGTCGGACCGGCAGCCCGCCGCCTACGTCGTCGTCCTGCCCCGGTGAGCCTCAGCCCTTCGGAGCCGTACCGCAGAACTCGGCCTCGATGACGGTCTGGCTGTCCCCCGTCCAGTCGGCGTTGAAGTTCATGGCGAGCGAGTGCTCGCCGTCCCTGGTGGCGACGGCCTGGGACGAGGAGCCGTGGATGCCACCACCGTGGCCCCACACCTCCTTGCCGCAGCTCAGCTTCAGCTGCATCAGCCCGAGGCCGTAGAAGAACTCCGGGTCCTCGGCGCTGACAGGCACCGCCTGCGTCATCTCGCGCAGCTCGGCCTTCGGCAGCAACGCGCCCTTGAACAGGGCTCGGTAGAAGGTCTGCAGATCGTTGGAGTCGGAGATCATCTCGCCGGCCGCCTGGGCGAGGCTCGGGTTCAGCTCGGTGACGTCGTGGACCGTCGTCGCGTTCGTGTCGATCGAGAGCTTCGAATACGCCCGCGAACTCGGCTTCGGCATCGTCACGGTCGTGCCGGGCACGCTGGTGGCGCGCAGCTTCAGCGGCTTGATGATCCGCCGCTCGACCTCCTTCCCGTACGGACGGCCGGTCGCCTTCTCGATCACCATGCCCGCCAGGACGTAGTTGGTGTTGGAGTAGGTCCAGGCGGTGCCGGGGGCGAAGTCCGGCTCGTGGGTCATCGCGATCGCGACGAGCTGCTCCGAGGTCCAGGTGTCGTAGCGGTGCTTCAGGAAGTCCGGACCGAACACCTTCTGCTGGAACCCGGCGTCGGAGGTGACGCTGTAGATGCCGCTGGTGTGGTTGAGGAGCTGGCGGACGGTGACCTTCCGGCCGTCGTGGCCGTTGCCGCGGACCACGCCCGGCAGCCACTTCTCGACGGGGTCGTCCAGGTCGAGGCGGCCCTCGGCCTGGAGCTGGAGGAGGACGGTGGCCACGAAGGTCTTGGTGATGGAGCCGACCCGGTAGCGGTCCTTGCCGCCACGCTCACCGGCCGTCCCGGTCCAGGCGCTGTGGCCGGACCGGGCCTGGGCGACGGCGCCGGGCACGCCCGCCTCGACCGCCGCGTCGAGGGCCCGCTGGGTCGCGGTGTGGTCGGGCTTCTTCGGTGCCGTGGCCGCGACGGCGGGTGCGGCGAGCGCTCCGGCGGTGAGGGCGGCCACGGCGGTGGCGGCGAGGACGGTGCGAGTGGTGCGTACAGCTGACATGGTGCGGGCTCCCCTGGTGTGCGTACTGCGGTCACGGGAGGGGACCCCGGGGGCGGGCGGGTCGGTTGAGCGGAGCTGCTTCGGTTGAGCGGAATTCAGCCGTTCGCCGGATCGGCGAGGCGGGAGCGGCCGACGGGCGGACGTTCGCTCCACAACTGCAGGCCGATGTCGACGAGTTCGACGCGGGCGAGCTCCGGGACGGAGGCGATGGGATGCCAGGCGGCGAGGTCGGTGGAGCCGCCGGTCTCGTTGCGCAGGGAGCCGCCGATGATGCGGGATTCGTAGATGATCCGCAGGCCCTGGAAGTCGCCCGGGCCGGCCAACCGGCGCAGCCAGCCGCGGCGGATGGAGTCGATGCCGAGCAGGGCGACCGGCTCGGTGACGTACCCGGTCTCCTCCTCGACCTCGCGGACGACGGTGTCGACCGGTTCCTCTCCGTGGTCCATCCCGCCACCGGGCAGGGTCCAGCGCTTGGCCCCCGAGCTGTCCACCCAGCGGGCGAGGAGTACCTCGTCGTCACGGACACACACGGCGTAGGCCGCCACCCTCAACTCCTGTTTCATGTGCCGAGGTTAGAACCAGTACGCCGGGTACGTCCGCCCGGTGGCGCGGGCGCCCGCGAGGCCGACGGCGACGAGCAGGGCGCTCGCGAGGGCCAGCAGGGCGAGGAAGCTCCAGAACGGCGGATTCTGGAGGGTGACGATCACGGCCGTCGCCGCGGCGGGCGAGTGGGGGGTGCGGGCGGCCATCATGACGCCGAGCGCGAGACCGCCCGCGAGGGCCGCACCCCAGAGGCCGGGTCCGGCGACGAGCAGGACGGCGAAGCCGGTGAGGGCGGAGAGGAGCTGGCCGCCGACGACTGAGCGGGGCTGGGACAGCGGCAGGTCGGGCGCCCCGGCGACG
Organism: Streptomyces sp. NPDC059875; assembly: GCF_042731085.1. Classification (NCBI taxonomy): domain Bacteria; kingdom Bacillati; phylum Actinomycetota; class Actinomycetes; order Kitasatosporales; family Streptomycetaceae; genus Streptomyces; species Streptomyces sp. NPDC059875. The sequence continues at coordinate 28,761 of NZ_JBHWJZ010000051.1, forward strand.
AGCGCCATGCTGGCCGCCAGGGGCGGGATCAGCAGGGGCTGGTGCAGCACGGTGCCGAGAGCCACGAGGACGAGAAGGGCCGCGACGCTGACGGAGGTGGACGTGGCCACGGCACGGGGGTGGGGGCGGGCGGGGGCGGATGCCATTCACGAGTCCAGGGGTGGGTTGGCGGGCGAGTACTCGGGGTGCGACCAGCGCAGGGGGCTGGCGGTCGGGGTCTCCACGGTCCGCTCGATACGGAAGCGGTTGGTGCGGACTCCGCCGGGGCCGTACGTCGTGTGGGCGCGGCCGGTCAGCTGAAGCGTGGTGCCGGTGTGCCAGTCGAGGAAGAGCAGGCCCGCGCGGCCGTCGGTCTCCAGATTGCCGAGGGTCAGGAACATCGCGTTGCCGGGATAGTCCTGCCAGCTCAGTTCGGTGGGCGACTCGACCCGTACGAAACCGGGGTTGCCGCCGCGGTGGCTCGCGTCCACGCCGTCGGGGGCGGCGGTCGCGACGAAGAAGGTGTCGGCGGCGCGGACCAACCGCTCCTGGTCGGGGGCGAGCGCGGTGCCGTGGTGCGGGGCGCCGGGCGGGGTGGTGACGTCCGGCGCGTACAGCTCGCGCTTCTGGATGTACTTCGGGCAGTTGGAGAAGACCTCCTCCGCCTCGACGGTGAAGCCGCGCGCGCTGGGGCGGGCGATGCCGTTGAGGCGCATGCGGCGGCGGGTGCGGGGGTCCAGGGCGATCGTGCCGACGGGGGCGGGCTCGGGGGTGGGGGCTGTGGCCGCCACGGAGATGGTGTGCGGGCCGGTCGCCCGGACGAAGCCGGGGGTGCCGGTCAGGAGGGTGCTCCAGACCTGGCCGTCGGCGTCCGCCGCGCCGAGCACCAGCATGGGCTGGCGCTCGAGGAAGGCGGCGGCGACGGGGCGGATGCCGGGGGTGATGGAGGGGGCGATGTGGGTTGCGAGGGCGCGGACCCCTACGCGCTCCTGCACCGCGAGGGAGCCTTGGTTGTACGGGTCCATGGCCGTGGGTCCTTTCGTGTGCGGGTCCGGGGGTCGGGGTGCGGGGCCCTGGCGCGGTGGGCGCGTTCGTGGCGTCCACAACGGGGAGGCCGGGGCTAGAAGAAGCCGCAGGTCGGGGCGCCCTCTACGGGGGCGTCCGCGGGCTCCGCCCCCTTCGGGGTGTAGATCTCCAGGCGGGTGCCGTCCGGGTCGTGGAAGAAGATGCCGGCCGAGGACGAGCCCTCGGCGTGGGGGACCACGCCCTCGTAGGCGAAGGAGGTGCCGCGCGCCTTCAGGGCCGTCTCCGCCGCCCTGACGCGGTCGATCGACTCGGCCTCGAAGGCGAGGTGGTGCAGGCCCGCGCGGCCGGAGTCGTACGCGCCCTCCGCCTGCTGCCAGAGCGTGAGGACCAGCCGGCCGCCCTGGCCCAGGAACGCGAACCGCCTGGGGGCACCTCCCGTGCCCGAAGGGCTACGGGGGACTTCCTCCTTGCCCTCATGGAGCAGTTCGAAGCCCAGGACGTCCGCGTAGAAGCCGAGCGAGCGCTCCAGGTCCGTGACGTTGAGTCCGATGTGGCCGGTGTTCAGCGTTCCGATCGCCGACATGGCGGGTCCCCTCTCATCGAGCAGGTCATCGTGCGGTCAGAGCTAGCTAACCTCTTAATTCGAGTTTAGAGGTTAGTCATCCGATCGCGCAACCGGTCACGTAACCTTGAGGGGTTAGTTCTTCGAGGAGGGCGTCCCGTCATGACCGTTTCCGACCCGCGACCCCTGGTCGGCGAACCCGTCTCCCTCGACCTGCTCAACACCCGCTGGATGCACGAGGGCGTACGGCAGGACCTGCTGACCGACACCGAGGGGCTGGGCGTCTGGCTCGCCGCGAACGGGCTCGGCGAGCGCTTCGCCGCCGACGCGACGACGCTCCGCCACACACTCGCCGCCCGTGACGCCCTCGCCGGCCTCGTCGACCTCCCCGGCGAGCCCTCCGCGATCGCACGCGTCGACGCCGTTCTCGGGCACGGTCGCATCCGCGCCACCCTCACGCCCGAGGGTCCGGGCGAGGTGCCGGAGTTCGAGGACGCCGCCTGGGGGCCCGGCTGGACCGCCGCCCGTGACTACCTCGACCTGCTGCGCACGGCACCGGACCGCATCCGGGCCTGCGCCCACGAGGCGTGCATCCTGCACTTCTTCGACACCTCGCGGAACGGGACCCGGCGCTGGTGCTCGATGGCGATCTGCGGCAACCGGGCCAAGGCCTCGCGCCACTATGCCCGTACAAAGGACAACTAACTACCCAGTCGACTCGCCCTGATTGAGGGCGTTTTGCTCCCGATGGCGCATGTCCCGCAGTGGCGGATGTGCGCCATCAGCACATCCCGCCACCCGGCAACTCTCCACAAACCCCTGTCACTTACGAAAGGCTGAGCGGTCATCCGGTACCGAAATCCGGACCCTCTTCTTTCACAAACAGGGATGTAAATGACCACCCCCGAATCTCAGAGCTCCATACCCGGGCGCTCGACCCCCGGGCACAGACGCGCGGCCCGTATCGCCGCCGCCGCCGGACTTGTGACCGCGCTCATCGCGGCCGGCGCTGCTCCGGTCCTGGCCGCCGACGACCCGGCGACCACTCCCCCGGTCAAGTCCTCCGACTCCGCCGACAAGCTCGGCCCGACCGACGCCCAGCGCCTCTCCGAGGCCGAGGCGACCGGCGAGAAGAACGTCACGATCCTCGTGGCCACCGCCCCCGGCGCCACCGAGCAGGTCGCAGGCCAGCTCGACGCCGTCCAGGGCGCCTCGGTCGGCAAGCAGGACGACAAGCTCGGCTACGTCCGCGCCACCATCCCGACCGCGAAGGCGGAGGCCGCCATCACGGCGGCCACCAAGCTCTCCTCCGTCCAGTCGATCGACCTCCAGGCCGAGATCAAGCTGGACGACCCGACCCCGGACGCGGGCACCACCGGCGCCGTCGAGGGCACGACCGTCGCCACGACGTACCCGGCCCCGGGCAAGAACACCCCGGCGAAGAACCCGTACAACCCGTCCCACGAGACGGGTGCGGTCGAGTTCGTCGAGGACCACCCCAAGGCCGACGGCCGCGGCGTGACCATCGGCATCCTCGACTCCGGTGTCGACCTGGGCCACCCGGCCCTGCAGAAGACCACCACCGGCGAGCGCAAGATCGTCGACTGGGTCACCGCCACCGACCCGCTGACCGAGGGCGACGGCACCTGGCGTGCCCAGATCACCCCCGTCGCGGGCCCGGTCTTCACCGCCTCGTCGCAGTCCTGGAAGGCGCCCGAGGGCTCCTACCAGTTCAGCCGCTTCAACGAGGCGATCACCGCGGGCGGCGACCCGGCCGGTGACATCAACCGCGACGGCGACACGGCCGACCTCTTCGGCATGCTGTACGACCCGGCCGCCGGGACCGTCCGCGTCGACACCGACCAGAACAACGACTTCACGGACAACGCGCCGATGAAGCCGTACAAGGACGGGTACCAGATCGGCTACTTCGGTACCGACAACCCGGCCACCGAGGTCGTCGAGAAGACGCCGTTCGTCGTCGAGATCCGCAAGGACGTCGCGATGGACCCGCTCGGCGGGACCTGGGTCGGCAAGAAGGCCGACTTCGTCAACATCGGCGTCGTCGAGTCCTCGCACGGCACGCACGTCGCCGGCATCACCGCCGCCCACAGCCTCTTCGGCGGCAGGATGAACGGTGCGGCGCCCGGCGCGAAGCTCGTCTCCTCGCGCGCCTGCACCTGGACCGGCGGCTGCACCAACACCGCACTGACCGAGGGCATGACGGACCTCGTCGTCAACCGTGGCGTCGACATCGTCAACATGTCGATCGGCGGTCTGCCCGCGCAGAACGACGGCGACAACGTCCGCGCCCGCCTCTACACCCGTCTGATCGACCAGTACGGCGTGCAGCTGATCATCTCGGCCGGCAACTCCGGCCCGGGCATCAACACGATCGGCGACCCCGGCCTGGCCGACAAGGTCGTCTCGGTCGGCGCGGCGATCTCCAAGTCGACCTGGGCCTCCAACTACGGCTCGGCCGTCACCAAGTCGTACGCGATGTTCCCCTTCTCCTCGCGCGGCCCGCGTGAGGACGGCGGCTTCACCCCGACCATCACCGGTCCGGGCTCGGCCGTGAACACCATCCCGACCTGGCAGGCCGGCTCCGGCGTGCCCGAGTCCGGCTACGCGCTGCCCGCCGGCTACGGGATGCTCAACGGCACCTCGATGTCGTCGCCGCAGGTCGCGGGCGCGAGCGCGCTGCTGCTCTCGGCCGCGAAGCAGAAGCGCATCGAGCTCTCGCCGCTCAGCCTGCGCACCGCGCTCACCTCGACCGCCCACCGGATCTCCGGTGTCGCGGCCCACGAGCAGGGCTCGGGTCTGATCGACATCAACGACGCCTGGGAGTCGATCAAGGAAGGCGCCACGGCGCACGACTACAAGGTCGAGGCCCCGGTCGACACCGCGATCTTCCCGGCCCCGCACACCGGCACCGGTGTGTACGACCGTGAGGGCGGCCTCAAGGTCGGCCAGAAGAAGGTCTACGACGTCACCATCACGCGCACGAACGGCCCGAACCGGCCCATCGAGCACGAGCTGGAGCTGAAGTACAACGACGGCACCTTCCGGATCCTCGGCGACGACGAGATCGACCTGCCGCTGAACACGCCGGTCACCGTCAAGATCCAGGCCAAGCCCACCACCGCCGGTGTGCACAGCGTGATCCTGGAGGCCGACGACGAGCGCACGGAGGGCGTGGACAAGCAGATCCTCGCCACCTCGGTCGTCGCGAGCGACCTGGTCGCGCCCGGCTACGGCTTCTCGGCGTCCGGCTCGGTCCAGCGCAACAGCCACAAGTCGTACTTCGTGACCGTTCCGGAGGGCGCCAAGACCCTTGAGGTCGCCCTGGGCGGTCTGAAGGAGAAGAGCCAGACCCGGTTCATCTCGATCCACCCGTACGGCGTGGCCTTCGAGTCCACCGCGTCCAACGTCTGCTACCCGCACTACAACCCGGGCAACGGCTGCCGTGCGGACCTGCGGTCGTACGCCAACCCGACGCCGGGCGTCTGGGAGATCGAGGTCGAGGCGCGCCGCACCTCGCCCGACCTGGACAACCCGTACAAGCTGGACGTGTCGGTGCTCGGCGCCGACTTCGACCCGGCCGTCCAGACGGTCGCCGAGGCGAAGGTCGGCACCCCGACCGCCGTCGAGTGGACCGTCACCAACAAGTTCGCCGGCATCGACGGCAAGCTGAAGGGCGGCCCGCTGGGCTCCCTGAAGTCGGAGACGCCGACGATCAAGCACCACGAGCAGCAGACGAAGACCGTCACCATCGGTGAGGGTGTCGAGCGGCTCGACGTGGCGATCGGCAACACCTCCGACAAGGCCGCCGACCTGGACCTGACGGTCCTGCGCGACGGCGTGCAGGTGGGTCAGGCCGCGGACGGCGACTCGGAGGAGGCCGTCTCGCTGGTCAAGCCGGCCGCCGGTACCTACACGATCGTGATCGACGGCTACTCGGTGCAGGCCGAGGGCGGTACGACCTTCGACTACAAGGACGTGTACTACTCGGCCGCTCTCGGCAGCGTCCAGGTCGACGCGTCCAAGACCTACCCGCTGGCCAACGGCGCTTCCGCCAAGGTCGGCGCCGAGGTGCTGGTCGCCGGTGCCGCGCCCGAGGGGCGGCAGTTCTTCGGCGAGGTCCAGCTGCTGAACGCGCGCGGCACGGTCGCGGGCGCCGGCAGCGTCGTGATCGGCAAGGTCACTCCGTAACACCGCTGAGCGAGTGAGGGGCGGGCGCCGAAACCGGTGCCCGCCCCTTTCGCGTCCCGATCCTCGGACAATGGATTGGACAAGGCGGGCCGGGACATACGCATCATGGACGGCAGCAGCCTGCACAAACGTACGGAGGAGTCCCCGTGAAGGTCGGAATCGTCGGAGCCACCGGTCAGGTCGGCACAGTCATGCGCAAGATCCTGGCCGAGCGCGAGTTCCCGGTCGACGAGCTGCGGCTCTTCGCCTCCGCCCGCTCCGCCGGCACCGTCCTCGACGGGGTCACGGTCGAGGACGCCGCCACCGCCGACTACACCGGCCTCGACATCGTCCTGTTCTCCGCCGGTGGCGCCACCTCCAAGGCCCTCGCCGAGAAGGTCGCCTCCCAGGGGGCGGTCGTGATCGACAACTCCTCCGCCTGGCGCCGCGACCCCGAGGTCCCGCTGGTCGTCTCCGAGGTCAACCCGCACGCGGTCAAGGACCGCCCCAAGGGGATCATCGCCAACCCGAACTGCACCACGATGGCCGCCATGCCGGTCCTCAAGCCGCTGCACCAGGAGGCCGGTCTCGTCGCGCTGGTCGCCACCACCTACCAGGCCGTCTCCGGCTCGGGCGTGGCGGGCGTGGCCGAGCTGGACGGCCAGGTCAAGGCCGTCGCCGAGCGCGCCACCGAGCTGACCCACGACGGCGAGGCCGTCGCCTTCCCCGAGCCCAGCGTCTACCGGCGCAGCATCGCCTTCAACGTCATCCCGCTGGCGGGCAACCTCGTCGACGACGGCCTCCACGAGACCGACGAGGAGCAGAAGCTCCGCAACGAGTCCCGCAAGATCCTGGAGATCCCGGAGCTGAAGGTCTCCGGCACCTGTGTGCGCGTCCCGGTCTTCTCCGGCCACTCGCTGCAGGTCAACGCCCGCTTCGACCGTCCGATCAGTGTCGAGCGCGCCTACGAGCTGCTCAAGGACGCCGAGGGCGTCGAGCTCTCCGAGATCCCGACCCCGCTCCAGGCTGCCGGCAAGGACGCCTCGTACGTGGGTCGCATCCGCGTGGACGAGACCGTCGACAACGGTCTGGCGCTGTTCCTGTCCAACGACAACCTGCGCAAGGGCGCCGCGCTGAACGCGGTGCAGATCGCGGAGCTGGTCGCGGCGGAGCTGAAGGGCTGACGCCGGTCCGTACGTGAATCCGTACGTGAAGGGGCGGCCGTCCGGGAGGGCGGCCGCCCCTTCGGCGTCCCGGGCCACGGCCCCGGCGTCCGGTGGTCACGGCCCCGACTGAATCCGGACAACGCGTTCGAAGCCGGGCCTCCGGGTGACAGGATCCGACCATGACCCAGATACCCAAGGGTGCCAACCTCCCGGTGCCCGCCCAGGCCCTCCAGGTCGCCGTCGCCTGGCAGGTCGTGCCCGGGGCGCCCGAGGTGGATGTCTCGGCCCTGCTGTTGGACGCCGGGGGACGGGTGCGGGGGGATGCGGACCTCGTCTTCTACAACCAGGTCGAGCACCCCTCGGGCGCGGTGCGGCATCTGGGCAAGTCGGCGCCGGGTGCGCCGGGCGGCGCGGCCGCGGACTGGCTGTGGCTGGACCTCGCGCGGGTGGAGCCCGGGATCGACCGGATCGTGGTCGCCGCCTCCGCGGACGGCGGGGCCTTCGGGCAGGTGCCCGGCCTGGACGTGCGGGTCATGGACCTCGCCGGCGGACCGGTGGCGTACTTCGCGATCGGCGACGCGACGACGGAGACGGCGTTCGTCTTCGGCGAGTTCTACCGGCGGGAGGGCGGCTGGCGGTTCCGTGCCGTGGGGCAGGGGTACGCCTCCGGTCTCGCCGGCCTCGCGACGGACTTCGGCATCGTGGTGGAGGCCCCGCCCGCCCCGATCCCGGGCCCGGGGTACGTTCCCCCACCCGCCCCGATCCCGGGCCCGGGGTACGTTCCCCCACCCGCGCCGGCGCCCGGCCCGGGGTACGTGCCGCCCGCCTCGCCCCCGGCGTTCGCCGCCCCGGGCACCCCGGTCGTCCCGTTCACCCCGACCGCCCCGGTCGTCCCGTTCACCCCCCACGCCCCCGTCGCTCCCGTCGCCGCGCCCGCGTACGCGGCCGCCGACCCGTTCTCCTCGTCCTTCCGGCCCTCGACCCACCAGGGCCGCGGCAAGGAGACCGTGCACTGCGACCCCTCCCTTCCCCCGGGCTGGGCACTCCTGGAGATCGAGTCGTACCACTCGATCTCCACCACGATCGAGTCCTGCGACGCCTACGGCCGCGCCGAGGACTACCTGCTCATGGCGTACGAGGACGACGTCCGCGCCCGTACCGTCGCGCTCGTCCCGCGCGACCGGCCGCTGACCCTGCGGGTCGAGGCGGACACCCCCTGGACCCTGCGGGTCCTCCCCCTCACCCACGCCCGCCGCTTCGACAGCCACATCGAGGGCCACGCCCACGACCTCGTCGTCTACGAGGGGCCGCCCGGCGTCCTCGACTTCTTCCACCACGGCGAGTCCAACTTCACCGTCCACCAGCACACCCCGCCGCGCGAGCCGGAGTACGACGCGGAGGACCAGGACCTGCTCGTCAACGAGATCGGCGAGGTCCGGGTCAGCGCTCCCGTGCCCGGCCCCGGCCTCCTGCGGATCAGCGGCGACGGCCCCTGGAAATGTGCGGTGCGGCGCTGACGTGCCGCGTGGAAGGATGGCCCAAACGTCACGAAACCGAGGAGTTGACCGGGTGCCTGGCACAAACCTGACCCGTGAAGAGGCGCAGCAGCGGGCGAAGCTGCTGACCGTGGACGCGTACGAGGTCGACCTCGACCTCACCGGTGCGCAGGAGGGCGGCACCTACCGGTCCGTCACCACCGTCCGCTTCGATTCCGCCGAGGCCGGTGCGGAGACCTTCATCGACCTCGTCGCCCCCGCCGTGCACGAGGTCGTGCTCAACGGCCACGCGCTCGACGTCGCCGCCGTCTTCCGGGACTCGCGGATCGCGCTGGCCCATCTGCACCAGGGCCCGAACGAGCTGAAGGTCGTCGCGGACTGCGCGTACACCAACACGGGTGAAGGTCTGCACCGGTTCGTCGACCCGGTCGACGACCAGGCGTACCTCTACACCCAGTTCGAGGTGCCGGACGCCCGTCGCGTCTTCGCCTCCTTCGAGCAGCCGGACCTGAAGGCGACCTTCCAGTTCACCGTGAAGGCGCCGAGCGGCTGGACGGTGATCTCCAACTCGCCGACGCCGGAGCCCAAGGACGACGTGTGGGTGTTCGAGCCCACCCCGCGGATCTCGACGTACATCACCGCGCTGATCGTCGGCCCGTACCACTCGGTGCACTCCTCGTACGAGAAGGACGGGCAGACCGTCCCGCTCGGCATCTACTGCCGACCGTCGCTGGCCGAGTTCCTCGACGCGGACCACATCTTCGACGTCACGCGCCAGGGCTTCGACTGGTTCCAGGAGAAGTTCGCGTACGACTACCCCTTCGCCAAGTACGACCAGCTCTTCGTCCCGGAGTTCAACGCGGGCGCGATGGAGAACGCGGGCGCGGTGACCATCCGCGACCAGTACGTCTTCCGCTCGAAGGTGACGGACGCGGCGTACGAGCGCCGGGCCGAGACGATCCTGCACGAGCTCGCGCACATGTGGTTCGGCGACCTGGTCACCATGGAGTGGTGGAACGACCTGTGGCTGAACGAGTCGTTCGCGACCTTCACCTCGGTCGCCTGCCAGGCCTCCGTCGAGGGCACCCGCTGGCCGCAGGCCTGGACCACCTTCGCCAACGCGGAGAAGACCTGGGCGTACCGCCAGGACCAGCTGCCCTCCACGCACCCGATCATGGCCGAGATCAACGATCTCGAGGACGTGCTGGTCAACTTCGACGGCATCACCTACGCCAAGGGCGCCTCGGTCCTGAAGCAGCTGGTCGCATACGTCGGCCAGGACGAGTTCTTCAAGGGCGTGCAGGCGTACTTCAAGGCGCACGCCTTCGGCAACACCCGGCTGACCGACCTGCTCGGCGCGCTGGAGGAGACCTCCGGCCGTGATCTGAAGGCCTGGTCGAAGCTGTGGCTGGAGACGGCCGGCATCAACATCCTGCGTCCGGAGATCGAGACCGACGAGAACGGCGTCATCACCTCCTTCGCCGTCAAGCAGGAGGCCCCGGCGCTGCCCGCCGGCGCCAAGGGCGAGTCGACGCTGCGTCCGCACCGGATCGCGATCGGCTTCTACGACCTGGACGCGGCCGGCAAGCTGGTCCGCACCGAGCGGATCGAGCTGGACATCGAGGCGGCCGAGCTGACCGCAGTGCCGCAGGTGGCGGGCAAGCCGCGTCCGGCGGTCGTGCTGCTCAACGACGACGACCTGTCGTACGCCAAGGTCCGCCTCGACGACGTGTCGCTGAAGAACGTGACCGCGCACCTCGGGGACTTCACCGAGTCGCTGCCGCGCGCGCTGTGCTGGTCCTCGGCCTGGGACATGACGCGGGACGGCGAGCTGGCCACCCGTGACTACCTGGACCTGGTGCTCTCGGGCATCACCAAGGAGACCGACATCGGCGTGGTGCAGTCGCTGCAGGGCCAGGTGAAGGCGGCCCTCGACCTGTACGCGGCGCCGGAGTGGCGGGCGACGGGTCTGGCGCGCTGGACGCAGGCGGCGCAGGAGCAGCTGCGGGCGGCGGCCCCTGGGAGCGACCACCAGCTGGCGTGGGCGCGGGCGTTCGCCGCGACCGCGCGGACGGACGCGGAGCTGGACGTGCTCGCCGGTCTGCTCGACGGCACGCACATCATCGGGGGTCTGGCCGTGGACACCGAGCTGCGCTGGGCGTTCGTGCAGCGGCTCGCCGCGACGGGGCGTTTCGACGAGCCGGAGATCGCGGCCGAGCTGGCGCGGGACAAGACCGCGGCGGGCGAGCGCCACGCGGCGACCGCGCGGTCGGCCCGTCCGACGGAGGCGGCGAAGGCCGAGGCCTGGGCGTCGGTCGTGGAGTCCGACAAGCTGGCGAACGCCGTGCAGGAGGCGGTGATCGGGGGCTTCGTGCAGACCGACCAGCGTGAGCTGCTCGCCCCGTACACGGCGAAGTACTTCGCCTCGATCAAGGGCATCTCGGAGACCCGCAGCCACGAGATCGTCCAGCAGATCGTGGTGGGCCTCTACCCGACGATCCAGGTCTCGCAGGAGACCCTGGACGCCACGGACGCGTGGATCGCGGAGCACGACCCGGCTCCGGCGCTGCGCCGTCTGGTGACGGAGTGCCGTGCGGGCGTGGAGCGCGCCCTGAAGGCGCAGGCGGCGGACGCGGCCGCCGCGTGACGATCACCGCGTAGGACTCACTGCGCGAAACGACGAAGGGGCACCCTCCCCCACGGGGGTGCCCCTTCGTCCGTTTGGGTCCGCTCGGCGGGCGGGCGTCGGCGCGCGGCCGCCCGCCGGGCGGAAGTCGTGCGGGACGGGTCAGCCGCCGAGCGCCGCGTAGCGGGCGCGCAGGTCGGCCGCGCCCTGCTCCGTCAGCGTGCCGTGCAGCCGCATCCGGGCGACGCCGCCGTCGGGGAAGGCGTCGAGGCGGACGTGGGTGACGACGGCCTGGGCCGGGAGCTTGAAGCGGTGCAGGGTGTCGGGCTGCAGCCTGGTCCGGGGGATGATCTCGAACCACTCGCCCGTGTCGCCGTTGCGGCCCTGGAGCGAGATCCAGCCGGCCGAGTTGCCCTTGAGGTACGCGGTGTCGATCTCGACGGCGCGTACGGCTCCCTGGGCGGCGAGCCGGAAGCGGACCCAGTCGTTGGTGCCGCGGACCCGGCGGCGGCGGTTCTCCCAGCCGTCGTCCATCTTGCGGGAGGTGCCGGGCAGGATGATCTGCGTCGGCGAGGAGTAGAACTTGTCCGACGCGTCCTCGTACACGCCTCCGTTGAGTACGGAGATCAGGTCGAGGGTGCCGAGCAGGTCCAGCCATTCGGGGTCGGGCACGACATCGCCGTGGACGCGCAGGCGGGCGATGCCGCCGTCGGGGTGCTGGCAGACCCGTACATGGGTGAAGCGGCGCTCGACGTCGATCGCGAAGCCGTTGGCGGCGTGGCCGCGCACGGGGGTGGGCGGGACGAGCTCCTCCCACTTCACGTCGTCGGCGAGGAGCTGCTCGGGGCTGGGCGATCCCTCGACGGCGGCGGCCTGGATCGACACCCGCTGCGGGTAGTTGCCGCGGAAGTGGGCGGTGTCGACGATGATGCCGCGGATGACGCCGGGGGCGCCGAGGCGGACGATCGCCCAGTCGTGGTCCTCGGGGGCGGGGAAGACGTTCTCGGCGTCGGCACCACGGCGGCGGCGGGTCTCCCAGCCGTCCATGATCTTGCCCTTGTGGCCGAAGTGCTCGGGGTCGAAGACCGCGCGCTCGCGGACGAGGAGGTTCTCGCGCTCGGCGAAGAACTCGTCGTTGGCGGCGACGACGCCGGCGCCGAGGCGGCGGTCGGCCAGGTCGACCAGCTCGGTGAAGGGGAAGTCACCGGTGCGGTAGTCGGCGTACGGGTCGCCACCCCCGTAGGGGGCGGCGTCGTTGGCGTGCGGGTCCTGGTCCTGGCTCGTCTCGAAGGTCATGCGTCGACTGTGCGCCTCGAGGACCTGGTGGGTCCATCGAATGTTTTCGACAGGTGTTTTCAGTTCTTCTGAACGGTCTGGACGGTCTCGCGCTGTGCGGCCGCCTGGCGCAGCGCGGCGAGCACCCGGGCCACCGCGACGCCCTCCTCCGCCCCGCGCCGTACCGCCGCGACGACGTGGCGGCGCGGCTGGTCGGCGGAGAGGACGCGCATGACGACTCCGGCGCGGCGCTCGGCGGAGGCCATCCGGGGCACAAGGGCGACACCCATGCCGGCCTCGACCATGGCGAGGATCGCGGTCCAGCCGGCGGCGCTGTGGGCCTGTTCGGGCACGAAGCCGGCGGCCTCGCAGGCGGCGGTGGTGATCTCGGACCAGGGGCCGGAGCCGCCGAAGATCCAGGGCTCGGCGGAGAGGTCGGCGAGCCGCAGCCCGGGCGCGTCGGCGAGGGGGTGCCCGGCGGGCAGGGCGACGTCGAGGGGGTCGGCGAGGAGCGGGACCCGGCTGAACTTGGGGTCGCGTACGGAGGGGGCGTGCGCGGCGAGCGAGAGCGCCAGGTCGACCTCGCCGGCGCCGAGCAGCTCGTACGCCTCGGAGGCCTCGGCCTCGCGGATCCGGACGTCGAGCCCGGGGTGCGCGGTCCGCAGCTGCTGCACGGCGGGGACGACCAGCGCGGGTACGGCCGTCGAGAACGCCGCGACCCGCACCTGACCCACCTCGCCGCGCAGATAGCCCTCCAGCTCGGCGTCGGCGCGCTCCAGTTGGGCGAAGACGACCTCGGCGTGGCGGAGCACGAGATGCGCGGCGTCGGTGAGCCGGACGCGCCGCCCCTGCGCCTCCAGGAGCTGGACACCCAGCTGCTTGGCGAGGTTGGTGAGCTGCTGGGAGACGGCCGAGGGGGTCATGAGCAGTGCCTCCGCGGTCGCGGTGACGGTGCCGCGGTCGCGGAGGGTGCGGAGGATCTGGAGCTTCTTGATGTCCCACTCGGTCATGGGGCGCAACCTACCGGGCGGGCGAGCGAGTCCATGCTTGAACGCGTTCAAGAAAGCCCTTGAACGCGTTCAATTCAGCTGTCAGGATGAGTCCATGACGACCCGCGGCCCCTGGGCCAGACTTGGCGTGCTCGGCCTCCTGCTGGCCGACGCCACCGCTCGCTACCTGCTGACATACGCGGCGACGTTCGGCGCGCTCGCCCTCTTCCTGGACGAGCCCGGATACGAGTCGCACTGGACGACCGGCCTGAAGGGCGCCCCGAGCATCGCTGTGCCGTCCGTCGTGATCCTCTGGATCTTCGGGCTGGCGAGCCGACGCACGGGCGTGATGTTCCGGTGGCAGCTCGCCTCGCTTCTCCTGCTGCCGCTATGGCCCCTGTTGTTCGCGTCGACGCCGGTACTGCTGCTGACCATGTGCCTGACCCAGACCCTCTTCGCGGCCGCGCTCACCCGCGCACCCCTGGTCCCGGCGGACTGGCGCTGATTCACCGCCCGCGTGCCGAGGCCAGCGCCACCCCGCCCAGGATGAGCGCCATGCACGCGCCGCCCACGAGCCCCAACTCCTCGCCGAGCAGGGCGTACGAGAGCAGCGCCACGCAGACCGGCTGGAGGTAGTAGACGACTCCGGCGCGGGCCGCGCCGATGAGGGCGATGGCCTTGTTCCAGGCGAAGAAGGCGACGGCGGAGGAGAGGACACCGACGTAGACCAGGGGGCCGACCGTGTCGGCGGTGGGCTCGAAGCCGCCCTGGGCGGCGAGGCTGACGCCGTACGCCGGGAGCAGCATCAGCGCGCCGAGCACGAAGGTGGTGAAGAGGAAGACCGGGCCGCCGAGTTCGGCCGGGCGGCGCTTGAGCAGGGCGCTGTACGAGGCGAAGCTGACGGCCGCCGCCAGCATCCACAGGTCGCCCGCGGCGAGCCGGGTGGGGAGCCGGCCCTCGCCGACGAGGAGCAGCACCCCGGCGCAGGCGATCAGCATGCCGGTCACGCGCCGGGCGCCGAGCCGCGCGCCGCCGAGCCGTTCGTACACCGCCATGAGGACCGGCGAGGCGGCCATGATCATGCCCATGTTGCCGGCGGAGGTGGTGAGTCCGGCCTGGTTGACGAGGGTGTTGTAGACGGTCACGCCGAGCAGGGCGGCGAGGGTGACGAAGCCGAGGTGGCGGCGGATGACCCGGCGCTGCCGCCAGGTCGCGCGGGCCGCGAAGGGGGCGACGGCCAGGATGGCGACGATCCAGCGCCAGAACGCGGCCTGGACGGGCGGTACGGAGTCATGCAGGGCGCGGGAGGCGACGAAGCTGCCGGACCAGACGACCGTGGCCACGAGCGCGAGGAGGAGACCCAGGCTCGCGCCCCGCGCGAGGGTGCGCGGGGCGGTGGTGGACTCGGCGGCGGACTCGGCGGTGGGCTCTGAGGTGCGGACGCGGTCCAGGAGTGCCACGGTGATCCTTTCGGTCGGTGTCGCTCTACCGTCGCACCGGGGAACCCTCCAGGTCCATCGAAAGTTCCTGACCGTTCCTTTCAGTTGAACTGAACGTTTCGGTCTTCTTCGAGGCGGGGGTACGGGGGTTCAGCTGGCCGACCAGGGTGGCACCGAAGGCGACCGCCATGCCGGCGAGCTGCACCGGCCCCAGCGCCTGCCCGAGCGCCACCCAGCCGATGACGGCGGCGCTGATCGGCGACAGCGGGCCGAGGAGCGTCACCGAGGAGGCGCTCAGCCGCTCGATCCCGCGGAACCAGAGGAAGTAGGAGACCGCGGTGTTGCCGAAGGCGAGGTACGCGTAACCGAGCAGGTTGGTGGAGTCCAGGGCCGGCGGGGCACCCTCGATCAGGAAGGCGATCGGCAGGATGATCAGGCCGCCGGCGGTGAGCTGCCAGCCGGTCAGGGCCAGCGCGCCCACACCTTCGGGCCTCCCCCAGCGCTTGGTGAAGACCGTTCCCGCCGACATCGACAGGGCGGAGAGCAGACCCGCGATCACGCCGACGAGGTCGAGGGCCGCACCCGCCTTCAGGACGACGAGACTCACGCCGAAGGCGGCGGCTATCGCGGTGAGCAGGGATCGCACGGTGGGCCGGTCACTCAGGAAGAGGGCCGCCAGGCCGACGACGAAGAGCGGGCCGACCGAGCCGACGACCGCCGCGACCCCGCCGGGCAGCCGGTAGGCGGCGAGGAAGAGCAGCGGGAAGAAGGCGCCGATGTTGAGGCCGCCGAGGACCGCGGACTTCCACCACCAGGCACCCCGGGGCAGTTTGCGGGTGAGGGCGAGCAGCAGCAGTCCGGCGGGCAGCGCGCGCATCAGACCGGTGAAGAGCGGTCGGTCGGGCGGCAGGAACTCCGTGGTGACGAAGTAGGTGGAGCCCCAGGAGATCGGGGCGAGCGCGGTGAGGGCTACGACGGCGGCCTTGCGGGACATGGCAGGTCCCCCCTGGTTCGGAGTGGGTCCGAGTGACTTGATGATAAGTAGCTTAGCAATAAGCTACTTATTGGCAAGCTGCTTGCTCACAAGCTTCTCTCTCGCGAGTGGCTTACCGCCCAGTGACTTACTTGCCGTCGAGTCGATCGATCAGGAGACTGCCGCCATGGACCGCACCGAACCCCCCGCCCACGACGCCGTCGACGCCATCACCGACCAGTGGGCGGCCGTCCGCCCCGACCTGGACACGCTGCCGATGGCCGTCTTCGGGCGGATCTACCGGCTGGCCGCCTCGATGCGCGGGCGGGTCGACAAGGCGTACGCGCCCTACGGAATGGCACTCGGGGAGTTCGACGTGCTGGCGACCCTGCGCCGCTCGGGTGAGCCCTACACGCTCTCGCCGCGCGAGCTCACCGCGACGCTGATGATCACCACGGGCGGGATGACGGGCCGGCTCGACAAGCTGGAGAAGGCCGGGCTGCTCAGCCGCAGCCCCGACCCGAACGACCGGCGCGGGCTGCGGGTGACACTCAGCGAACGGGGTCGCGAGCTGGTGGACCAGGCGGTGGGCGCGGGGCTCGACCAGCAGAGGGAGGCCCTGGAGGAGGCGCTCACGCCCGAGGAGGCGGAGCAGCTGGCCGGGCTGCTGCGGAAGCTGCTCGCGACCACGGTCGTGTGAACGCACACAAGGGCGCTGCGGCGGTACGTCCGTACCCCCGCCGCGCCCAAGGGAGATGCGGGGGCCAAGGCCATATTGGGCCAGTCCGGCGTGTGGAGC
>NZ_JBHWJZ010000052.1:0-45104 GCF_042731085.1 Streptomyces sp. NPDC059875
CATCGGGGGTGGGGGGGGCGGGCCCCGCCCCCTTGCTGGCCCTTGCCCCCGCACCCGAGCTCCTTGTCCTTTATCCCCCCCCGCCCCGCGCCGCCGGTACCGGGGGTCCCGGCCGGCGCGGGGTGTCACAGCGCCGGGTGCGCGTTCTTCAGCAGCTCCTGGAACTGGGCCGAGAACCACTTCCCGGAGAGCGGTGCGTCCGGGAGCGAGCCCGACATGCTGTTGCCGTTACGGGCGTTGCCCGTGTACGTCGGGTCGCACATCCGGTCGAAGCCCTTGCCCTCGTCGTTCGGGATCTCCTTGCTCGCGCCGTCCGACTCGCCCGGCGGCTTCATCCACACGTACGCGTCGATGCCCGCAGCCGGGGCCGCCTGCGGCCGTTCGCCGAGGCCCGCACCCGACTGGTTGCACCAGTTGCCGAGGTGGATGCGCCGGTCGTAACGCCCGCCGTTGACGTACGTGTTGACGTCCGTCAGGGCCCCCGGTCCGGTGGGCCGGGCGGTTCCGCCCCAGCCGTTGCGTGAGGTGTCGATCAGCATGCCGAGCTTGCTGTCGAAGCCGAGGGAGACGAGCTTGGTGCGCATCGCCTGGGCGTACGAGAGCTCGTCCGTGTACCGGTTCCAGTCCACCCACTTCGACTGGCGTACGGATACTCCGTTGACGGAGTCCTCGATCTTGAAGTGATCTTCCTTCAGCGCGCTGTAGTTGGCCGTGTTGACGATGAAGCCGTGCACGTTGGCGACCGTGGAGCCCTCGGCGGTCGCGGCCTGCTTGAACAGCTCCGCGGACGCGCCGAAGTTGTCGTCCCAGCCGAGCCAGCCGTGGTGTCCCGCGTCCACGTAGTTGTAGACGTTGGCGATGCCGCCCAGCTTGTTCAGGGCGTAACCGACGCCCTTGATGTAGTTGCCGTTGGCCTTCATGACATCGCAGTTGGCGGTGGCCGTCGGGCGTCCGGACACGTTGGTGACCAGGTTGGGCAGCGAGTCGATCTCGACGGTCGTGACGATCCGCAGGCCCGCGTACTTCGGGTCGGCGAGGATCGCGGCGATCGGGTCGATGTACTGCGTCTTGTACCTGTCGATCTCCGTCGGCCCGAGTTCGCCGTTGGAGGCGAGCGCGGCGCAGTCGCGGCCCGGCAGGTTGTAGATGACCAACTGCACGACGAGTTCGCCGCTGCCCTTCTGGACCAGGGCCTCGTCGAGGTGGTCGCGCAGGCCCATGCCGCCGCTCACGCCCGCGATGGCGGCCGTGCGGTCCAGCCAGACGCCGGTGGGCTGGTTCGAGACCTTGGTGCCGCCGGGCTCGGCCGCCGCCTTCGCCGACCACTCGGGGTTCACATACACCCGGGCGCCGGCGTACGGGTTGTCGGCCTTGGTGCCCGCCGGCGGCGGAGTGGTCGGGGGTGTCGTCGGGGGAGTGGTGGGCGGGGTCGTGGGCGGTGTCGTCGGCGGCTGGGTGGTGCCGTTGCAGACCACTCCGTTGAGCGTGAAGGTCGCGGGGACGGGGTTCGTCCCCGTGTGGGAGCCGTTGAAGCCGAAGGAGGTCGAACCTCCCGTGGTCAGACTCCCGTTGTACGAGACGTTCCTCGCGGTCACGGCGGCGCCGGACTGGGTGATCGTGGCGTTCCAGCCCTGGGTGACCTGCTGGCCGCCCGCGTAGGACCACTCCAGCGTCCAGGAGCTCAGCGGGTCACCGGTGTTGGTGACGGTGACGTTGGCCCCGAAGCCGTTGTTCCACTGGTTGGTGACCTGGTAGTCGACCCGGCAGCCGGCTGCGGCGGCTCCGGCCGTGCTGGTCATGACGGTGGCCGTGGCGCCGGACGCCGTGATCAGTCCGATGGCCGCCAGAAGGGCGGTGCGGCTCGTTGTGCGGCTCATGTCGTGAGGTGCCTTTCAGTTCAGGGCGCGCAGATGGTCGCGCAGCCCGATGCCGAATGCGGTGGGTGTGCCGTCGTACGAGGTGATCAGGGCCGGGCCCGATGAGCAGTTCCAGGTGTTCCAGGTCCAGCCGAGGTAGGAGAGCCCGCGGTCGTCGAACCACTTCATGACGCGGTCGATGAAGGCGTGTCCGCAGGTGTTCTCGCCGATCTCGCCCGCGACGAGGGGCACCTGGGCGGCGACCGGCGCGAGGGTGCTGTCCCAGCACGCCTCGTTCGAGCAGGTGTTGAAGTTGTAGACGTGCCAGGCGGCGGCCAGATTGCCCGCCGGGTCGGTGGGGCGGTGCGCGAGCCACTGGCTCAGGTCGTTGGAGTACGCGAGACCCGGGACGAGGACGAGGTTCCGGGCGCCCGTCGCACGGACCGCGTCCACCAGGTCCTGCATGCCGGCGACCTCGTAGCCGATGCCCGGGCAGGTGCCGCCGTCGCGCCAGCACGTCCAGGCCTGCGCGGCGGTGGAGGTCGCCCGGTCCGGATACGGCTCGTTGAACAGGTCGAAGACGACACGGCGGTCGGTCTTGAAGGTGTCGGCGACCGAGGTCCAGAACGCCGGGGTGTACCGCGCGTTCGGTATCGGCTTCTGGCAGGAGGCATGGACGTCGGAGCAGCCCGCCGAGTTGCCGGTGTACTGCCCGTACGTCCAGTGCAGTTCGACGATCGGGGTCATGCCGTGCGCGAGGACGCGGGAGACCAGGTCCTTGACCGCGGTGACGTACGCCGTGCCCCGGTACTCCGGTTTGATGTTGTCGAGGCCCAGCCAGCACTCCTCGTTGAGGGGGATACGGACGGTGTCGGCCTGCCAGTCCGCGATCGCGCGGACCGAGGCGTCGTCGACGGGGCCGTCGAAGATCCCGTGGCCCTGCACGCACATGAACTCACCGCCGGAGCGGTTGACGCCGAGCAGGCGACGGGTGGCGCCGTTCTGGTCGGTGAGCCGGTTTCCGGCGACGGACAGCTCGGGCGCGCCGGAGACGGGATCGGGAGGGTCGGTCGGATCGGTCGGCGTCGGCGTCGGCGTGGGTGTCGGGGTGGGGGTCGGTGTCGGGGTGGGTGTCGTCGGCTCCGGGCCCGGATCGACGTTGCACACGGTGCCGTTGAGCGTGAAGGCCGTCGGCGCGCTGTTCGTACCCGACCAGGACGCGAGGAAGCCGGCGGTCACGCTCGCGCCCGTGCCGAGCGCACCGTTCCAGGTCTCGTTGACGACCGTGACGGCCACCCCGGACTGGGACCACTTCCCGCCCCAGCCCTGGCCGACCTTCTGGCCGGCAGGGAAGGCGAAGCCGAGGCTCCAACCGCTCAGCGCGGCGCTGTTGTTGGTCACGGTGACGGAGCCCTGGAAGCCGTCCGCCCACTGGCCGACGACCTCGTACTTCACCGTGCACGGAGGTGCGGCCACTGCTCCTGAGGCCGTACCGACGACGGCGAGTGCGGTGCTCGCCATCGTGAGCGCCGCTCCCGCGAACAGCGCCGACAGACGTGGGGGATGTCGCATGAGCGACTCCTTGCAGCGAGGGCGCGTACCTGACGACGCGCCGACTGACGGAATCGCTCCCACTGGTCGGCCCAGACCGTAGCGCCAACTGACGCCAAGGAAAAGAGGAGTTGACGAAGTCGGCCGTCGAATGTCTTCGACTCTTCGAGCACCTTGACGCCCTTCCGTCGCTTCTGCATTGTGGGAGCGCTCCCACTGGTTCAGAGCTTGTGCCCATGCCCTTGCACACCCCCACCTCCCGAGCCGCGAGGGGACCACCCATATGCCACCAGGACGATCGCGTCGACTGCTGACCGCGCTGGTCGCGGCCCTGTCACTGCCCCTCGGTCTGACCGCCGTCGGCACCACGGCCCACGCCGCGGCGGTGCAGTGCAGCGTCGACTACCGGACCAATGACTGGGGCTCCGGCTTCACCGCCGAGCTGACCCTCACCAACCGCGCCACCACCCCGCTCGACGGCTGGACCCTGACCTACGCCTACAGCGGCGACCAGAAGCTGACCAACGGCTGGAACGGCACCTGGTCCCAGTCCGGGAAGACCGTCACGGTCGCCGCCGCCGACTGGAACAGGACCGTCGCGGCCGGAGCGGCCGTCACGACCGGCGCCCAGTTCACGTACAGCGGCGCCAACACCGCCCCGACCGCCTTCGCCGTCAACGGCACCTCCTGCACCGGCGCCCACCAGCCACCGGTCGCCGTGCTCACCAGCCCCGCCCCCGGAGCCGTCTTCACCCAGGGAGACCCGGTCCCGCTGGCCGCCACCGCGGCCGCCGCGGATCAGGCGACCATCAGCAAGGTCGAGTTCTACAGCGACACCACCCTGCTCGGCACCGACACCACGGCCCCGTTCTCCCTCGGGGCCACCGGCCTGGCCGCCGGCACCCACTCCCTCTACGCCAAGGCGTACGACAGCCTCGGCGCCACCGCGGAGTCGGCCCCGGTCGGGATCACCGTCGCCGCGGGTCCGGCCCTCGTCGCCACCCCGGCCCAGCTCGCCGTACGCCAGGGCGCCGCCGCCACCTTCGACCTGAGGCTCTCGACCCAGCCATCCGCGAACGTCACCGTGACCACCGCGCGCACCTCGGGCAACAGCGGCCTCACGGTCTCCGGAGGAGGCTCCCTCACCTTCACCCCGGCGAACTGGAACACCGCCCAGAAGGTGACCGTCGCCGCCGCGGCCACCGGCACCGGCTCGGCCGTCTTCGCCGCGACCGCCCCCGGCCACACCAAGGCCGAGGTCACCGTCACCCAACTGGCCGCCGACTCCACCTACGACGCCCGCTTCCTCGACCTCCACGGGAAGATCACGAACCCGGCCAACGGCTACTTCTCGCCCGAGGGCGTCCCCTACCACTCCGTCGAGACGCTGATCGTCGAGGCCCCCGACCACGGGCACGAGACGACCTCGGAGGCGTACAGCTATCTAATCTGGCTCCAGGCGATGTACGGCAAGATCACCGGTGACTGGACCAAGTTCAACGGCGCGTGGGACACCATGGAGAAGTTCATGATCCCCACCCATGCCGACCAGCCCACGACCGGCAGCTACAACGCCTCCAAGCCCGCCACTTACGCACCCGAGCACGACCTGCCCTCGCAGTACCCGGCCCGGCTCGACTCCGGTGTCACGGCCGGCGCCGACCCGATCGCCGCCGAGCTGAAGAGCGCGTACGGCACCGACGACATCTACGGGATGCACTGGCTCCAGGACGTGGACAACGTCTACGGCTACGGCAACGAGCCCGGAAAGTGCTCCGCCGGACCGACGGCGACCGGACCCTCGTACATCAACACCTTCCAGCGCGGCCCACAGGAGTCCGTCTGGGAGACCGTCCCCCACCCCACCTGCGACAACTTCTCCTTCGGCGGCAGGAACGGTTACCTCGACCTCTTCACCGGGGACGCCTCCTACGCCAAGCAGTGGAAGTTCACCAACGCCCCCGACGCCGACGCCCGCGCCGTCCAGGCCGCCTACTGGGCCGACATCTGGGCCAAGGAGCAGGGCAAGGGAGCCCAGGTCACCGCGACCGTCGCCAAGGCGGCCAAGATGGGCGACTACCTGCGGTACGCCATGTTCGACAAGTACTTCAAGAAGTCCGGGAACTGCGTCGGACCGACGGCCTGCCCCGCCGGCACCGGCAAGGACAGCGCCCACTACCTGATGTCCTGGTACTACGCCTGGGGCGGCGCCACCGACACCGCCGCCGGCTGGTCCTGGCGGATCGGTTCCAGCCACGCCCACGGCGGCTACCAGAACCCGATCGCCGCCTACGCGCTCAGCGAGTACGCCCCGCTCAAGCCCAAGTCGGCGACCGGAGCTGCGGACTGGGCGACCAGCCTCGACCGGCAGCTGGAGTTCTACCGCTGGCTCCAGTCCGACGAGGGAGCCATCGCCGGCGGCGCCACCAACAGCTGGCAGGGGCGCTACGCCCAGCCCCCGGCCGGAACGCCCACCTTCCACGGCCTCTTCTACGACGAGAAGCCGGTCTACCACGACCCGGCGTCCAACCAATGGTTCGGGTTCCAGGCCTGGTCCATGGAGCGCGTCGCCGAGTACTACCGCCAGACCGGCGATTCCGCCGCGAAGACCGTGCTCGACAAGTGGGTCGGCTGGGCGCTGTCGAAGACCACGATCAACCCCGACGGCACCTACCGCATCCCCTCCACCCTCCAGTGGTCCGGAGCACCGGACACCTGGAACGCCGCGAACCCCGGCGCCAACGCCGGACTGCACGTCACCGTCACCGACTACACCGACGACGTCGGTGTGGCCGCCGCCTACGCCAAGACGCTCACCTACTACGCCGCCAAGTCCGGGCACGCGGAGGCCGGACGGATCGCCAAAGCCCTCCTCGACGGCATGTGGACCCACCACCAGGACCCGCTGGGCGTCGCCGTCCCGGAGACCCGCGCCGACTACAACCGCTTCGACGACCCCGTGTACGTACCGAGCGGCTGGACCGGCACCATGCCCAACGGCGACGCGGTGAACGCCAACTCCACCTTCTCCTCGCTCCGCTCCTTCTACCAGGACGACCCGGCCTGGCCGAAGATCGAGGCCTATCTCGCGGGCGGCGCCGCGCCCGTCTTCACGTACCACCGCTTCTGGGCCCAGGCGGACATCGCCCTGGCCATGGGCGCGTACGCGGAGCTGCTCGAATAGCAGCGCCCCGCGGGAGGCAGCTCCGCGTACGACAGGGCCGGGCCCACCCGCTTCCCCGGGTGGGCCCGGCCCCACATCCGTCGGGTTCATCCACGTGGTCGGCGCCGGCGGAACTCAGTGGGAAGCCGTCCGGCTTCCGGGCCGCCAGTCCCCGAGGTAGCTCTCGCGAGTGATCGACGCGGCTTCCGCGGCGGTGAGTTGCGGACGGTTCTCGGGCACGTCGATCGCGGCCCCGGGGCCGGTGTTGCGGTACTCGGCGAAGCGCTGGGCCTGCCAGGGGTAGGCGTCCCGCATGTTCGCGTACGGGGCCACGGCGTCGATCCCCGGACCGAGCACGCTGTCGCGGACGACGAGGGACGGCCGGGCGGTGGTGTCCGAACTGGGCACCCACGGACGGGCCAGCTTGTAGAAGCCGTCCGGCGCCTCGCTCGTCACCCGGCAGCGCGCCGCCAGGAAGCCGTACGGGTTGGCGCGGGCCGTGGACGGGGCGAAGACGAAGCCGTACGGAGCGGACGCGAGGTCGGCGCGCGACAGCGTACGGAAGTCGCAGTGCTCGAAGACCGCGCGGGCCCGGCCGAAGACGAAGTCGACGTCGCCCTCCACGGAGCAGTGCGCGAAGTACTGGCGGGCGACGGCGGCCAGGGCCATGGAGTCGGCGTAGAGCGTGTCCTGGTGGCCGAGGAACCGGCAGTGGAAGAAGGCGGACCGGTCGCCCTGCACCTTGAGCGCGACCGCCTGGGTGCCGGGGTTCCCGGGGAGGTCGGTGCGCAGGAAGTCGTTGGCGAAGGTGATCCACCGCGCGGTGAAGCCGTCCGCCTGGACGGTGGTCGTCGCCGAGCCGCTCGTGCCGTAGGTGGTGCCGTCGGGGCGGGTCGTGCCGGCCGCGTTGTCGTACACGACGACCACGTCACGGGGGTTCTCACTCGCCCCGATCCAGGTCATGCCGGTCCGGGTCGCCCCGACGGAGACGGTTTCGCGGTACGTGCCGGGGGCGACGACGAGCGTCCAGCCGGGGCCGCCCGTGGCGGTCACCGCCTCCTGGACGCTCGTGTGGTCCCCGAGGCCGCCGGGGTGGACGTACAGCGTGCGCGGGGTGAGCCGCGCGGAGGGCGAACCGAAACGGCCGAACGGGCAGAACGGGCCACGGGACCCGGCCGCCGCCGGGGCGGCCGCCAGGCCGAGCGAGAGCGCCGCGCCGGCGCCCGCCGTGAGCAGGGCACGACGACTGAGCGGAGACATGACAAGACTCCTTCGCGGGTGGGAGGAAAGAGAGAGCCAGGGGAGCGGCAGAGGGAGATGCGGGATGCCGGGGGACGCGGGGACGCGGGGAGGCGGGACGCGGATGCGGGGACGCGGGGAGGCAACAGGCCGGGGCGGCGCGGCCGGACGGGTGGCCGCGGTGGGGCCGCCCCGGCCCGCGTCAGCGGAGCTTGCCTGCGCCCGCGCAGTGGTCGACCAGTCCCGGAACGGCCTGGGGGACGTCGACGCGACCGCGCAGCGTGGGCGTCCAGCCGGCGCCGTCACGCAGGACCTCGTCGGGGAACTCCGCGTTGTGGACGGCGAGGAGGTCGACGGACCTGCCGTTGACGAGATTGCCCGCGGTCGTCACCGGGGCGTCCTTCCACTTCTTGAGGATCCGGCCCGCACCGACGCCCGCGGGCACGGTGAACGCGTTCTTCTCGGCGACGAGCTGGGACTCCTGGCCGATGCCGAGGCTGTACGCGTATCCCGTGGCCGGCACCACGAAGTGGTTGTTGTACGCGTCGACCTGCCCGAAGCGGACCCGCGGCGCCCGCTCGATCACGTTCTTGAAGAGGTTGTGGTGCAGGGTGACCCGCAGCTTGCCGCGGTCGGTGTCGCCCGCGCTGTCGCTGTTGCCGATCATCAGCGTCTTGTCGTGGTCGGCGAAGACGTTCCAGGACGCCGTGACCAGGTCGGCGCCGCGCACGATGTCCAACTCGCCGTCGTGCTGCTGGTACACCTCGCCGTAGTACCTCGGGAGCGAACTGTCCGGGTGGGCCCCGTCGGTGAAGGTGTTGTGGTCGATCCAGACGTGCGTGGAGCCGTACACGACCATGCTGTCGTACTCGGAGTTCCACGCCCCGGTGACGCCGTCGGTGGGGTCCCACTGCGGGAAGCAGTCGAGCGGGCTCTCGACGCTCAGATTGCGGATCACGACGTTGTCGACCCCCTGGATCTGCACGCTCCCGCCGACGATTCCGGCGTCCCTGCCGACGCCGACGATCGTGGTGTTGGTGGGGACGTACGCCTTGATCGCCTTGCCCTGCGCCTTCGCGGAGGTCGCCCGCAGGTCCTCCTGAGGGCCGCTGACCTCGTTCTCGTAACCCCACACCGCCGGGTCGTAGTCGGCGAGGTACCGGTCGAAGTCGTAGCCGGGTGCCTCGAACGCCGAGCAGCCCGCGGCGGTCGCGTTCAGCGTGCCGACGACCTTGACGATCCTGGGCTCGGTGCCAGGGACGGCGAGAGCGGCCCGGAACTCCTCCCAGGTGGTGACGGTGAAGACCCGGGAGGCGACCGCCGACGCTCCGCCGCTCGTCCCCGTGCCCGCCGAGCCCCAGCCGTCCCCCGCGGGCAGCGTCCGGCGGGCGGGGTCGGAAGCGGCCTGGGCGGTGGCCGGCCCCATCAGGCCGCCCGTGAGGCCCAGGGCGAGCGCGGTCGCTCCCGTCAGGCACACGTTCCTGCGTCTGGTCATGGTCGGTTCTCCTCGGGGTCGGCATCGGGCCAGGTGATCCACTCGGCGGGGATCTCCTCGTCGAGACGGCGGGTGTCGCGCGGGGCGAGCACCCCCGTGTGCAGCAGCTCGGCCGCGACCAGCCGGCCCACGGCGATCGCGCCCGGCGGGTTGAAGTGGGTGTTGTCCTGCTCGGCAGGCGTCCAGTTGAAGTACGTCTTGGTCGTCTCCGGGCCGAGCTTCTGCCACAGCGCCAGGGACAGCTCCTGGACATCGAGCAGGTCGACCCCTTCCTCCTGGGCCACCGCCCTCATGGCGGCCGGGTACTCCCCGAGGGTCCGCAGAGCCATCCCGTCCGCGTCGAACTTGCGCCGCTCGACGGAGGTGGCGAGGACGGGCAGCGCCCCGCGCTCCCGTGCCCCGGCGACGTACCGGCGCAGATTGTCCTGGTAGCTGCCCCAGGGTTCGGTGTAGCGGGTCGGGTCGCTGACCTTCTGGTCGTTGTGGCCGAACTGGATCACCAGCAGGTCGCCGGGGAGGATCGCCGCCAGGATCGCGTCCAGCCGGCCCTCGTCGAGGAAGCTCTTCGTGCTGCGGCCGTTGATCGCGTGGTTGGCGGCCGTGATGTCCTTGTGGAGGAAGAAGGGGAGCGCCATGCCCCACCCGGTCTCGGGCGCGGCGTCGGCGTACTTCTGGGCGGCGGTGGAGTCGCCGGCGATGTAGAGCGTGCGCATGCGGTGGTGTCCTCGGGGGAAGCGGGGTGCGGCCGCCGCGGCGGGTGCCGCGCCCAGGGCGAGTGCGAGACCCGCCCCGGCCGCGACCACCTGACGGCGGGTGGGAGCGGGCGTCACTTGTTCTGCGACTTCCACTCGGCCTGCGCCGTGTCGAGCTGCTCGGCCAGGCTGTCCAGGAACTCCTTGGCGGTGGACTTGCCGAGCAGCACCTTCTGGAACGCGGGCTCGTTGTCGGCCTTGGAGATGGTGTTCCAGTCGGGCAGGTAGTAGGGCAGCTGCACGATGGTGGCCTTGCCGCTGAAGAGCACCTCGGCGGCGAGCTTCGTCGGCTCGGCCTGCTGGAGCCAGGCGTCCTTCGCCGCCTCGGTGTTGGCCGGGATGGCGCCGGCCGACTCGTTCCACTTGCTGTTGGACTGGTGCGAGGCGGCGAACTCGATGAACTTCCAGGCCGCTGCCTTGTTCTTGCTGGAGGAGAACAGTCCGAGACCGTCGACCGGGTTGGACACCTGCACCCGGGTGCCGTCGTCCGTGGTCGGGTTGGGGATGCCGCGGAACTTCTCGGTGCCCAGCGCCTTCACATGGTCCTTGTAGGAGCCCAGGTTGTGGTTGAGCATGCCGATCTCGCCGCTGTCCCACTGGGCGACCATCTTGGTGAAGTCGTTGTTGACGTCGGCCGCGGGCGTGTTCTTCTTGAAGAGACCGACGTACTTCTCCAGGGCCGCCACGTTCTTCGGGTCGTTGACCGTGGTCTTGTCGCCGTTCCAGAAGCTGGTGATGCCGCTCTGGCCGTACATCGCGTCCAGTGCCTGTGCGATGGAACCGGCGCCGCCGCGAATCGTGTAGCCGAACTTGTTCTTGTCCTTGGCCGTCAGCTTGTCCGCCGCCGCGTAGAACTTCGACCAGGTGGTGGGCTCTTCCAGACCGGCCGCCTTGAACAGGTCGGTGCGGTAGTAGAGGACGCCGTTGCTCGCGGAGGTGGGAACGGTGAACAGCTTGCCCCGGCCACCCGCCGACTTCACGCTGTCGACCATGCCCGCGTTCAGCTTGCCCTTCAGCGCGCTCGACTCGATCCGGGCGTCGAGCGGCTCCAGGGCGTTCTGCGCGGCGATACCGGCGAGCATGGCGGCCCCGACGCCGCCGACGTCCGGCAGGCCGCCGCCCTGGATGGCGGTGTCGTACTTGGACTGCACCTCGGTCGAGGCGACCCCGACGTACGTCACCTTGATGTCGGGGTTCGCCGTCTCGAAGTCCTTGATGATCTCCTTCCAGACGTCCGTGCGGACACCGCCGTTGTTGTCCCAGAAGGTGATCTCTCCTTTGCCCGACCCTTCGGTGCCCTTGTCACCTGCGGCGCCGCTGCCGTCGTCGCCGCAGGCGGTGACGGTCAGCGCGAGGACGGTGGTCAGGGCGAGGGCACTGGCGGCTCTGCGCCGCCCGCTGCGGAAGATGGTCATCGTCGGCTCTCTTCTCTCGGGTCTCTCAGGTCTTTCGGGTCACTCGGGGGGATGTCGCTCGGGGTGATGCGGAACGTGGTGAAGTCGGCTGTTCCGGCGGGGCCCGTGCCCGTCGGAGCGGCGGCGAACAGGCCGATCAGCGCGCCGACCCAGCGCCAGGGGGTGGCGGCGAAGACCTGACCGGAGCGGGCGAAGCCCTCACCGGTGTCGTACGAGAACCGGCAGCGGGCCCCCGCGCCGATCTCGATCCTCAGCCGAGCCCGGCCCTCGGGTGCGGGCCGGCCGAAGGCCGCGTCCCTCTCCCGGTCGGCCGAGACCGGCGCGAAGCGGTGCACCAGCCGGCACGTGCCGTCCGTCTCCCGCCGCAGCCCGATCCAGCTGTACGCGTCGCCGAGCACCGCGATCCCGGCGCGGGCGCCCGGCTCCTGACTGTCGAGGCGCAGTTCGACCTCGACGACACACGGCTCTGCGGGCAGCCGCTGGGTGAGGACGTGCGGCAGTCGGCGGATGTCGTCGGGCTCCTCCGTACGGCCGCAGCCCAGCCGCAGCCCGTCGGCGGAGTGCTGGGTCGTCCAGCCGTCGCGCGGGTTGGCCGTCCACTGCCACTGCCTCCCGAACCGGCCGCCGGGGAAGTCGTCGTCGGTGGCGGGAGCGGACGGTGGCTGCGGCGGTAGCGATGGTTTGGGGTGGACGAGGACCGGGACGCCCTCGTCGCCGAGCACCGGCCAGCCGCCGTCGTCCCAGCTCAGTGGCTGGAGATGGACGACCCGGCCGTACGCCCCGCGCTCCTGGAAGTGCAGGAACCAGTCCTCGCCCTGCCCGGTGCGGACCCAGCCGCCCTGGTGCGGACCGTTGACGTCCGTACCGCCCTGTTCCAGGACGACCCGCTCCTCGTACGGGCCGAAGAACGCCCGGGAGCGGAAGGCGCCCTGCCAGCCGATGGCCACGCCCCCGGCGGGGGCGAAGATCCAGAACCAGCCGTCGTGCCGGTACAGCTTGGGGCCTTCGAGGGTGAACCAGCCCGGGAGGAGATCGCCGTCGACGATCGTCCTGCCCTCGTCGAGGAGTTCGGTGCCGTCGGGGCTCATCCGGTGCCCGGTGAGACGGTTGTTGACGCCCGAGCGGGACTTGGCCCAGCCATGGACGAGGTACGCCTCGCCCGTCCTGTCGTCCCACAGCGGACAGGCGTCGATCAGGCCCCGGCCGGCCTTCACCAGATGCGGAGTGCTCCATTCTCCGCGTACGGAGGGGGAGTTGGTCTGCCAGATCCCGTGGTCCGGGTCGCCCCAGAAGATCCAGAACCGGCCGTCGTGGTGGCGCAGCGAGGGCGCCCACACCCCTCGGTCGTGCTGCGGCGTGGCGAAGGACGTCTCCGGAAGCAGCCGCTGGAGGGCGTGGCCGACCAGCGTCCAGTTGACCAGGTCACGGGAGTGCAGGATCGGCAGGCCGGGTGCCCGGCCGAAGCTGGACGCGGTGAGGTAGAAGTCCTCGCCGACCCGGACGACGTCCGGGTCGGACCAGTCCGCGGCCAGGACGGGGTTGCGGTACGTCCCGTTCCCCAGGTCCCCGGTCCGTACGGCCCCGCTCACCTGGCCACCGCCTTGCGGACGAGCGCGGCGGCCGCGTCCCGGTCGAGCCGGCCGTCGGCGACAACGGTGACCACCCGGCGTACGAGCGTCCCGCCCGCCGCGATGACCAGCCGTTCGTCGACGGCGAGGGAGGAGCCGACGCCCGGATACTCGGTGGCGCGCACGAACCACGGGTCGCGCCGGGTCTCCTCGGTGGCCCCGGCGAAGACCAGGGTCCAGTTCCGGCCGCTGAGCGCGACCCAGTCGGCGCGCGCGCCGTGCACGGCCCGCTCGCCCTCCGCGTCCGCGCCGAAGACGTCCGGGGCGGTGGCCTCCAGCGGTGCCCGCCAGAAGAACCCGCCGTAGGCGGCGCCGGGCCGGCCGTTGGTGGCCGGGCTGCCGACGGACAGCTCCTCGCCCGAGGTGTTGGCCAGCGAGAAGGTGAGGTCCAGCGCCCAGGCGGTGTCGTCGAGCGGGGTGGCGGAGACCGTCCGGTGCTCACGGAGCAGGACGCGATCCCCGGCGGCCCAGCTCAGCTCCGCCACGAAGCCGTCCGGGTCGCGGAGCTTGAACCCCTCGTGCCGCTGGACCCCGTGGTTGTCGAGCTCGGTCGGGCCCCGGTCGCGGACGAAGGTACGCCCGCCCCAGAAGTTGAACCCGGCGACGTCGGGGACGGCGACCCCGGCGCCCAGGTGGTGCGGATGGTCCTCGGGCAGTTGCTCGGTGACCGTGACGCCGCCGAGGGTGGAGACGGGATGCAGATAGGGGCGCGGGGAGTGGTCGGCGGCGAGCTCCGGCCGCAGGACGTAGCGGGCGACCGCGCGGCCGGCGCAGCGCAGCACCGTCGGGGCGTTCATCGGGATACCGCCTTCGCGGACAGCGGCGCCCAGGGGGCGTCGAGTTCGGAGTAGAGGCTGAGGGTGTCGGCGCTCGCGGCCACCAGGCCGTTGATGCCGTGCACCACCCGGCGCGGTGCGCTCTCGTCGGGCTCGGAGCGCCAGGCGTCCGCCGGGAGTTCCACCGGGTCGGGAGCGAGCCGGACCGCCTCGACCACCCGCATGAACGCGCCGGTCGCCTCGGGCGGTACGAGCAGCTCGGTGCCGTCCGTGAGATGGTCGACCAGGTTCTCCAGAAGGTCGGTCAGCCCGTGCACCGACTCCTCCGGGCCGTGCCCGGCGCGCTGGAGCAGCACGCGGTCCTGCTTGTACCAGAAGGTGATCCGGCCCCGGGTCCCGTGCACGACCACGTACGGCTCCGTGGACGTCTCGGCGCAGAGCGTCGCGGCCACGCTGACCTGAGTTCCGTGGGTGGTCAGAATCCGCACGCACGAGGTGTCGTCGGATTCGATCGCGTTGGCCCGCAGCAGCTCCGTCTCGATGAACTCGACGTCCTCGGCGCGGCCGCTGCCGTCCAGGGCGAGCGCGGTCGCCACGGCGTGCGCCAGCGGATTGGTCAGGGCGCCGTCGACCACGTCGACGCTGCCGATCCGCCGCCGCCCGGCCCAGGGAGCGCGCCGGAAGTACGCCTCGTCGCGGACCCAGGCCCCCGCTCCGCCGACGCCGAGGAGTTCGCCGATCGCGCCCTCCCCGATCAGCCGCCGGATCGCGGGAACGGCATGCGAGCCGAGCGACTGGAAGCCGATCTGGCAGGCCACCCCGGCCGCGGCGACCCCATCGGCCATCCGCCGGAACTCGGCGTACGACGGCGCCGGAGGCTTCTCGAGCAGAAGGTGCGCCCCGTGGCGGGCGGCGGTCAGGGCGAGGTCGGTGTGGGTCTGGATCGGGGTGCAGACGATCGCGATCCGGGCGCCGGTCGAAGCGAGCAGCGCGCCGAAGTCGTCGGACTGCTCGGGCGTCCCGAAACCGTCCAGTTCCTCGGCGTCCAGCGGTCGCAGCTCGCAGATGCCGGCGAGCCTCACCCGTCCGAGGCGTTCGAGCCGGCGGATGTTGACCAGGTGGGAGCGGCCGTGGCCGCGGGCGCCCGCCAGGACGACCGGGAAGGGTTCGTGGGCGGTGGTCACGGTGGTCATCCCTTCACCGCCCCCGCGCTGAAGCCGGTGACCAGCCACTTCTGGATGAAGGCGAACACGATCACCACGGGCAGAGCGGCGATCACCCCGCCCGCCGCGAGCGCGCCGAGGTCCACGCTGTCCGCGCCCATCAGCGTGTTGAGGCCGACCGGGATGGTCTGCTTCTCCTGGCTGCTGAGGAACATCAGCGCGAACAGGAAGTGGTTCCAGGAGTGGACGAAGGCGAACGAGCCGACCGCCACGAGACCCGGGCGCAGCAGCGGCAGCACCACGATGCGGAAGGCGCTGAACCGGCTGCAGCCGTCGACCCAGGCCGCCTCCTCCAAGGAGTACGGCACGTTCCTGATGAAGCCGCTGATCAGGATCATCGAGAGCGGCAGCTGGAAGACGGTCTCCGCGATGATGACGCTGCCCAGCGAGTTGATCATGCTCAGGTTGGCGAAGATCTGGAACAGCGGGACGAGCAGCAGGGCGCCGGGCACGAACTGGGAGCAGAGCAGGGCCAGCATGAAGCCCTTCTTGATCCGGAAGTCGAACCGGGCCAGCGCGTAGCCGCCGGCGAGTGCGACCACCGTGGTCGTCACCAGCGTCGCCAGGCCGATGAGCAGGCTGTTCTGGAAGAAGGTGGCGAAGCTGCGCTCGGTCCACACCTTCTCGAAGTGCGCGGTCGTCATCGGCCAGGGGAGGAGCGAGGTGGAGCCCGCCGGGCGGACCGCGAAGAGGAGGATCCAGTAGAAGGGGATCAGGGTGAAGAGCAGGTAGATGCCGAGCGGCAGGTAGATCTGCCAGCGCGGGGCCTCGTCCCAGGCGTGCCGCCGCTTGCGGGTCCGGGTCGGAGGGGTACGGGTCGGGGGTGCGGCGTCCGTGTCGGCCTCGGTGGCCGGCGCCGCCGGTGCCGTGGACGTGTCGTCCTGGGCTATCACTTGCTCTCGCCTCCGAACTTGCTCAGGCGCAGATAGACCATCGAGCAGAAGAGAAGGATCACGAACGCCACCGTCGTCAGGGCGGAGGCGTAGCCGAAGTTGTGCGCGTCGACGCTGGTGTTGGCGATGTAGAGCGGCAGCGTCGTCGTCTCGCCCGCGGGGCCGCCGCCCGTCAGGGTGTAGAGCAGGTCCACGTTGTTGAACTCCCACACCGCGCGCAGCAGGGTGGAGAGGATGATCGCGTCCTTCAGGTGCGGCAGCGTGATGTGGACGAACTGCCGTATGCGCCCGGCCCCGTCGACCTCAGCCGCTTCGTACAGGTCCTTCGGTACGGACTGGAGGTCGGCGAGGATGAGGATCGCGAAGAACGGCACCCCGCGCCACAGATCGGCGACGACGACCGCGGAGAAGACCGTGGACGTGTCGGACAGCCAGGACGTGCCGTACTCGCCGAGGCCCATGTCCGCGAGGTAGCGGGTGATGCCCGTCTGCGAGTTGTAGAGCAGAACCCAGATCGCCGAGGTGAGCACCCCGGACACGGCCCAGGGGGAGAAGACCAGCGCCCGGCCGAGCGCCCGGCCGACGAAGGTCTGGTTCACGATCAGGGCGAGCGCGAGCCCGAAGAGGAGCTGCAGCGTCACCTCGACGGCGACCCACTTCAGACTGAAGGTCAGCGTTCCCCAGAAGTGCGGGTCGTCGGTGAAGATCCGAGTGAAGTTGTCGAAGCCGGCGAAGCCGTTCCGCCACGGCTTCGTCGGGTTGTAGTGCTGGAGGCTGTAGTAGAAGACGCTGAGCACGGGGTAGGCGATGAAGCCCAGCATCAGCAGCGCGGCGGGGGCGATCAGCAGATACGGCAGACGGCGTGGTGCCACTCCCGTGCGGCGACGACGAGCGGGTGCCTGGGACGTCTCGGGTGTCGCGGGTGCCTTGGGCGGTGGGGTCACGGCTGTGGCCATGACGGCGGCTCCGTTCTCGGCGCGCGAAGCGCTTCGCAGACGGTGTTCGAAATGTCGAACAGGTGGAACTGGGGTGGATCTGCCTCGGGCGTCAGCCCGCGTACGGATCCGGGGTTGTTCCCGGCCTGGCCAGGAACTCGAAGTCGCACCCGGTGTCGGCCTGGGAGATCTGCTCGGAGTACAGCGCGCCGTAGCCGCGCTCGTAACGCTTCGGAGGGGCAGTCCACTCGGCCCGCCGGCGCTCCCACTCCTCCTCGTCGATGTCCAGATGGAGCGTGCGTGCCTCGACGTCCAGGGTGATGAGGTCGCCGGTGCGGACGAGGGCGAGCGGGCCGCCGACGTACGACTCCGGTGCCACGTGCAGCACACAGGCGCCGTAACTCGTCCCGCTCATCCGGGCGTCGGAGATCCGGACCATGTCCCGCACCCCCTGCTCCAGCAGGTGACGGGGGATCGGCAGCATGCCGTACTCCGGCATCCCCGGGCCGCCCTTGGGCCCGGAGTTGCGCAGGACCAGGACGTGGTCGCGGGTGATCCCGAGCTCCGGATCGTCGATCGTCCGCTGCATCGTGCGGTAGTCGTCGAAGACCACGGCGGGACCCGTGTGCTTGAGCAGGTGCGGCTCGGCGGCGATGTGCTTGATCACCGCGCCGTCCGGGCACAGGTTGCCGCGCAGCACCGCGACCCCGCCCTCGTTCGCCAGCGGGCGCGAACGCTCCCTGATGACCTCGTCGTTGTGCACCAGGGCGCCGTCGAGCTGCTCCCGCAGCGTCGGGTGGGCGACCGTCGGCCGGTCGAGATGGAGCAGATCCGTGAGCCGTGAGAGGAAGCCCGGCATGCCACCGGCGAAGTGGAAGTCCTCCATCAGGTACCGCCCGCCGGGGCGCAGGTCGGCCAGCACCGGCACCGTCCGCGCGATGCGGTCGAAGTCGTCCAGGGTCAGCTTCACCCCGGACCGCCCGGCCATGGCGATCAGATGGATCACCGCGTTCGTCGACCCGCCGAGCGCCAGGACGGCGGCGACCGCGTCCTCGTACGCCTCCCGGGTGAGGATCCGCGAGAGCCGCAGGTCCTGTCGCACCAGCTCGACGATCCGCATCCCCGACGCGGCCGCCATCCGGTCGTGGCCGGAGTCCACGGCCGGGACGGACGAGGCGCCCGGCATCGTCACCCCCAGGGTCTCCGCCGCGGCGGTGAGGGTGGAGGCCGTGCCCATCGTCATGCAGTGGCCGGGGGAGCGGGCGAGCCCGTTCTCCAGCTCGGCCATCTCGCAGTCCCCGATCAGACCGGCCCGCCGGTCGTCCCAGTACTTCCACATGTCCGTGCCGGAGCCGAGGGTCTCCCCCCGCCAGTGCCCCGGCAGCATCGGACCCGCGGGCACGAAGACCGTCGGCAGGTCCACCGTGGCCGCGCCCATCAGCAGGGCCGGGGTCGACTTGTCGCAGCCGCCCATCAGTACCGCCCCATCGACGGGATAAGAACGCAGCAGCTCCTCCGTCTCCATCGCCAGGAGGTTGCGGTAGAGCATCGGCGTCGGCTTCTGGAAGGTCTCCGAGAGCGTGGAGACCGGGAACTCCAGCGGGAAGCCGCCGGCCTGCCACACGCCCCGCTTCACCGCCTGCGCGCGCTCGCGCAGATGGACGTGGCAGGGGTTGATGTCGGACCAGGTGTTGAGGATCGCGACGACCGGCTTGCCCAGGTGTTCCTCGGGCAGATAGCCGAGCTGCCGTGTGCGGGCCCGGTGGCTGAACGAACGTAGGCCGTCCGTCCCGTACCAGCGGTGACTGCGCAGCTCCTCGGGGCTTCGCCCGCCCTGGGGCTCGTCCGCGCTCATGCCTGCCACCCGGCGGCTATCGCGGCGACCTCGGCGCGGTTCTCCTCGGGCAGTTCGCGGCTCGGCGGGCGGATGGCGCGACGGCACAGTCCGAGCGCGGCCAGCGCCTCCTTGACGACGGTGACGTTGTCGGCGCTGCCGTTGGCGGCCCGCAGCTCCTCGAAGCGGCGGATCTGCTCCCACACCTTCATCGCCGCGGGATAGTCGCCGGCCCGCAGGGCGGTGAGCATCTCCAGGGACACCGTGGGTGCGACGTTGACCAGACCAGAGGTGAATCCGGTGGCGCCGCTCGCGAAGTACGAGGGGGCGTACGGCTCGGCGAGCCCGGCCACCCAGACGAACCGGTCGAGGCCGGCGTCGCGGGCGAAGCCGGCGAAGCGCGAGGCGTCCGGGACGGCGTACTTCACGCCGATGACGTTCGCGCAGGCCGCACCGAGCTCCGCGAGCCGCACACCGGCGAGCGACGCGTTACGGATGTACGGCACGATGCCGAGCTCCGGAACGGCGTCGGCGATCGCCCGGTGGTAGTCCACCCAGCCGCCCTCGGAGACGTAGGGATGCACGGGCTGATGGACCATCAGCATTCCGGCTCCGGCCTCCCGGGCGTGCCGGGCGGCCGCCACGGCGGTCGGTACGTCGTGGCCGACGCCGACCAGGACGGCGGCGCGGCCGCCGGCCTCCTCGACGGTCACCTCGGTGACCAGGCGACGCTCCTCGGGCGTCAGGGCGTAGAACTCGCCGGTGTTGCCGTTCGGCGTGAGGGTTCGGACGCCGCCGTCGAGCAGCCGGCGCAGCAGCGCGCGATGGGTGAGGGTGTCCAGGGAGCCGTCCTCGGCGAACGGCGTCACCGGGATCGCCACCACAT
The DNA here is from genome assembly GCF_042731085.1 of Streptomyces sp. NPDC059875. Classification (NCBI taxonomy): domain Bacteria; kingdom Bacillati; phylum Actinomycetota; class Actinomycetes; order Kitasatosporales; family Streptomycetaceae; genus Streptomyces; species Streptomyces sp. NPDC059875. Next base: position 19,647 of record NZ_JBHWJZ010000052.1, read on the forward strand.
CGGCGAGCGCGGCCTTCTCGGTCTCGAAATTCCTGGTCACGCGGTCACTCACCGTCTTCGGGGAAGGCGCGCTCGACGAACGAGGCGATGTGGTCGTACACGGCGAGACCGGCGCCGGCGGAGTCGCCGGCCACCGCGAGCCGCAGGATCTCCTCGTGTTCGGCCGCCTCGCGCTCCCAGGAGGGCGTCGCGGCCCATGCCACCGTGGACACCAGGGCGGCCTGGTCGCGGACCTCGTCCAGCATCCGGCCGAGCAGCGGATTTCCGCAGGGCAGATAGAGGGCGCGGTGGAAGTCCCGGTTGGCCAGGGAGCGTTGGGCCGGGTCCTCGGCGCTCGCGGCCCGGCTGAGCGCGTCCCGCGCCTCGTCGAGCGGCGAGCCGGCGGCGACGGTGCGGCGCACGGCCTCCGGCTCCAGGAGCAGCCGTACGTCGTAGACCGAGCGGGCCATGTCGGCGTCCACCATCCGCACCGTCGCGCCCTTGTACTGGCTCATCACCACGAGACCGCTGCCGGCGAGCGTTTTCAAGGCCTCGCGCACCGGGGTCTTCGACACCCCGAAACGGGCGGCGAGTTCGGTCTCGACCAGGGCCTGGCCGGGGCTCAGGCCGCCGGTCAGGATGTCGTGTTTGATCGCCTCCAGGACGTACTGGGTGCGGGACGGGATGGGACTGGGGGCGAAGGTCATGACGCACTCTCAGATCTCATGTATCGCGTCTCATATATGACGTACGAAGTGCAACGCCGATGAAGCTAAGGGGGCGTTGATGTTTCGTCAATGCTTCGCGCAGGATTCTTGGAAAGCGCTTGCTACCTTCTCCGGGCAGGGGAGTACGGTGACGGGGAGCACGGCGCAACGGCGACGGGCGCCAGGTCCGTGGACCGGGCGCCCGTCGCGGGTGGGAGGCAGGTGGGTGGCGCGGTCAGCGGACCGCCAGCAGGTGCTCGAGCGCGAGCTGGTCGAGGCGCTCGAAGGCCATGGACCGCTCGGCCGCCGCCGTCACGTCGAAGTCCTCGAAGGCGGTGGTGTCCGCGAGCAGGCCGGCGAGACCGTCGGCGGCGGTGGGGGTGGCCAGTTCGGGGAGACGGGAGGCTTCGAGGGCTTCCCGGACCTCGGGGTCCGCGCGGAAGGCGGCGGCCCGCTCCTTGAGGATGAGGTAGTTGCGCATGCAGTTCTTCGCGGATTCCCACACTCCGTCGAAGCCGTCGGTGCGCACGGGCTTGAAGTCGAAGTGCCGCGGCCCCTCGTATCCGGCCGTCTCGAGCAGGTCCACCAGCCAGAACGCCTGGCGGAGGTCGCCGGCGCCGAAGCGGAAGTCCTGGTCGTACTTGATGCCGGACTGGCCGTTGAGGTCGATGTGGAAGAGCTTGCCGGCCCAGAGCGCCTGGGCGATGCCGTGCGGGAAGTTGAGTCCGGCCATCTGCTCGTGGCCCGTCTCCGGGTTCACGCCCACCAGTTCGGGCCGCTCAAGGCGCTCGATGAACGCCAGGGCGTGCCCGATGGTCGGCAGGAGGATGTCGCCGCGGGGCTCGTTCGGCTTGGGCTCGATGGCGAAGCGCAGGTCGTAGCCCTGCTCGGTGACGTACTGGCCGAGCAGGTCGAAGGCCTCCTTCATCCGGTCGAGGGCCACGCGGACGTCCTTGGCCGCGCCCGACTCGGCGCCCTCCCTGCCACCCCAGGCCACATAGGTCGTGGCGCCGAGCTCCACGGCCAGGTCGATGTTCCGGATCGTCTTGCGCAGCGCGAAGCGGCGCACGTCACGGTCGTTGGCGGTGAAGCCGCCGTCCTTGAAGACGGGGTGAGTGAAGAGGTTCGTCGTGGCCATCGGCACCTTCAGGCCGGTGCGCTCGAGCGCGGCCCGGAAGCGCTTGACGAGCGCCTCGCGCTCGGCGTCCGGCGCGCCGAACGGGATGAGGTCGTCGTCGTGGAAGGTGACGCCGTACGCCCCGAGCCCGGCGAGGCGCTCCACCGACTCGACCGGGTCGAGCGCGGGGCGGGTCGCCTCGCCGAAGGGATCGCGGCCCTGCCAGCCGACGGTCCACAGGCCGAAGGTGAAACGGTCGTCGGGGGTGGGGGAGAAGCCGTGCGACATGGTCGGTCCCTCTTCTGTCGTTCCGCGGGAAAAGTGAAGCCCGGCGAGGCCTGGCCGCGCTATTTGTTTTCTGAGATAACTAATACGCCACGGCGCACCTCCGCGCCAGAGTGGCCACACAGCCCGAGGAAAGGTGAGGCCCATGGCGGCGACGAGGACCGCGGCCCCGGTCGTGATCGGTGTGGACAGCTCCACGCAGTCCACCAAGGCGGCCGTCGTGGACCCGGCCACCGGCGCACTGCTCGCCGTCGGGCGCGCCCACCACACCGTCACGGGGACGGACGGCGCCCGGGAGAGCGACCCCGAGCACTGGTGGTCCGCACTGCGAGACGCCATCGCCGCGGCCCTCGCCGAGGCGGGCGTGCCCCCGACGTCCGTGATCGGCATCGCGGTCGCCGGCCAGCAGCACGGACTCGTCGTCCTCGACCCCGCGGGCCGCCCGCTGCGCCCCGCCCTGCTCTGGAACGACACCCGCTCCGCCCCTCAGGCCGCCGAACTCACCACCGCGCTCGGCGGTCCCGGCCCCTGGCTCGCGCGGACCGGATCCGTGCCCGTCGCCTCCATGACCGCCGCCAAGTGGCAGTGGCTGCGCGCCCACGAGCCCTCCGTCGCGGCCTCTGTGGCGGGGGTGCGGCTGCCCCACGACTTCCTCACCGAACGCCTGGCCGGTGTCGCCGTCACCGACCCCGGGGACGCCTCGGGCACCTGCTGGTACAGCACGGCGAAGTCCGCCTACGACACCGACCTCCTCGACCTCCTCGGCCTCGATCCGGCAGCGCTGCCCACCGTGGCCCCGGGCGGCGCGACCCCCGTCGGCACGCTCACCCCCGCCGCCGGCCGTTTCCTCGGCCTCCCCGGCACGGTCGCCGTCGCCGCCGGCACCGGGGACAACATGGCGGCCGCCGTCGGACTCGGACTCGGCGGCGCGGGACTCCTCGACCACCCGGTCGTCAGCCTCGGCACGTCGGGCACCGTCTTCGCCGCCACCCGGACCCGCCCGGCCGCCCCGGGCCTCGCCGGCTTCGCCGCCGCGGACGGTACGTACCTCCCGCTCGGCTGCACCCTCAACTGCACCCTCGCCGTGGACCGGTTCGCCGAACTCCTCGGGCTCGACCGCGAGGCCGTCGACCCCGGGGACGGTGTGGTCGTCCTTCCGTACCTCGACGGCGAACGCACCCCCGACCTGCCCCACGCCACCGGGCTCCTGACGGGCCTGCGCCACACCACCACCCCGCGCGCGATCCTCGGCGCAGCCTACGAGGGCGCCGCCTTCACCGTCCTGCGCGCCCTCGACGAACTCCTCACCGCCTGCGGACTCGACCCCGCCGATCCCCGGGTACGGGAGCGTCCGCTGCGCCTCATCGGCGGAGGCGCGCAGGGCCGCGCCTGGACGGACACGATCCGCCGCCTCTCCGGCCGCCCCCTCGTCGTCCCGCCCGCGACCGAACTCGTCGCCCTCGGCGCCGCCGCGCTCGCCGCGTCCGCCGCGACCGGCGAGGACCCGGTCGCGCTCGCCACCTCCTGGGGTACGGGCCACGGCGAGACGCTGCCGCCCGTCGCACGGGACGAGGAGACCTGGGAGCGGATCTCCGGTGTCCTGGACCGCGCCGCCCCCAGCCTCCTCACCTGACCCGCATCCCTTCGCACCCCTCCGAGGACCACGATGAAGTTCATCGACGGCTTCTGGCTGATGCGCGAAGGCGTACGCCACGGAGACGCGGTCCGCGCGTCCACGCCCGACACCGACCGCCCCTTCGAGGTCCGGGTGGTGGGGCGGCGGATCGGCATCGGGCAGCGTGGAGGTCACGGTCCGGACGGGTTGACGTTGGCGCGCCCGGCACACCGGCAGGCGGCCTCGGCCCCCCCCCACACGACACGGGCGCCGGTCAGCCGGCAGTTCCAAGGAAGGGCCATCGGCGACGACGGGCTTCGCGACGGCTCGCACGCGCGTCGCGGTGCCGGCCCGCCGTCTTCTGACGGGCCGCCAGCATCCTCAGCATCCCGACGAACCCCTTGCGGTACCTGCCCGGGTTCATCGCCGCGAGTCGACGGTGGGCCTCCACCGCCCGCTCCATCGCTTCGAGGGCCTCCGGACAGCGGCCTGCACGCCACTGCTCCTGGCTGATCGACAGCAGCGTGGAGGCGAGCAGGAACGTATGGCCGGCACGCGAGGACGGATCGTGATCGTGCAGGGACAGACCCCGCTGCACGTCGGCGACCTCCTCCAACAGATTGATGTCCGCGGGTTCGCCACCACGCGGGAGAGCCCTGTACAGGCGGGGCAGGAGATGCTCCCCGTACCTCGCCACGTCCACGCGGGCCATGTACCGGAACACCGAGAGTTCCACGGCGTCCACGACGTCGGAAGCCTCCTGAGGGTCGTACTCCACGTAAGGGAGGTGCGTGCGACGGCCCGGCGGACGCGTACCGACGAAGTGCAGGTCGGCCTCGTCGAGCGCCGTCCGTGCGGCCGCGGGTCGGCCCGCCGCTGCGAGGGCCCTGGCGTGGATCCGGAGGGACTGCTCGAGATCTTCCGCCAACGCGAACGGATTCGCCTTCACCCGCCGACGGTTGATCTCCACCGCGCGGGCACTCGCCTCCAGGGCCCGCTCACGCCAATCGGCCCCGGCCCCCATGGCCGGGCTCTGGGTCAGCAGGAGACGTGCCAGGTTGGTCAGGGCCGTCGACAGTGGTCCTTCGCGGACCGTCGAACCGCTGCCCGTCTCGCGCTCGAGGAGGAGGACCGCGGCGTGCGTCGCGGCGAGCGCGGCCGGCTCCCGCAACGCGGCCAGCAGGGTGACACCCAGGCCGAGGAACTGGAGACCCAGCGTGTGCTCGTACGCGCCGGGACGCTCCTCGACCAGTCGGGTGACCAGTTCCATCGATTCGGTGTGCGCACGCAGCGCTTCGATGTCCCGCCCGCTCTGCCGAAGCACTGCCGCGTAGTTGGTCAGGGCAGTGGCCAGCGGAGCACGGTGGGTGCCCGGGTCGGTCGACGCCAGAAGGCGCCGGACGGCGACCGCTCTGCCGCCCGCCTCGACCGCCTCCGGCAGCCGGTCGAGCTGGTTGAAGCTCGCACAGAGGTTGTCCAGCGCCATCGCCAGACCTGCCGTGTGCGCCGCCGGGTCCCGTGCCGCCACGTCTTTGTACAGCTCGACGGCTCGTACGGTGGCGGCGTGTGCCTCCAGGAGCCGTCCGGAGCCCGTCAGGGCGAAGGCGAGGGTGGTGTGCACCTCGGCGTGCCTGGCCGGGTCGTCGGAGGTGGCCAGCCAGTGGGGGGCGAGCCGTTCGACGAGGACGGTGCGGTGCGGGTCGAATTCGGCGCTCTCATGGGTGGGCAGCTCCGCCTCGACGGCCTCCAGAAGCCCGGGGTCGATGTCGTCGAGGGCCAGCAGTGTGCCGAGCGCCGGGCCTCCGGCCGCGACGGCGAGCCAAGGGGCGCGGCGCAACAGCGGGTACAGGTGGTGGCGGCGCACATGCGGCCAGCGCGCGGCGGACGCGGCCAGGAAGGTCAGCGCGCGTGGTGCCCAGGGGGCCGTCGTCCGGTCCGCGCCGAGCGACAGCAGCGTGCGGAGGGCCGGCGGAGCCCATGGGGCCGAGGGATAGGCGGTTTCGGCGCTGTGCCCAGGGAGGGTGAGGGCGAGGAAGTCCTCGGCGAGCCGGTCGGGCAGCAGGGGTTCGAGCACGGTGGACCGGTCGGGTTCGGGGGGCGGGTAGCAGGTCGTGTGGTCCGTGAGGGTCCGCTCGGCGGGGTGGTTCAGGACCGGAGGGTTCGCGGCCATGCGCGCGGCGACCCCGAGGCCGGCCCGCCGGGCGACCGGCCCCGTGAGGGCAGCGGCGAACACCGTCCGGTTCATCAGCTCGGGCGGCGTGCTCCAGGTCCGCCCGACCGCGGCGGGGCGGCGCCCCGCGTCCTGGGTGTGGAGCCGGGCCCAGTGGGACCTTTCCCGGTTGAGGAGGTACGTGACCAGAAAGGCGGCGTCGGTGGGTGGCCGCTCGCCGCTCACATGGGCGTCGACGGCCACCAGGGCGGCCATGTGGATGCTGAGCGTCAGACCGAAGTCGCCCCCGTCCAGGGACATCGGCGGCCGAACCTCCGTGGCGGACGCCAGGTTGCGGCAGGCGGCGAAGGTGTCCCGGGCGACCCGGAACATCTCGGCGCGCGGCCCGTCCTCCCCGCCCGGTAGCGGCTCGAGGATCTGGGTGGAGGTGGCGGCCCCGACGTCGCTGAGGGTGGCCTGCACGGCCGGCCACATGTCGGAACCACGGGCCACCAGCAGCACGCGCGTCGGCAGCTGCTGCTGGTGGAGGAGCCGGTTGCTCAGGAGCCAGGTCAGATGCGGCAGAGGCCAGTGGTCGGCGTAGTCGACGACGAGGAGGAGCCCGGCCGCGTCGTCGGTCCGCAGATCCACGCTCCCGTCGGCGGCCGACGCCAACACGTTGCCCGGGCCGTGGACGGCCCTGACCACCTTCCAGCCGTCCGCGACGGCTTCCCGGGCGAGGGCCGCCGCGAGACGGCTCTTGCCCTGGCCGCCCGGCCCCTGAAGCCACCGAACCGCCAGGCGGCGCCTCGAGGAGCGCCAGGCGTGCAGATCGGCGAGCTCCTCGGCCCGGCCGGTGAACGGCACGATCTCGTGGCGCGCGCTCAGCATGCGGCTGGGCAGCTCCTGCAGCCACTCCGGATCCGGGTCCGGGGCCGGGCGCCAGTTCTCCAGTACGTAGACGGGCAGCCCGTCCACATAGACGTGGATGTCACCCCCGATCACCGCGTAGGCGAACCCGCCCTTCGCGCTGACGCGTTGGCGTGCGGCGGAGGGGTCCTGACCGCTCATGCCGAGGCGTCGCCGGAGGCCGGGCGATGATGGTGCACGTGGACGCTGCTGCCGGGCCCCTGCGCTCCGAAGGCAGCGCCGCCCGCGTGTGCGGTGATGTGCTGCGACCAGCTCTGCGCGGCGCGGGGCAGGGCGGCCTCCTCGACCAGGGCCCGCAGCTCGTCGGCCGCCTCGGGGTGGTCGCGCAGCAGCGCGGCGATCCGACGGGCCCAGGGACGCACCAGGTCGTCGCGGACGCCGTCGTTGTCCTCCCCCTCTTCGAGGACGAGGTCGGCGTCGCCGTCCAACTGGGCCCGCAGAGCCGCCGCTCGATCCGCGTCCCGGCGCCGGAAGAGTTCCACGACCCGGTCCCGTGTGCCTTCCCAGACGTTGGTGGCCATCGCCGCCACGAGAGTGGTCGCCCCGGTCATGGCCAGGACAGTCATCGGATCCGACATCAGAGTCCCCGTCACTCGCTGAAGTTGCCCGATTCAGACTAGTGACGATCCGGGGTGTTCCCCCCTCGATTCCCCCGATGGAGTGGTGAGGTTCGTGCCTGTCGTCCCGGCAACTCAGGTGCGCCAGAGGCCGGCGCTCTCGTCGCACACAGCGCGGGGCCCGGCACCGGAAGCCATCCGGTGCCGGGCCCCGCCGGGGGACTGGGGCCGGGCCCGCAGCCCGCGGAGTCGGGCCCCGCGCGGCGAAACCGCCCCCCCCGCCGGGTGGGCGGGGGCGGCACGCCCCCCCCAACCGGGGGGGCGCCTGGGGCGGGGCCCCGGTCCCACCCCGGGGGGGGCCCCGCCCCGCCCCCCCTGGGGGGGCCGGCCCCCGCCGGTCGACTTCGGCCGGACCCTCAGCCGGCGAAGTCGACCCGCGCGAGCCGAACCGGCCCACGCAGCCTGATGTGCAGGTCCGTCACGCCCCGCGCGACGATCCCGGCACCGAGGGTGGTGTACGTGTACGAGCCGCCGGTCGCCGGGACGTCGATCCCGGTCCACGCAGTCCGGCCGCCGAGTGACAACTCGACCCGGCCCTCGCCCGCGACCTCGACGGTCACCTCCGTCATGCCGTCCCCGAAGTCGCAGTTCCGGAAGACCAGTTCGCCCTCGGCCGCGATGCGGGCGCCGACAGTTCCTCGTAGGCGAACGAGGTGTAGGACAGGCCGTGGCCGAAGCGGAACAGCGGGGTTCCGTCGAAGTAGAGGTACGTCTGGCGGCTGCCGATGACGTCGTAGTCGAGGATGCCCGGCAGATCGGCGTCGGAGCCGTACCACGTCTGCGGCAGCCGGTCGGCGTGGGAGACGTCCCCGGCGAGCACCCGCGCCAGCGCCGCGCCGGCCGCCTGGCCGCCGTGTGCCGTCCAGAGGAGGGCGGGCAGCGCGGCGACGGTCTCGGGAACCGCGGGTGACCATCCACACCTCCGGTTGTGTGAAGCGCTTCAATGACGGTGCGTGCGGATGGATCAGCTGCTCTGAACGGGAAGACCGTATCTCGGGCCCTGAGGTGTGTCCAGTACATGACGAGAAGAAGTCGAAGCGCTTCGATGTGATGGCGTGCGAAGGGCTCCTCGGCTCAGGACGACGTGGGAGGTGCGGGCGGGACCACCGCGACCGGGCAGTGGGCGTGGTGCAGGACGGCATGGGCGACCGAGCCCATGAGCAGGGATTCGACCCGGTGCCGGCGGTGGCGGCCCACGACCACCAGGCCCGCGCTCCGCGACCCCTCGACGAGTCGGCCTGCCGCGTCCGAGGGGACGACGGCGGGGACGACCTCGACGTCCGGATACTGCTCGGCGAAGGGCTGGAGCCGCTCCTCCTGGCGCCGCGTGGTCTCCTGGACGAGCTCGGGCATCTCGTCCACGGGGACCGGCGGCGGGACCTGGAGCGCGGGCGCCGGCGGGCCGACCAGGATGACCGGCGAGGGCGGGAGCCGGTAGGCCGTCACCGCCTCGAGGGCCACGCCCCGCTGCCGGGCGGCGTGGAAGGCGAAGTCGAGGACGTCGTCGGCGGTCTCCTCCGGGTGGAGACCGAGCAGGACCCGGCCCGCCTTCGCCCCGCCCTCCAGCGAGGCGTCCCGCGCCTCGTGCGGCACGACGACCACCGGGCAGGGTGCGGACGAAGCCAGGGCCCGGCTGGTGGAGCCGAGCAGCAGACTCGCGAAGCCGCCGCGCCCACGGGAACCGATCGCCAGAAGCCGTGCGGTCCGGGCCTCGGCGAGCAGGGCATCCGGCACGGAGCCGTCGAGCGACGCGTACCGTACGGGCACGCTCGCGCCCTGCTCCTCCATCCACGCGCGGACGCCGTCGAGCACGGTGTCGGGGATCTCGGAGGTCTCGCCGAGCGAGGCGATGCGCGCGGCTCCCAGCTGGAGCGCCTCGGAGCGCACGTGCGCCACCACGAGCGGGGCGTCGAGCCCGCGGGCGGTGCTCAGACCCCATTCCAGGGCGCGGTGACTGTGCTCGGACCCGTCCACACCGACAACTACCGACTTTGCACTCATATCGGAATTATTACCCCCGTATGTGATGCCACGCCGGAAGGCCGCGAGGGCCACGAGGCCGGTGCGCCGAGTCCGTAGCGCGGGCCAGGGACGACCGCCAGTAGAGTCGGTCCGGGGACTGCGCGATCTGGGGGAATCATGACTGCAGCGGACGCACCGCCCATCGTCTTCGTGCACGGGACGCGGTTCAGCGCGGGACAGTGGAGCCCGCAGCTCGCCGCACTCCAGGACGACTTCCGTGTGGCGGCCATCGACCTACCGGGCCACGGCGCCCGCTCCGCCGAACCGTGGAGTCTGAGCGCGGCGACGGAGATCATCGCTTCTGCGGTGCGCACGCTCGACCACGGGCCGGCTCTGGTCGTCGGGCACTCGCTCGGCGGATACGCCTCGTTGGAGTTCGCACGGCGCTGCCCGGAACAGCTGAGAGGGCTGGTCCTCGCGGGAGCCAGCGCCTCGACGCGTGGGCCGTGGGCCACGCCGTATCGGTGGATCGCCGGGCTCGTCCCTCGCCTACCGGCGGACCGGCTGGCTCGGTGGAACGACACGCTGCTGCGCCGGCTCTATCCTCCCGAGGTGGTGGAAGCCACCATCCGCTCCGGCTACGCCTTCCATACGCTGCCGGCCGCCTGGGGCGAGGTGCTGGGCCGTTTCGACGCGGATGCGATGCGCCATGTGGCGGCTCCCGTGCTCGTCCTGAACGGCGAAAAGGACATCGTCTTCCGGTCCGGCGAGAGGGACTTCGTCCGCGCGCATCCGCGCGCCCGCGTCGAACTGATCCCGCGTGCGAGGCATCTCGCGAACTTCGACGATCCGGATGCCTTCACCGATGCCGTCCGCCGCTTCGCCCTGCAGCTACCTGACGCGGCCCCCAGACCCTGAAGGCCGTCTGCCTCTCCCCGCACGCACCCCCTCCCAGCGGTGCGGCCATACTGGGACGCGGCGGGACCCGAGAGGCGGAACAGTGAGTCAACAGAACGCGCGGTACGACGTCTTGGTGATCGGCGGCAGTGGCGTGGACACCGTCATCCGGGTGGACGCACTGCCCGTCCCGCTCGCCGACTCGGTCCAGGTCGGTCCCATTGAGGAGTGGGCCGGGCACACCGGGGGAAACGTGGCCCTCGGCACCCGGGCTCTCGGCCTCAGGGTCGCGCTGCTCGACTGCATCGGCGACGACGGGACCGGGGCACTCGTCCGGGAACGCATGGCCGAGGGAGACGTCGAGTTCGCCCCGGTGATCTCGCCCGCCGGCACGCGCCGCGCCGTCAACCTCGTGGACGCGACGGGGCGCCGGATGTCGTTCTACGACGCCAGGGACCCGGCCGACCTGCGGATGCCCAGGGAGTTCTACCTGCCCCGGCTGCGGCGCACGCGCCACGCGCACCTGTCCATCATGAACTTCACGCGCTTCCTGTACGACGACATCGAGGCCCTGGGCGTACCCGTCTCCACCGATGTGCACGACTGGGACGGACTCGCCGATCACCACCGGGAGTTCGCCCTCCGCTCCGACCTCGTCTTCCTCAGCGAGGAAGGGGCCGGCGAGGGCACCCCGGAGCTGATGCGGGAGATCCTGCGCGAGGGCCGCGCGGAGACCGTCGTCGCCACGGCGGGCGCGAACGGCTCGTACGTCCTCACCCGGGACGGCGGCGCCACCCCGCGGCACGTCCCGGCGGTCGCCCCGCCCGCGCCGGTCGTCGACTCGAACGGGGCCGGCGACGCGTACGTCAGCGGGTTCCTCTACGGCAGGCTCGCCGGCCGGGACGTCCTGGACTGCGCCAGCCTCGGTGCGGTGGCCGGAGCCCACGCCTGTACGGCCCCGGGCTCCACCGCCCTCATCACCCCGGAGGCCCTCCTGACCGCATCCGGCCGCTGACCCCCCACCCGGTGGACGGGACGCGTGCACGCGTGCACCGTGCGCCCGTCCACCGGGACCCCGGTCGCTCGACCCCGGTCTCCCGCGCCCGCCTCGATGCCGCCTCCGCCGCCGTACGCCGAAAACCCGCGCCGAGTGGCGCACCGGGCGGAGAGCCGATGCGATAGGGATCATGAACGAGCGCACCGCCCGCTGGTGGGACAAGCTGTCGCCCGCCGCGGGCTCCGCGGTGATGGCCACCGGCATCATCTCGGTCGGCTTCCATCTGACCGGCCGCGAGACGCTGTCCCGCACGCTGCTCTGCCTCGCGGGCGCGCTGTGGCTGCTGCTCGCCCTCGACTTCGCGACCGGACTGCTGCGCAACCGTCGCCGCTGGGTCGCCGAGGCCGACACCCCGCCCGCGCTGACCGCCGTCGCGGCCACCACCGTGCTCGGGGTCCGCGTGGCCGTCCTCGACTGGACCGCACTGGCCGCCGCGCTCCTCGCGCTGGCCGCTGTGCTGTGGGCGGTACTGCTCACGCCGGTTCTGAAACATCTGCGGGGCAGCATGCCGGGCGGTGTCTTCCTCATCTGCGTCGCCACCCAGGGGCTCGTGGTCCTCGGCTCCGCCCTCGCGCCCTCGGCGGGCGACTGGCTCGCCCGGACGGCGCTGGTCTTCTTCGTCCTCGGACTGCTGCTCTACGCGGCCGCCCTGCTCTGTTTCGACTTCGGCCAGGTCACCGGGGGCGCCGGCGACCAGTGGGTGGCCGGCGGGGCCATGGCCATCTCCGCTCTGGCCGGCTCCAAGCTCCTCGCGTCCGGTGTGTGGGAGGGCTGGGCCCATGGCGCCCTGCGGAGCATCACCCTGCTCCTGCTGGCCGTCGACCTCTGCTGGTACCTCGTCCTGTTCGCTGCCGAGTTGCTGCGGCCCCGCCTGGACTACGACGTACGGCGCTGGGCCACCGTCTTCCCGATGGGCATGACGGCGGTCGCCTGCCTGTCCACGTCGGCGGCCGCGGACATCGCCTGGCTCGACGGCCTCGGGCAGGTCCTGTTGTGGATCGCGGCGGCCGCATGGCTCGTCACCCTGGTGGCGATGGTCCACGCGATTCCCCGGCATGCGGTCGCCTCGCGCGGAGCCTAGGTCCGCCGGCGCCGAGCCCCGAGCCGTTCGTCTCCACGGGGAACGACTTTCGATGACTGCGGCGGGGGCGCGCGGAACGTGATCATCGTCGGGAAGTCAACGACGAACGTGGAGTGCACCGTGGGTCTCGAGCAGTCGCAGCACCGCTTCCACATCCGCCAGAAGCTCACGCCCATGGCCAATCGGTACGTGGTGCACACGGCCGGACCGGACGGCGCCGAGGGGGAGATCGTCGCGTTCGCCCACCAGAAGCGCATGGCCCTGAAGGAACAGATCACCTTCTACACGGATGAGTCCCAGCGACAGGTCCTCTTCACCTTCCAGGCCCGGCAGATCGTGGACCTCGGCGCGACCTACGACATACGCGCCGCCTCGGGCAGCCCCGTCGGCACGCTCCGCAAGAACTTCGCCGCCTCCCTGCTGCGCAGCACCTGGCACATGAGCCAGGAGGGCGCTGCCGGCGAGACCACGGGTGTGGAGCGGAACCGAACGGTGGCGCTGGTGCGCAGGGTCTGGGGTCTCGTCCCGTTCGTCGACGTGCTGCCGTTCGCCTGGCCGTACCACTTCGACTTCGCCACCGACGGCCGGCCGGTCATGTCGGTGAACAAGCAGTTCGGTCTGCGGGACCGCTACGTCCTGGAGATCGACGACGTGCGGCTCGACCGCCGCCTGGCGATAGCCCAGGCCGTAGCACTGGACGCCCTGCAGTCGCGATGACCCCCGGCACCCGGCCGCGCGGGGGGCGGCCGGGTACCGGAACCGGCAGCTCAGCCCGTGTAGGCCGGCAGCGCCGCGAACTCGGGCGCCACACCGACGCTTTCGGCGAGCGCCGCGAGCACACCCCTGACCCGGGTCAGGGGATGGTCGGGGAACTGGTCGTCGTACCGAGCGTGGTCGGCGGCGTGGAACGGAAGTCCGCCCTGGACCTCCGGGGCATAGGGATGGGCCCGGTAGAAGGCGTCCGGTCCGACCTGCGCCATCACCATCGCCTCGCGCATGCCGGTCATCCCGCGTTCGGGCGCCTGGATCTTCACCACGGTGCTGCACTCCGCGCGCGGGACGGTGAAACTGCCGATGAACACCTGCCCGTTGGGCTGTCCCGGCAGCGGCAGCTTCAGTATCTGCCGTAGCGCGGGCAGGTCTCCCAGCGACTTCACCGACGCCTCTATCAGCCCGCCTCCGGCGTCCGCGGTGAGGCGGGTCAGCGCGGCTCGCAACGACGGGCCGTCGTCCAGTGAAGCGGGCAGGTCCGGGCGCAGCGAGAAGAAGTGCAGTGACAGCACATCACCCGCGTCACTGACCCAGACATCGGGCTCGACGAGTCGGAAGCCCGGCAGTTCGATGCCTACAAGAGCTCTCATGACCGGTGATCATGGCGCATCTCCTCGCCCATGGCGAAACGCCGGCGGCCGGCCCACGCTCGAGGAGCGCGGGCCGGCCCACCGGAGCGACGGCTAACGCGGCGACGACTCCCGCAGCGACGCCTGGTGGAGCGTGTCCGGGCCGATCGGCAGGGTGGGCAGCGCCTGCGCACGCTGCGGCGCGACACCACGGGCCGCCGACGCGGGAGTCCCGGCGAGCGCCCCGTCGACATGGGCGTACAGCGCCTCGGTGACGGGATCCGGCAGCGGGCGGCCCTGCTCGTCGAAGCGCTGGTACTTCATCAGGTTGTAGCCGATGGCGACCTGGCGACTGCCGTCCTCCGTGGACAGGGCCCACGTACCGGCACCGAAGACGGCGCCGTCATGGCCCCAGTACCAACCGCCGCTCGGCATCTTCAGGGTGTAGATTCCGAGGCCGTAGCGCATCAGCGGTTCCTCGCCCGGCTGGGTCTCGTAGGCGGGGACGGTGGTCTTCATCTCGCGCAGCTGCGCCGCACCGAGCAACCGGCCGTTGAGCAGCTTGCGGTAGAAGTCGTTGAGGTCACTCGTCGTCGAGACGAGGGCGCCGGCGGTGCTCGCCCACGACATGTCGGTGACGCTGTAGTCGCGCGGCGGGTCGATCAGGCCGTAGAACGATTCGTACATCCTGGCGTGCGGTCCCTTGATGGACGGCGAACTCGGGAAGTACGTGTGGCGGAGGCCGGCCTTGCGGATGACGTTCCGGGTGATGTACGTCTCGGCCTTCTGGCCGGTCACGCGCTCCAGGATCAAGCCGGCCAGGATGTAGTTGGTGTTCGAGTACGAGTGCGTCCCGCGCTCCGCGACGGGCGGGGCCGCGAGGCCGAGGCGGGCCAGTTCCTCCGGGGCTATGCGGCGGAGGCGGTGCTCGTCGAGCACCTTGCCCGGGTTCTCCAGGAGGCCGGGGAAGGCGGGCAGGAAGTAGTCGGGGATGCCGCTGGTGTGATTCAGCAGCATCCGGACGGTCACCTGCCGGCCGCGTTCGCCGGGCACGAGGTCGGGAAGATAGCGGCCGACGGGAGCGTCGAGGTCGATGCGTCCGGCGCCGACCTGCTGGAGGACGGCGATGGCCGTGAAGGTCTTGGTGATGCTGCCGACCCGGTGCTCGAAGTCCGGCCGCGTGGGCCGGCGGGTGTCGACGTCGGCGACGCCCGTGGCTCCCCGCCACTGCGCGGAGCCGTCACGGGCCGCCGAATAGGCGCCGTACATCCCCGCCTTGTGGAAGGCGTCGAGTGAGCCGCGCAGCGCCGCCCGGTCGAGACCGCGGCCGGTCGCAGGCGCGTCGACGGAGGACGAGACCCCGGGGGAGCCGGGCCCGGCGACGACGGCCTGTGCCGGTAACGCCGAGGCGGAGAGCGCGATCAGGGTGGCCGCGGCGACGGCCGAAAGGTGGGCCCTGCGGGATGAAGACATGGGTGGATCCTGCTTCCCTCGTTGAGTGCGGTGGATCCATCCTTGTCGCGGTCTCCCGGCCCGCCCTCCACCCTCGGGATGATCTTGTGCACAGGAACCTGTGACATTTGTCAGGAGTCCCGTCCGCGGTCCGGCGGTGGCACACTGTCCGCTGATCGTCCTGAGGAGCCCACGTGCCCATAATCCGCAACCTCCGACGCACCGTCCGCCGCGCCTACCGCCGGACCGTCGACCTCAGCCACCCGGCGCGCTCGCCGCTGGGGAGCGCGGTCGTCAACTGTGTGCTGTACGAGGACGGGGCGCGGCAACGGGGGGCCTGCCCCGCGGAGGAGGCGGTGCGGAGGGTGCGCAAGTCCGGCGACGGGTTCGTCTGGATCGGGCTGCACGAGCCGTCCGTGGAGGAGTTCGCCGGACTCGCCGAGCTGTTCGGGCTCCACCCCCTGGCCGTCGAGGACGCCGTCCACGCCCATCAGCGGCCGAAGCTGGAACGGTACGACGAGACGCTCTTCGCCGTCTTCAAGACGGTCCGCTACGTCGAGCACGAGGAGCTCACCGCCACCAGCGAGGTCGTCGACACGGGCGAGCTCATGGTCTTCACGGGAGCCGACTTCGTCATCACCGTCCGGCACGGCAGGCACGGCTCGCTCGGCCCGCTGCGGGAAGCCCTGGAGGCGGACCCCGAACAGCTGGCCAAGGGGCCGGCCGCCGTCCTGCACGCCATCGCCGACCATGTGGTGGACGACTACCTCGCCGTCGCCGACGCCGTGCAGAACGACATCGACGCCGTCGAAACGGCCGTCTTCAGCGAGCAGGCGTCCCGCGGCGACGCCGGGCGCGTCTACCAGCTCAAGCGGGAGCTCCTCGAACTCAAGCGGGCGGTGGCCCCACTCGACCGCCCGCTGCAGGCCCTCGCCGCGCAGCCGCTGTCGCTCGTCGGCCCGGACATCCAGCCGTACTTCCGGGACGTCGCCGACCACCTGTCCCGGATCACCGAACAGATCACGTCCTTCGACGCACTGCTCGACTCGATCCTCCAGGCCCATCTGGCGCAGGTGACCGTCGCCCAGAACGAGGACATGCGCAAGATCACGGCATGGGCGGCGATCATCGCCGTCCCCACGATGGTCTGCGGGGTGTACGGGATGAACTTCGACAACATGCCCGAGCTCCGCTGGACCTACGGCTACCCGCTCGTCGTCGGCGCGATGGCCACCGCCTGCTTCCTCCTCCACCGCAGCTTCCGCCGCAACGGCTGGCTCTGACCCACCGGCGCCGGTCCCGCCGAAACCGCCATGGCTCGGCGGCGTGGTGATCGACGCCGGTCTCGGCCACCGCGCGACCCTGTGGACGAGCGCGCTGCTCACGACCCTCGCGCGCCGCGGCGACGGGAGCCCGCCTCAGCCCTGAGCGCGCAGAGCCGAGGTGTGCGCCCGGACCTGCTCAGGTGTGAGGTAGACGTCGGTGTACTCGAAGTCGGCGAGGGTTCCGGACCGGGACGCCAGGAACCCCGTACGCACGAAGTCGTCGCCCGCCGCGGCGTTGAGCAGCCAGTTCGTCATCACCCGCGTCTTGGCCACATTGGTCCGCAGCGCCGCCCAGTGGTACGCGCGGGCCACCGCCTGCGCGGGCGTCCCGTGCAGTTCGACGCCGAGCGGCTTCGAGACGGCGTCCCGCCCGCCGAGGTCCACCACCAGGCCGAGATCCCGGTGGAAGTAGGGGTAGGTCTGATCGCCCCGCAGCGCCGCCACGATGTTGTCGGCGACCTGCTTGCCCTGCCGGTGTGCGTGCTGGGCGGTCGGCGGGCAGATCGCCCCCTCCTCGTTCTTGGCCAGGTCCGGCACTGCCGCGGCGTCACCCAGGGCGTGCACCCCGTCCACGCCGGGGACGACCATGTCCGGTCCGACCACGAGGCGGCCCCGCAGAGTCTCCGCGCCCAGGGTGCCGATCAGCGGGCTGGCGGCCACGCCGGCCGTCCAGATCAGGGTGCGGCTCGGCAGCACCCGGCCATCGGTGAGCGTCACGGCGTCGGCGTCCACCGAGGAGACCGACACACCCAGCGAGACCTCGATCCCGCGGCGGCGCAGGATGTCCAGCGCCGCGCCGCCGAGTTTGTCGCCGAGTTCGGGCATGAGCTTGGGGGCGAGGTCCACCAGATGCCACTTGATCAGCTTCGGATCGAGGCGCGGATAGCGCTTGACCGCGTTGTGTGTGAGCCGCTGCAGACAGGCGGCGGTCTCCGTCCCCGCGTAACCGCCGCCCACCACCACGAACTGCAGCCGCGCCGCCCGCTCGGCCTCGTCGTGGCCGGCGTCCGCGAGATCGAGTTGGGCGATCACGTGGTCGCGGATGTAGACCGCCTCGGCGAGCGTCTTCATCCCTCGCGCGTGCTCGCGCAGCCCCGGGATGTCGAAGGTGCGCGTCACACTGCCGGGTGCCAGCACGAGATGGTCGTACGGCTCGTTCACGAGCTCGCCCGTGATCGTCCGGACGACGCAGACCTTCGCCGCGGTGTCCACACCAATGGCGCCGCCCGGAATGATCCGGGTCCGGTGCCGCTTGCTGCGCCGCAGCGACAGCGCGACCGACTGGGGGGTCAGCACCCCGGCCGCCACCTGGGGGAGGAGCGGCAGGTACAGCTGGTACGAGAACGGCGTGAGCAGCGAGATCTGCGCCTCGCCGCCCGTCAGCCGTCGCTCGAGCCGCCGCACGCAGGCGACCCCGGCGAAGCCGGCGCCCACCACGAGGATCTTCGGTCGAGTCACGTGCCCGCCTCCCTGGTCGTCGGTCCTTGGGTGCTGACTAACCTCTCCGGCCGGTCGGGAACCCGGCCTGTAGGCCGATGGGGTGACGCCGGTACCGAGCCCGGAAGGAAGAGTGCACAGTGTGATAAAAGGGAAAAACAGGGTGGGATCCGAGAACGGAGCCGACGGCCGTGGGGAGACCTGAGGGCACAGACACCACCGGGCAGGCGCCGGCGTTCGGCGTCGCGGACTCCGTCGTCCTCCTCCTCGACGAGGCCGGAGTGGTGGTCGGACACCCCTACGCGGACGAGCGGCTCCTCGGTCACTCCCCGGAGGAGATGCGCGGCAGCCGCGTAGAGTCCCTCCTCGCGCCACGCGAGGCCGCACTCCTGCCCGCGATCGCGGAGAGCTGCGCGACGGACGGCGGATGGTCGGGTGTCCTCCTGGCGCGACACCGGGACGGCCGGGACATCGCCGTCGACGTCACCGTGGTTTCTCTGCCCGGCGACGCGGCCCCGGCACGCTGGCTGGCCGTCGCCGCCGGCGCGGCGCCCTCCCCGCGGTGGACCATGGGCCCCGCCCTGCTGGAGCGGATGGTCACCCAGGCACCCGTCGGGCTCGCGCTGGTCGACACGGAGCTGCGCTGCGTGTGGTCGAACACGGCGCTTGAGCACTTCGGCGGAGGCCGCGCCGACCAGCGCCGCGGCAGGCGGCTCGCTGAGATCCAGCCCGGCCTGGACGCGGAGCGGGTCGAGTCGAAGATGCGCCAGGTCCTCGACACCGGCGAACCCGTCACGGGGTACGAACACGTGGGCCGCACCCGGGCG
This sequence comes from Streptomyces sp. NPDC059875, assembly GCF_042731085.1. NCBI lineage: Bacteria > Bacillati > Actinomycetota > Actinomycetes > Kitasatosporales > Streptomycetaceae > Streptomyces > Streptomyces sp. NPDC059875. The sequence continues at coordinate 38,424 of NZ_JBHWJZ010000052.1, forward strand.
GAGCCCGGCCGGGACCACGCCCACGCCATGTCGTTCATCCGGCTCGACGACGACAACGGCCGCGCCCTCGGGGTCTGCTACGCGGTCGTCGACATCACCGACCGCTACCGCGCGCGCCTCCGGCTCGCCCTGATGGCGCGGGCGAGTGAACGCATCGGCCGCAGCCTCGACGTCATGGGGACCGCCCAGGACCTCGCCGATGTGGCGGTGCCCGGCCTCGCGGACTTCGTCGCGGTCGACCTGCTGGACTCCGTGATCCGGGGCGCGGAGCCGTCCCCCGGGCCGACCGCAGGCGCCACCGCCGTACGGCTGGTGCGCGCGGGTGCACAGATGGCGCGGGCGGGCGCACCCGAGACGGTGGTGGAGCCGGGGGAGGCGGCCGGCTACCTGCCGTCGTCGCCCCAGATCGACTGTCTGGCCCGCGGCCGGTCCTGGCGCGCCGCCCGGCTGGACGCCGCCGCCAGGGAGTCGGCCCTCCCCGTCCGGGGCCCGGCAGGCAGCGACGAAGCGGACCGCGTCACGAGCACGGCATCCGGGCAGGGCGAGGCCACGGCATCCGGGGAGGGCGCCGCGGGGTCCGTATCGCCCGCGCCAACCGGGCCCGTACCGCCCACGCCGGCCGACTCCACCCCGCCCGCACCCGCCCAGCCCGTACCGCCCACGACCGCCGACCCCATCCCGCGGCCGCCCGCCGAGCCCGTCGCGCACACGGCCATGGTCGTGCCGATCCTCGCCCGAGGGGTCACCCTCGGCGTGGCCACGTTCTTCCGGTCGCGGCGGGACGAGGCCTTCGACGAGGACGACCTGCGGCTCGCGGAGGAGCTCGTCGCCCGCGCCGCCGTCTGCCTGGACAACGCCCGCCGCTACGCCCGCGAGCGCGCCGCAGCGCTCGTCCTCCAGCGCAGCCTCCTCCCGCACGGCGTCCCACGGCAGGAGGCCGTCGACGCGGCCTCCTTCTACCGTCCGGCCGACGAACTCTCCGGCCTCGGAGGCGACTGGTTCGACGTCATCCCCCTCTCCGGAGCGCGGGTCGCCCTCGTCGTCGGCGAGGTGCTCGGCCACGGCATTGAGGCCGCCGCCACCATGGGCCAGCTCCGCACCGCCGTGCGGACCCTCGCCGACCTCGACCTGTCGCCCGAGGAACTCCTCGCCCACCTCGACGACCTCGTCGTCCGGGTGACCCGTGAGGGGCAGGAGGCCGGTTTCGGCGGCGTGGCCAACCCCGGGGCCGTCGGCACCAGTTGCTTGTACGCGGTCTACGACCCGGTGAGCCTGCGCTGCGACCTCGCGAGCGCGGGCCACCTCGCACCCGCCGTCGTCGCCCCCGACGGAACGGTCGGCTTCCCGGAGCTGCCGCCCGGCCCTGCCCTGGGTATCGGGGGGCTGCCGTTCGAGTCGGTCGAGCTGCCCCTGGAGGAGGGCAGCGTGCTGGCCCTCTACACCGACGGCCTCATCGCCGCGCCCGGCGCCGGCAAGGAGGGACTGTCCCGCGCCCTCCGGTCCCGGGACCTTCCCCTCGACGAGCTGTGCCGGAGCGTCGTCCACGAACTCGCGCCCAACAGGCCGTACACCGACGACGCGGCGCTGCTGCTGGTCAGGACCCGCAGCCTGGCGGCCGGGCAGGTCGCCGTGTGGGACCTGCCCGCCGACCCGGCCGTCGTGGCCCGCGCTCGGGTGATGGCCGCACGCCAACTCGCCGCCTGGGGACTGCAGGAGCTGGCCTTCACCACCGAACTCGTCGTCAGTGAGCTGGTCACCAACGCCATCCGGCACGCCTCGGGGCCCATCAGGCTGCGTCTCATCCTCGAACGCACCCTGATCTGCGAGGTCTTCGACGCCAGCAGTACCTCCCCCCATCTGCGGCACGCGCGGACGACCGACGAGGGCGGCCGCGGCCTCTTCCTGATCTCCCAGTTCACCCGGCGCTGGGGCACCCGCTACACGGCCGAGGGCAAGGTGATCTGGGCCGAACAGCCCCTGGACCGGGATGCCCCCGCCCCGGAATGATCTTTATTCGATTGCCCGGCCGACGGCCCCGTGCGAGGGTGTCCTGCCCGCCCGGAGACACCGGCGGGGACGAGAAGGAGAGTTCCACCTGTGCATGCGCGTGCTGCCGACGACATCGTGGTGACGAAGCAGGGTTCGGTACGGGGCACGGTGGTCGACGGGCTGCGCGTCGCGCTGGGAATCCCGTACGCCGCACCGCCCTTCGGCGCCGGCCGCTTCCGGGCGCCCATGCCGGTCGCAGACTGGGAGGGCGTACGGGACTGCACCCGCTTCGGGCCGGTGCCCCCGCAGTCGGCGGAGCTGCCCGGCGCCCCGGTCTGGCGCGCGGACCAGGAGGACGTCCTCTCCCTCAACATCTGGTCTCCCGTGGACGTTTCGCGCCCCCGCCCGGTGCTGTTCTGGATCCACGGCGGCGCCTACACCTTCGGGTCCTCGGCCCAGCCCGACTACGACGGGGCGGCCCTCGCGCGGGCCGGACTCACCGTGGTCACGTGCAACTACCGGCTCGGTTTCGAAGGGTTCGGACACGTCCCCGGCTTCCCCGACAACCGGGGACTGCTCGATCAGATCGCCGCGCTGGAGTGGGTGCGCGACAACATCTCCGCCTTCGGCGGCGACCCGGACAACGTCACGGTCGCCGGTCAGTCCGCCGGCGGCGGCTCGATCGCCTGCCTGATGACCAGTCCCCGGGCCGAGGGGCTCTTCCGCCGCGCCGTCGCACACAGCGTCCCCGACGCCACCTTCCCGCCGCAGTTCGCCGCGGCGATCGCCCGTGAGGTGGCGGACGCCGCCGGTTTCGCCCCCACCGCGCAGGGCCTGGTCTCCGCGTCCCCGCAGGCTCTCGTCGAGGCCTCGGACCGGGTGGTGGCGCGCTACGCGGACGACCCCTCCGCGGGGTTCCTGCACTACGACACCGTCCTCTACGGCCCCGTCCTCGATGGCGAGACGGTGACGAGGGACCCGCTCGACGCCCTCGCCGACGGCGCCGGTCGGCAGATCGACCTCCTGGTGTGCCACACCACCGAGGAGTACCGGCTCATGCACACGGTCGGCTCCATGCCCTCGGTCACCACCGAGGACGGCCTCGCCCGGTTCGCCGCCGCATACGGGCTGCCCAGGGACCTCCTCGCCCAGTACCGCGCCCTCATGCCGGAGGCGCCCGTACTCGACGTCTTCCTCGCGCTCGCGGGCGACACCGTGTTCGCCGCACACACCGTCCGCCTCGCCGAGGCCCACGCCCGCGCGGGCGGCCGCACCTATCTGTCGCGCTTCGACCGCCGGCGCACCCGCCCCGACGGCAGCCCCGTGCGCGCCTGGCACGCCGCCGACGTGCCCTTCGGCCTCGGCACCCTGGACGCCACCGGTGTCGACTTCCTCACCGGCGGCCCCGCCGACGCGGACGACCGGGCCCTGTCGCAGCGGATGATCCGGGCCTGGGCCGCCTTCGCGGGCACCGGAGAACCGGGCTGGTCCCCGCTCACGAACGCCTCCGAGGCCCCCTCCGTCCATGTGTGGGCCGTCCCCGAGGACCGCACCGAGGGCGCCGTCACCACGCACGCCCTTTTCCGCGACGTGCGGATGGACCCGCCTGCGTTCCGGGGATAATGGCGGCGGCCGTGGTGACGTCGGTTCACCCGCACCGAATGGAAGCGAAAGAGGAGACCCCGATGGACGTCCAGCACTTCGAGCGCATCACCGCGTTCATCGAGGCACGCCTCCGCCCGCTGTTCGACCCCGAGACCGGCAGCGACCACGGCTTCGGCATGGACGACACCTCCCGCGCCCTGCGCGCCCTCCTCGGCACCGTGAAGGCCGCGGCGGCCGTCAAGGGCCTCGCCGAGCAGCGGGCGGCGGCCGACCCGGCGATGCGCAACATCATCGACCAGGCCCTCGAGCACAACTGGGACGTCCTGCGGGGTGTCGCCCGCAACTGGGAGGACCACCCCGACTTCGCCCGCGAGTTCAAGCGCCACGCCTGGGAGCTCGACGAGACCCCCGCCACCGCCTGACAGAAGCATCGCCTGACACAGGCGCCTCCTGACGGATCGCCACCTCCGTACGGAGCGGGGGCCGCACTGACGGTCTTCCGCCAACCGGACGCGGCGATCCGCCGGCTCTGCCCCGGTCGGGTGAGTGCGCCGCACTTCCGACAGGGACGGACGCGGACCGGGTACGTATCGCCGCGTTTACGCCCCCCAGCGTCGGAGGATGCCGTCCCATGCCTGTCAGGAAGGTCCGCCCCGGCCCGCGTGTGCTGACCGCCGCCCTCTGCGCGACACTCGCCGTCGTCGGCTACATGACGGTGTCACCCGAGGACTCCGCGCCACCCGCGGTGCCCCGCGCCGCCGCCAAGAACGCGGGCCCCGGGGCCGCGGCCCGGCCCGCCGTACCCGCCGTGCCCGCCGCCCCTCCCGGTGTCGGCCCCGTCACCCGTACGAGAATGCCGGACGACACGAGCCAGGCATTCGTGGTCACGGGGGAGACCCGCGACACCAACGTGGCCACAGCGGTGCTCTACGAGCGGGACAAGGCTGGGAAGTGGCGGCGCGCCGCCGGGCCGTGGAACGCGCACAACGCGCTGCGCGGCTGGACGGAGGAGCACTGGGCCGGCGATCTCCGCACGCCGATCGGGGTGTTCGGGCTCGGCGACGCGGGCGGAAGGCTGCCCGACCCCGGGGCGAAGCTGCCCTACGACCACGACGAGGAGTTCGTCTCTCCGGGCACCGGCTTCCTCGGCGAACCCCTGGAAGGGTCGTTCGACTACGTGGTCGCCATCGACTACAACCGGATCCCCGGCATGACCCCCCTGGACAAGGAACGGCCGCTCGGCCAGGAGCGCGGCGGCGGCGTCTGGATCCACGTCGACCACGGCGGCCCCACCCAGGCGTGCATCTCCCTGACGGCCGACGGGATGCGGCAGCTGCTGCGCGCACTGGACCCGGCCAAGAAGCCCGTGATCGTCATGGGCCCGGCCGCCGAGATCGCGCGGTGATCGGCCGCGGCGTCCCACAGGCGCGCGAACCGCTGACAGGCGGCGCGAACCCCTGACGGCCGGGGCGGTCCGCTGTCAGTGCGTGATCGGCGTGCTGTCAGCGGGCTCGGGCATCGTCGTGTTCATCGAGAACGACGACATCCGATCAGGAGATGCCCACGATGAGTGCCCACACCACCGAGCAGTCCCAGGCCCGGCAGGCCGAGTTCATCGAGCAGACCGCCACGAAGTTCGGTGTCCCCGGCGCAGCCCTCGCCGTGTGGGCGGACGGTCGCGAGGTCTACGCGTTCAACGGCGTGACCAGCCTCGACAACCCGCTGCCCGTCGACAAGGACACGCTGTTCCAGCTGGGCTCCGCGACCAAGACCTTCACGGCGACCGCGCTGATGCGCCTGGTCGCCGACGGCCGGGTCGAGCTGGACGCTCCGGTGCGCCGGTACGTGCCCGAGCTCGTGCTGTCCGACGAGAAGGCGGCGGCCGAGATCACCGTCCTCAACCTGCTCAACCACACCTCGGGCCTGGACTGGAACCTCATCGTCGACACCGGTGACGGCGACGACGCCCTGGCCGCCTTCGTGGAGAAGATGGCCGACCTGGAGTTCATCGGCGAGCCAGGAGCGCGCGCCTCGTACAGCCAGGCCGGGTTCAACCTGCTCGGGCGCGTCCTGGAGAACGTCACGGGTCTGACGTACGAGCGGGCCATCGCCTCGCTCCTGCTCGAGCCGCTGGGACTGTCGAACAGCTTCTTCGGGACTGCCGACGTGATGACACGGCGGTTCGCCGTGGGACACAACCCGGACGAGGAGGGCAACCTGGCCGTCGCGAAGGAGTGGCCGCTCACCCGTGGCAACAACCCCGGAGGGGGTCTCGCGGCCTCGGCGGCGGACGTCCTCGGTTGGGCGCGGTTCCAGCTCGGTGACGGTCGCACGGAGAACGGCGAGGAGCTCCTGCCCGCCGAGCTGCTGCACCGGATGCGGAAGCAGACGGTCGAGCTGCGCGGCAGCAATCTCGGCGACGGCTTCGGCATCTGCTGGTTCCTGCGCGAGGTGGACGGCGCGCGGACGATCGAGCACGGTGGTTCGACCAACGGGCAGTTCGTCGAGCTGCTGATCGTGCCCGAGCGGAACTTCGCCGTCGTCGCCATGTCCAACTCGGGCACGGACGGCATTCCCTTCAACCGGTCCGCCGTCCGCTGGGCCCTGGAGCACTACCTCGGCGTCGTGGACAAGGACCCGGAGCCGCTGCCGTACGACGAGGCGCGCGCCCAGGAGGTCGTCGGGGACTACGAGAACGACGCCATGACGCTCACCGTCGGCAGCGACGGGGCGGGGCTGACCATCGCGGCCGTGATCAAGCCGGAGCTCCGTGAGGCGGCCGACTTCGAGATGCCCGCGGACTACGAGCCGGCCGCCATGGGCCTGCTGCCCGCCGACGACGAGTTCGTGGTCACCGCCGGTGGACTGCAGGGACAGCGAGGCTTCTTCTCCCGCGACACGAGCGGTGCCGTCGCCGGCATCGACCTCGGCGGCCGCCTCTTCAACCGGGTCTCCACCGCCTCCGCGTGACGGCACGACCGAGCGGCCGGCCTCGCCCGCGGGGGGGGGGGGGGGCGGGCCGCCGGGGGGACCCAACACCCGGGGGGGGGGGGGTGATAAAAAAAAGAGGAGGCGAACGCCCCAGGG